>JAAWBZ010000228.1 GCA_022792945.1 Oscillospiraceae bacterium | reverse complement strand
AGGAGACCATTAATTTAAACATGGAGGAACAGCTGGAAGAATTCTTAAGCTTTCTTCCAGAAAATGCAGAAGTGCTGGATTTGGGCTGCGGCTCCGGCAGGGACAGTCGTTTTCTGGAGGAGGCGGGCTGTTATGTGACGCCCATGGACGGTTCGCCGAAAATGTGTAGTCTGGCGGAGATTTACACGGATATGGAGGTGCTCTGCCTGACCTACGAGGAGATGGAGTTTCAGGAGGTATTTGATGGAATCTGGGCCTCAGCATCTCTGCTCCATGTGGCCAGAAAGGATATGCCCAAGATCTTGGAAAAGCTTTATCATGCACTTAAGCCGGGCGGCATTCTCTATATGTCTTTCCAATATGGGGAGACGGAGGAGTACAGAAATCAGCGTTTCTACTGTGACTATACGGAGCGGACCATGAAAAGTCTGCTCAAGTATCAGCGAGGTTTGGAACTTTTGGAGCTGTACCAGAGTGATGATATGCGGGAAGGGCGGAATCGCTGGCTGAATGTTTTGGTGAAAAAAGAAGGCGGAGAAGAGGATGAGTGACAAAGGAAAAAAGGCAGATTGGCTGTTTTTTGGATTGGTGATCTGGGCTTTGGGATTTAGTCTGTTTGGAGGGAAATTTTTGTCGAGGCTTTCCTTGTTGGGAAACCTGTTTGCCTCACAAATGATTTATCTGGCTCCGGTGCTGGTCTATCTGGCGGTGGGCAGGATGGATATTAAGGACTTGATTCCCCATGAGAAGATCCGGCTCTCCACAGTGGGGATGACTGTCCTTTTTGTGTTTCTTCTGGAACCTTTGATGACCTGTCTGAATGCGTTTACAATGCTGTTTTCCAGGAATTACGTGATGGATATGCAGATGGGGGTGGGAGAGATTTCACTGCCTGTACAGCTGTTGGTAATTGCGGCAGTTCCGGCTTTGTCGGAGGAGTTTATATATCGGGGTGTGTTTCTGGGATCTTATCGACAGAGAGGTATCCTTGCATCGGTTGTCCTGAGCGGTCTGGCTTTTGGATGCCTGCATTTGAATTTTAACCAGTTTGCCTATGCGTTTGTACTGGGAATGGCCTTCGCTCTGCTTT
>JAAWBZ010000227.1 GCA_022792945.1 Oscillospiraceae bacterium | reverse complement strand
TATGACGAGATTTGTCAGGCCATCAACAGTATCGGCGTTCTGAACAGCGGCAGGAAAAAGGATGAAGCTATCGCCCTTCTCGGCAGGTATGCCCCGGAAATGACCCAGCTAAAGGCCCAGGTCGCCAGCACGGACAAGCAGATCGCAGACCTGGAACGGGAGTTGGCCTATGTGACGGAGGGCAGGGCCACGGCATGGCGGGCCAACCAGGACTACAAACAGGAGTTGGAGGAAGCCAACTACAAACTGTACCGGCTAAACAAGGAGCAGAAAAAGCTGGAGGGCATTATCTCCCAAATCCCCCCGGAACTACTGGCCCAGTTGACGAAAACTGAGCGGGACGCCCGCAAAAATCAGGAAAGAGGGAAAATAGATGAACATTCAAGAAATCAAGGTGTCGGAGTGCGCCGCCTTTCAGGACAACCCCTTTCAGGTCAGGGACGACGAGGGGATGGAGTTGCTTGTCCAGAGTATCAAGGAGTTTGGCGTCATGACGCCCGTTGTGGTGCGCCCGGTCAAGGAGGGCGGCTATGAAATCGTCAGCGGGCACCGCAGGATACACGCTTGCAGGAGGGCGGGGATTGAGGAAATCCCCGCCCTTGTCCGTGATATGGAGCGTGACAGCGCCGTGATCTTCATGGTGGATTCCAACATCCAGCGGGAGGGCCTTTTGCCCTCTGAAAAGGCGTTCGCCTACAAGATGAAAGTAGCAGCCCTGCGGCACCAGGGGAAAAGGTCTGTCCAACCTGGACAGAAGTCGTCAAGGGGCGCTGTGGCGGAGAACGCCGGGGAGAGCGAGACACAGGTGCAACGGTATATCCGCCTGACCAATCTGGAAAAGCCCCTCCTGTCCCTGGTGGACGAGGGCAGGATCGCTTTTACCCCCGCCGTGGAATTGTCCTATCTGAACCAGCGGGAACAGCTTGATTTGCTGGAAACCATCGAGAGCGAGGACTGTACCCCCTCTCTGTCCCAGGCCATCCGTATGCGGAAGCTGAGTGAAGCGGGCCAGCTTGATATGGACGGTATCTTCCACATCATGTCGGAGGTCAAGGGCAATCAAAAGGAGTACATCAAGCTGTCCAGTGATAAGGTCGGGAAGTACCTGGGCAAGCTGCGTACCCCCCAGCAGAAGGAGGACTTCATTTTGAAGGCCCTGGCCTTTTACGCCCGCCACCTGGAGCGCCAGCGTTCCAGCCGGGACGG
>JAAWBZ010000226.1 GCA_022792945.1 Oscillospiraceae bacterium | reverse complement strand
AGAGCGCATATCCTCGATCACATCGAGGAGGAGCTTCATTCTACTCACAGACCGCACCTCCCTCCGGCACCTCGGTGATGCACACCGACTCCACGCTGTTGCCGGGGACCAGGATCATTACCTTTTCCTTCCTGCCGAACAGTCTGGTGAAGAGTTTCTCACGCAGGGACACATTGCGGCACTGCACGATCCCGCCCTCCGACGGTTTCTTGGAAACACTGATGTTAAGGTTGTGCTTCATTCTTTGGTTGTCCTTTCCGAAAGGCGATTTGCTTTGTGCTGCCTTTCGGTATACCCAGAAAAGGAGAGGGGTTTGTCAGGGTGCTGGACAGTAATTTTTCAAAAACTTTTTCTTGGCGGCTTCAATGGACTCGGCCACCGACTGGAATCTGGTGTTTTCCCGCGCGGCGATCTCCCGCAGAGTCTTTCCGTCCGCATACATACCAAGACGGCGCTGCTGGACTTCAGTGAGGTGAGAGAAGGCGGTGTTAATGCGCTCCGCCCGTTCTGCGGAATCGTCCTCAATGGGATATTCATCGCACTCGCCATACTCAAGACCCTCGTAGTCGATAGCATCGAGGGAATAGCAGTGGTAGCGGTTGCGCTCTTCCAGAGCGTGTTCGGCTTTGCGGCTGGCGGTAATCACGGCACCAATCTCATCGGAGACCTCGACTTCCATAACCTCGCCAGTGGCAAACTTGTACTTGATTATCAAGGAAATGACCTCCATTTCGGTTTGTTTTCCGAAACGGAGGTCATCAGTGCAGCACAGTATAGCCAAATGAGATGTGCAGCCTAACGAATTACTCCGTTTCGGTTGCAGCCATCCCTTCCGGTCGTTCAGGTTGCATAGATTTCGTTTTACAAGCAGGCCGGACACTTCTGCAGAAGTGCATTGCTTGATAATGGATTGAGGTGGATTTATGTGGATTTTCAGCAAGTAACCAGTTATTGTGTTGATTTCCGTACTGAAGTGCGGTATAATAAAATCAATACGTCTCAACCGATTGTTGAATCCATCTCTTGTCCATCTGCAAACATTATCGCATGAGAAAATGAGACACAAAAGATAGCTGGCATAGGACTCATAGGACAAATCGTAGGACAAAAGCTTTTCGCAGGGTGAGGGACATTAACCATGCTGATAAAAACGTATTTTGAGCGGGTATATCCGCATATGCGGTCATCAGTTTTCTATCCGAGCCGGAAAAACAGTGGCATATTTGTTACCCTTTGTTTCCGTGCAGCAGGCAGCAACCATTTCCCCTTCACAAAAGGGAAGAGCTACACCTCTAAGGATGTAGCTCTGCAGCGAAAGCTTTATGATGGCAGTCGGGCTATGACACCAGAAATCAAGACATCTTTTAATCCGTTTGATGAGGACGGGCTGACCTTATTTTATAAAGAAAATATCGAGAGCGATAAGCTACGGGACATTATGCTTGTTTTTGGCATCCCTCCGACCACAGAAGCGAACGAGGACTGCTTATACAGAGCATTGGCGATTCAGTTCCGGATGTTTATTGAAAGCAATACCGATGAAGCCGATGACATCGTTGCGATGGAATATCAGAAATTCCTTGATGAACCACAGGAGCGAATCGAATCGTTTCATCCAGTATCGACATTCTATCCTGGCGATCAGGTATATTTCAGGTCAAAACCAAAACCGGCCTATCAGGTAAACATATACGAAAAATTTCAACACACCTGGGAATTTGAGAATGTCGGCACACAAACGTGGCGTAGACGCAGATTATATTTCTCCAATCACAATACTGTCCGTCCGAGAGCAGATAAAGACTATATCGATATACCGGACACACCGCCGCATATGGGTGTAAAAATAACCACGAGCATGGATGCCCGCGGCTTTGAAGAAATGTCAGAATGCAAGTGGATCATGATAGACTGTGACGGAAATGACTGCTTTCCAAACAGTGATATATTCACCTTTTTTGTCGATACAAAATTTGAGTTTGAGAAATAAACGGAGGTAATCGCATGGCTGAAGCCAACATTGAAAAATGGTCGACTTTGAAAGAAGTGCAATCCTACCTTGGTGTGGGGCGAGAAACGATTTTGCAGTGGATTGCCAAAAGGAATATGCCCGCATACAAAGTTGGAAGGCTGTGGAAATTTAAACTGTCAGAAGTCGATGACTGGATTCGTTCCGGTGGTGCGGCTGATGATAAAGGCGAGAATAAAGGAGTGTAAATCATGGCAAGAACTGCAAAGAAAGAAGTTCAAGTTTCCCTTGAAACTGTTTTGTGGAACTGCCGGGTGGCCTTGCGTGGCGTTGGCAGTACAGAAAAAAATAGGGATGCCGTGATTGCACTGGTCTTTCTAAAATTTGCTGGAGATAAGTTTGAAAAACGCCGTCAAGAACTGCTTGACCAGTACGGTAATATT
>JAAWBZ010000225.1 GCA_022792945.1 Oscillospiraceae bacterium | reverse complement strand
ATCGACTTTCATGAATAGTGATGACTGCGTCAGCAGTCATATCCGTTTGCTTTGTAATAGTATAGCCCATTCAGCCAATCTATGCAAGCCCCGGACGGGTCAGAAATATAATTCCTTTCTCTTTTTGAAGTCCTGATCCATGTCAAAGTCGACGATATGGCCTTCATCGGCTAAATAAAATCTGTTTTTCACGTAAACCCCCCTGGCCTCCCAGTTGTTTCCTGTAAGCTCCTCACACATTCTCAGTTCAAAGCCTCTCTCCTCAGAGTAGGAATACACCCTGTATTCATTCTCCACCGCCAGGCCGATCAGATTTTTCCGTACATCCGCAAGGATCGCCTTGTAGTTATCCACCCCCGGACATGAAAGCCATTCGCCCTCAATAACCAGCTTTGCCTCCTCCCGAACATCTCGGGCATCCGAGATGTCAAACATGGAGAGCTTCACGCCAGTGATGGTACCGTCCTGGGGATCTGCCTCTTTACCGATCCCCAGAAGCTTGTTCTCTCCCCAGAAATGCAGGTATTCTGAAAATCCCGTAATCTTCAGTTCATCCAAAACCGTTGGGTTTTTCGGGTCAGACAAATCCACACTGAACAGGGGATCCATATTTCGGAAGGTTACAAAGTATCCCATATCACCCAGAAATCTTGAAGAATAAATCTCCTCCCCCTCAGCCAAATTTTCCACCCTTCCCACCGTGTTCATGGTTTCATCCAGCACGTAGAGTCCGTTTTTGTTTACGCCGTCCCAGCTTGTGGATACCACTCTGAGAAAGCCCTGATATTCATTCATGGAAAATCCATCATTCAGATAGCCCGGTACCGTACCGGCGCCGGCCCCTTCCAGCATCCCTTTCTTGTAGGTAAATTTCATGATATTCGTGGAGGTCCTGTTTGCTGTCCAGTCCTGCTGTGTCACATAGATACTGTTCTCGCTTACATAGATCAAATCAGATATACCCACCAGAGCTTTTCTGTCCTTGATTTCCTCCGGATTGGCCAGATCTATGGATACTGCCACCAGAGAATTTCCTGTAAGCATTTTGGGTGCAATCAGCATGTCGTCCGCCGCCAGCTCTTCCCCGTTGGCCAGAGGGATGAACAGACTGTCTTCTTCACAGTTCTCTATCACAGGAAAATAATCTGTAAGGACATAAAGATAATCTCCGTTCTTTCTGGAGGTATGGTAGGTACCATCTACCCGGACCGTACCAAGAAGCCGAGGATTCTCTGCATCCTCAATGCTGTAGGTATAAGCAGCCGTATAGTTCTGATTCCTCATCACAAAATTTCCAGTTTCATCCTTCAGCATCCTGGTCTTCACTCCCTCAGCAATGAGTATCAGCTTCTCACCCT
>JAAWBZ010000224.1 GCA_022792945.1 Oscillospiraceae bacterium | reverse complement strand
ATTAGAATTTTATAAAGAAATAAATGAAAAAGTAGGAAAAAAAATTATAACATATGAAAGTCCACTGCTTCTTGACTATATTAGCCAAAACGGTGATGATTTGGAGGATGCTATACAACTTGCAAAATATATAAGAGAAGAAAAAGATGTTGTGCAATTCCGAAAAGCAATGGACGAAATGGAAGAGGCTTTAAATAATGGAAATTTTGTATTATTTAATGAATATTTATCAGTTATTCCGGATATTGTTTCTTCAATAAAAAAATCAGGAATAAAAACATCTTCTACAACAATCACCATTTCTGCAGTTCCATCAATTGCTTTTCCGATGGAATTTGAGAATAAAAAAAGAAACAAAAAAATGATACATATGAATTTTTTGATAGATTTGGCTATGTATGGAATGTATAATAGATTGTCGAGATAAAATGTGAGGGAGGAAAAAGTTATGGCATTAATTAAGTGTCCTATATGTGGGAAAGAAATAAGTGATAAGATTAGTATCTGTCCGCACTGTAATTTTGATATAGGAACTTATCAAAAAAAAATGAAGGAAGAGAAAAATGAGAAAGAAAAAATTAAAAAGGAAGAAGAATTAAGAAAGAAAAAGGAAAATATTAAATGTCCTGAATGTGGAGTATTAGTATATAAAAGCGTAGAATCATGTCCTGAATGTGGTTATCCGATACAAAAAGAGAAGAAGAAAAAAATTAAAATATTTGTTGTGATATGTGTCGCAGTAATTTTGTTGGCAATAATGCTTATCGCTAGTATTATAGTTAAGAATAATTCTGTTGAATCGAAAATTGTTGGAATGTGGAGTTGCCCAAATGTTGACGCAATCTGGAATTATGAATTTAATGATGATTATTCTGGAAGATTTGTTGGATATACTCAAGATTCTGACACTCCTGCCTATAATTATAACTTTACTTGGTCTTATGATGAAGAAAGCTCAGAAATTACTATAACAAATATTGAAAAAAATAAGGAGGGGAATAGTTTTAAAATTTTGAACTTTGAAGAAAAAGATACAATTAAGGCGGAATTTCTTCTTGATGAAAAAATATTAACAAGAGGATATTTCAATTATGATGAAATTATTAGAAGTTATGGATCATATGCGGATTCAGAAAATCAGAAAAAATATTGGCTTAGTGGCAATGATCCAGAAATTGGAATGTCTGAATTAGATGTGAAGATGTCTTCATGGGGAGAACCTAATGAAATAAATAGAACTGAAACTAAATATGGTGTAAGAGAACAGTGGGTATATGACGATGGTAGATATATTTATTTAGATGATGGTATTGTGACATCAATTCAAGAATAATATAATATCTAAAAATAAATAAAGGGATTACGGTAAAAAATCGCCGTAGTCCTTTTTTATTGCAAAAATTTAAACAAGGAAGGATGATTTTTATAAGCATAAGAGAAAAAGTATTAGTAGACAAAAGGTTGCTAAATGTAAAGGAATTTTGTGCTTATCTTGGGAAAGGTCAGACGAAATCAAGAGAACTTTTGACAAAAACAGATAATCCATATACCGTTAGACTGGATGGACGCTTATATGCAAATAAAATATTGTTGGACAAGTGGATTGATTCTATCAGTGGAAATAAAGTAAAAAGAGCAATTTAGTGGGTTATAAATGAAGCAAAGTTTTCGTATAATCAATACGAAGATGTTAGATAAAAGTTCGCGAAGCAGATGAATGGATAAGTGAACTGTACGGCGAACTTTTGAGAATGAGAACCCTTGTAAGTGGTGTGCAAATGCCATTTACAGGGATTTTTGGTATTTTCTATATTAAGACTTGAGAAGAGATTAGAGATAATGTAATTGATGGATTGGTTATTTAATGGTATACTGTTAACATAGAATAATCTAAGAGGAACGACCATGATTCTTATTACATTGAAATGTTTGATTTTGAACATAGTGTTGATGAGGAT
>JAAWBZ010000041.1 GCA_022792945.1 Oscillospiraceae bacterium | reverse complement strand
GCTCTTGATCGCTTGCTGCTTGTCTTAGCACTTGCCCATTTCTTCTTTTCCTGCGGTCTTGGCCATATTGTGCCCTTCCACATCGGCCTTCACCTCTGCCGGACTGCTTTCGTCAATTCCTGAATTTGCTCATTTATAGGTATCAATTTGGTTTGGGAGGATTTGCTGTATGAACGCACAGTTTTATTGGGACCTTTTCCGCGAGACCGGCGCGCCGGAGCTTTACGTTTTGTACCAGGAATCCTTGCGGGGGGACGGCTGACGTCCCATACATAGAGGAGTCACGATGTATTGGAAAACAGACGGCGTCGTCCTGCGGGAGACAGCATACCAGGACACGGACAAGCTCCTGACGGTGCTGACCCGGGACCGGGGGCGGGTGACGCTGCGGGCCAGGGGCGTCCGGTCCAACCGCAGCCGGCTCAAGGCGGCCTGCCAGCTGCTGGCGTTCTCGGAATTCACGGTGTTCGAGCACCGCGGCTTCCTCACAGTACAGGAGGCGTCGGCCAAGGAGCAGTTCTGGGAGCTGCGGGGCGATCTGGAACGGCTGGCCCTGGCGTCCTACTTCGCCCAGGCGGCGGAGGTGGTCTCCCAGGAGGACAGCCCCAATCCGCAGCTTTTGTCCCTGCTGCTCAACAGCTTTTACGCCCTGGGGAAGCTCAAGAAGCCGCGGCGGCTGGTGAAAGCGGCCTTTGAGCTGCGTCTGGCGTGCCTTTCTGGCTACGCGCCGGACCTTTCCGGGTGCGCCGTGTGTGGCGATCCGGCAGCGGACCGCTTCAACGTCTCCCGGGGCGTTTTGCAGTGCGAGCACTGCCGCATCGAGGACGACGGCGGCCTGAGAATGCCGGTGGGGGTGGGGACGCTTGCGGCGCTGCACTACCTCACCGCCTGCGACGGTCGCCGCCTCTTTTCTTTCGAGATTGGCCCGGACTCCCTGCGGGAGCTGGGCGATCTCGCTGAAACGTATCTTGTCACCCAGCTGGAACGCGGCTTCTCCACGCTGGATTTCTATAAATCACTACTGGAAACCTGAGGTATCGAGCCATGAGTCAACTTTACGAAAAATCCCTTCAGAAGCTGGAGCTGGACGCCATTCTGGAGCTGCTGGCCGCCCAGGCGGTCAGCGACGCGGCCAAGGAGGCCTGCCGCGCCGTGCGGCCGGAGACCGATGCCGACGAGGTGCGCCGGCTTCTGGAGCAGACCTCGGCGGCGTGCCACCTGATATCCCTGAAGGGCTCGCCCAGCCTCGGCGGCATCCGGGACGTGGGCGAGAGCCTGGACCGGGCCGACCGTGGCGGCAGCCTCAGCCCCGGGGAGCTTTTGAGGATCGCGTCCAGCCTGCGGGTGGCCCGCGGCGTGAAGAGCTACGCCGAGACCGACGCGGTGTCCTCCTGCCTGGACGTCTATTTCTGGGAACTGACGTCCAACAAGTATCTGGAGGAGCGCATCTCCACCGCCATTCTCTCTGAGGAGGAGATTGCCGACGCTGCCAGTGCCGAGCTGGCCGACATCCGCCGGCACATCCGCCTGCAAAGCAGCAAGATCCGGGAGTCTTTGCAAAAGGTCATCTCCTCGCCGGCCTATTCCCGCGCGCTGCGGGAGCCGATCGTGACCATCCGGTCGGGCCGCTTCGTGGTGCCGGTGAAGAGCGAGTGCAAAAATGATATTCCCGGCCTGGTCCATGATGTGTCCGCCTCCGGCGGCACCTTCTTTATCGAGCCGATGCAGGCCGTCAACGCCAACAACGAGCTGCGGGAGCTCCAAATCAAGGAGCAGAAGGAGATCGAGCGCATCCTGGCCGAGCTCTCCGCCGAGGCCGCAGCCTACAAGGAGCCGATCCAGCAGAACTACCGGATGCTGGTGGCCATTGACGCTATCTTCGCTCGGGCCAAGCTGTCCTTTACCATGAAGGCCATGGAGCCGGGCATCCGCACCGACGGACGACTGGAGCTGAAACACGCCCGCCATCCGCTGATCGACAAGCGCGTGGTGGTGCCGGTGTCGGTGCGGCTGGGGGACGACTTTGACACGCTGGTTGTCACCGGACCCAACACCGGCGGCAAGACCGTGACGCTCAAGACCATCGGCCTTTTGACACTCATGGCCGAGTGCGGCCTGCACATCCCCGCCGACGACGGCAGCTTCGTTTCCACCTTCGACGCGGTGCTGGCCGACATTGGCGACGAGCAGTCCATCGAGCAGTCTCTGTCCACCTTCTCGGCCCATATGAGGAACATCGTTGAGATCGTGGCGCAGTGCGACGGCCGGAGCCTGGTGCTCTTTGACGAGCTGGGCGCCGGTACAGACCCCGCAGAGGGCGCGGCGCTGGCTATGGCACTCATCGACTTCTGCCGCAAGGCCGGCGCGAAAATCGCAGCCACTACCCACTATGCCGAGCTGAAGCTCTACGCCATGCGCACCCCCGGGGTGGTCAACGCCTCGTGCGAGTTCGACGTTCAGACCCTCAAGCCCACCTACCGCCTGCTCATCGGCGTACCGGGGCGGTCCAACGCCTTCGCCATCTCCCAGCGGCTGGGGCTGGACGAAGGGATTATCCAGCGGGCCCGCGACCTGGTCAGCGAAAACGACCTCAACTTCGAGGAGGTCCTCAGCCAGCTGGAGCAGCAGCGCCAGCAGATGGAGCAGGCCAAGCGGGAGGCCGAGCGGCTGCGGCTGGAGATGGAGCAGACCAAGCAGCGCTCCGACGCCTACTACGCCGAGATCCAGAAGGAGCGGGACAAGGCCGCCGAGAAGGCCAGGGCCGAGGCACAGTCCATCATCGACGACGCCCGCCGCACGGCCAACGCCGCCTATGAAGAGCTCCGGCAGCTGCGCAAGCAGCTCCACGACGTGGCCGACGCCCAGGGCATCAACGAGCGGCAGGCGGCCCTGCGCCGCAGCCTCAACGAAGCCGAGAACCGCCTGTCTCCCAAGCGCGAGGCGGTGGAGCGTCCCAAGCCCAGCCGGGAGGTGCGCGCGGGGGACACGGTGGAGCTTTTGAAGCTGGGCTCCAAGGCCACGGTGCTGGCGGTGAACAAGGACGGCACCTATCAGCTCCAGGCCGGGATCATGAAGATCACCGCCAAGCCGGAGGAGGTCTACCTCCTGGAGCACGAGCAGCAGCAGAGCGTTCAAAAGTTTATCGAAAAGACCCGCCGGGAGCTGCGCAACGTGGCCGCACCCAGCGAGCTGGATCTGCGGGGCATGGACAGCGTGGAGGCTGTCGCCGCGCTGGACCAGTTCCTGGACCAGGCGTTCCTCTCCAAGCTCCCCACGGCCCGCATCATCCACGGCAAGGGCACCGGCGTCCTGCGCAAGGCCGTGCAGGCCCGCCTCCGCCAGAACCGCCAGATCAAGAGCTTCCGCCTGGGCGTGTTCGGCGAGGGGGAGGACGGCGTGACGATTGTGGAATTTTAATTAAAATGATTGACTTTTTTGGATATTTTCGCTATGATATCCGTAGTCAGACACAGGAGACCCCATCAGCCAAACTTTGAGGGAGTGACCAACATGTACATGCAGCAGTCTATTGTCAAATGTGAATCCGGTCTGCACAACAAGCAGGCGACCTATTTCATTCAAAAGGCCAACGAGTTCAAGGCCAGCATCTGGGTAGAGGTGGAGGAACGCAGAATCAATGCCAAGAGCCTGCTGGGAGTTCTTTCCATGGGCATTACCAAGGGGACCCGCGTTACCATGATCGCCGAAGGCCCGGACGAGCAGGAAGCGGTGGAGGCCCTTTCTGAAATGCTGGTCAAGGAGATCTTCTGAGCGCCGATCTGAGCTGGCTGCCGCTGCGCCGCGGGCACTCCCGCGGCGCAGGGCGGCCTTTTTCGTACCGCACGGCGGAGGTGGAGGCAGATGGAAACAAAGAGAAAGACCCTGTGGGCCGTATTGGCTGCGCTGTTCGCGGCCTATGCGGCGCTGATGCTCTGCCTGCTGTTCGACCGGCCCGCAGGGCCTGCTGCTGTATCCTGCTGGGAGCAGGTGCGCTGGTCGGTCAATCTTGTGCCGTTTCGGACCATCCGGGAGTTCTGGGCGGTCCTGCGGACAGGGGAGGGTGGCTATCTGGCGCGCCACGCGGTGATCAACCTTGCGGGCAACGTGGTGATGTTTGTACCGCTGGGCTTTTCTCTGCCACGCCTGTGGCGAAGCGCGCGGCGGCTGCATCGGACGCTGCTGCGGGCGGCGGGGGTGATTCTGGCGATTGAAATTGCACAGCCGCTGACGCTGCGGGGCAGCGGCGATATTGACGACCTGATTCTCAATCTGGCCGGCACGGCCCTCGGATACGGGCTGTTTGCCTTGGGACGGCAGCTGTCGGCCCGGCGGGGAAGCACGGAGGGACTATGACCAAGGATGAGCTGCGCGACAAGGCGCTGTCGCTGCCCTATGAGCCGGGCGTCTACCTGATGTCCGACAGGCATGGGCAGGTCATTTACGTGGGCAAGGCCAAAAAGCTGAAAAACCGGGTGTCCCAGTATTTCCAGGACTCCGCGGGGCACTCCGCCAAGACGCGGATGATGGTCCGGCAGATTGAGTCCTTCGACACCATCATCGCCCGGTCAGAGTTCGAGGCGCTGGTGTTGGAGTGTTCGCTCATCAAGCGGCACATGCCAAAGTATAATGTCCTTTTGAAAGACGACAAGGGATACCCATACCTCCGTATCGATATGCGTGAGGAATACCCCGCCATGAGCCTGGTCAGCCGGGTAAAGGACGACGGCGCGGCATATTTCGGCCCTTTCGGCGGGCGGTATGTGACGCAGAATGTCATTGACACCATCCGCCTGACGCTGAAGCTCCCGGGGTGCCGCAAGAAATTCCCGCGGGACCTGGGGAAGGACCGGCCCTGCCTCAACTACCACATGAACAACTGCGATGGCTGGTGCCAGCTGTCCCGTTCGCCGGAGCGCTACCGGGAAACCATGCGCCAGGCAGTGCTGCTGCTCCAGGGGAATTACAAGGACGTGGCCCGGGAGATCGAGGCGCGGATGCTGGAGGCGGCGGAGGAGATGCGCTTTGAGCAGGCCGCGGACCTCCGGGACCGCCTGCGGGCCATCGAGACGCTGAGCCAGCGGCAGCTGGTCACCGCCAACGCCATGTCCCACACCGACGTGGTGGGCTTCTACCAGAGCGAGGCCAAGGCATGCTTTGCGGTGCTCCACTATGTGGAGGGAAATCTTCTGGACAAGGACTATCAGATTTTATCGCCGGTGGACAGCCCGGAAGACGCGGTCTCCAGCCTGGTCAAGCAGTATTACCTGGCCAAGCAGGGGGCGGTCAAGGAAATTCTCCTGCCGCTTTCCATGGAGGACGGCGCGCTGTTCGAGCAAATGCTGCGGGAGACCTGCGGTCGGCGCATCCGGCTGCGGACGCCCCAGCGGGGCGACGGTGTGCGCCTGGTGGAGCTGGCCAATAAAAACGCCAGGGAGGAGGCCGAGCGCGTCACCTCCAAGGAGGAACGGCTGCAGGGCGCTTTTGGGCAGCTGAAAAGCCTTTTGGGGCTGGAGCGGCTGAGCCGGATCGAAGCCTACGACATCTCCAACCTCGCCGGCAGCGATATCGTGGCGTCCATGACGGTGTTTGTGGACGGAAAGCCGCTGAAAAAGGA
This sequence comes from Oscillospiraceae bacterium, assembly GCA_022792945.1. Lineage (GTDB taxonomy): Bacteria > Bacillota > Clostridia > Oscillospirales > Oscillospiraceae > Avoscillospira_A. The sequence goes on along the minus strand of JAAWBZ010000041.1, from coordinate 15,958 downwards.
CTACAAGCGCTTCAAGGTGGACCTGGCTGACCAGGACGACTACGGCTCCATGCGGCAGGTGATCGCGCGGCGCTTTGCTCACTTTCTGCAGGGGGACAAGGGCTTTGACGTTCGGCCCGACGCGCTGTTCATCGACGGCGGCAGCGTCCACGCCGGGGTTGTGGAGCGGCAGCTGGCGGAAATGGACCTCAGTATCCCGGTGTTTGGCATGGTCAAGGACAACCGCCACCGCACCCGCGCGCTGGTGACCTCCGGCGGGCAGGAGCTGGGCATTTCGGCGGCGCCGGCCGTCTTTTCCCTGGTGGGCCGCATCCAGGAGGAGACCCACCGCTTCGCCATCACCTACAACCAGGCCCTGCGCAGCCGCCGGATGCAGGGGTCGGAGCTGGACAAGATCCCCGGTATCGGCCCGGCCCGCCGCGCGCTTCTGCTGCGGCAGTTCAAGTCCGTGGCAAGGATCCGAGCCGCGTCGGCGGCACAGCTGGAGGAGATCCTCCCCAAAGCCGCCGCCCAGGCGGTGTACCAACATTTTCATCCCGGAGAGTGAGTGCCATGCGCGTTATTACAGGAAGCGCCCGCGGCGTCCGCCTCAGAACGCCGGACGGGATGCAGACACGCCCCACCGCCGAGCGCGTGAAGGAGGCGGTGTTCAGCATGATCCAATTTGAAATTGAGGGCCGGCGGGTCCTGGACCTGTTCGCCGGCACCGGCCAGATGGGCATTGAGGCCCTCAGCCGCGGCGCGGCCCGCGCCACCTTTGTGGACGCCCGGCGGGAGGCCGCCGCACTGGTGCGCGAGAATGTGCGGCGCGCACGGGTGGAAGCCCTGTCCGAGATTGTGCAGGCGGACTACCTGGAGTTTCTCTCGCGCAGCCGTGGGGCCTTTGATCTCATCTTCCTCGACCCGCCCTACGCCGAGGTTTTTCTGGAAAACGCGCTCAAACGCATATCGGAAATTGACATTTTATCCGACGGTGGTATAATAATCTGTGAGAGACCCACGGACAAGGCCCATCCGGGCCGTTTTTCCGGCTTGTCCTGCGGAAAGGACTGCCGGTACGGCAAAACTCTCATCACACGCTACCGCAAGGAGCGCGAGGAGGAGCGTCCATGACGACCGCTATCTATCCCGGCAGCTTTGACCCTATCACCAAGGGGCACCTAAATATTATCGAGCGCGCCTCGCGGATTTTTGACAAGCTGATCGTCTGCGTGATGATCAATGCCGATAAGCAGCCCATGTTTGCCACCGAGGAGCGCGTGGACATGATCCGCCGGGTAATCCGGGATCTGCCCAACGTGACGGCGGACAGTTCCCCGGCGTTGCTGGCGGAGTATGCCAAGCGCAACGGCGTCAACGTGGTGGTCAAGGGCCTGCGGGCGGCCACGGACTTTGAAAAGGAGTTTCAGATGTCGCTGATCAACCACAAGATCAATCCCAATCTTGACACGATGTTCCTCACCTCGGAGCACCAGTTCATGTACCTCAGCTCCAGCGTGGTCAAGGAGCTGGGCGGCCATGGGGCGGATATCAGCGACTTTTTGCCGGCGGCGATCCTGGACGACTGCGTCGCGCGGATGCGCCGGCCGGCGCGGAGCACTTCCCACGATTAATTAAGGAGGATATCATTATGGCAAATGGCATTGAGGAAGTCATCAGTACGTTATACGACATGATCCAGGACGCCTGGAGCCTGCCTCTGGGCGCGGAGAAGTGCGTGGTGGAGCGTGACCGGGTCCTGGATTTGCTGGACGAGATCAGCAATCAGCTTCCCGGTGAGCTGAAGCAGGCCAAGACCATTGTCGAGTCCCGCAATGAGGTCATCACCAACGCCAAAAAAGAGGCGGAGAACATCATCAAGCAGGCCGAGCGCCGGGCCAAGCAGATGATCTCCCAGGAGAGCGTCTACCTGGAGGCCCAGAAGGAGGCCGCCGCGGTAATGAAGCAGGCCAACGACAAGATCAAGGAGCTGCGCCAGGTCACCAACGAGTACGTCAACGACGCCATGAAGCGTACCGAGGACGCTATCGCCGAGGCCCTGGCCCGGGTGAAGGAATCCCGCGGGAAGTTCAATTCCCTGACCGGCGCCCAGGAGAAGAAGCCATCACCCATCATTGAGGATGTTTGATGCACTGTTTTTCGGTATTTGTTGACAAAAGGCCGGATATGGTGTATGATAGGCGCAGTATGGAAAACGCGATGACGGGGAAGAGTAGGATGCCGGCGTCCAAAAGAGAGCAGGCGGCGGGTGCGAGCCTGTGGACGAGGTTTCTGAATGTCGCCTCTGAGCGGACGGCTGAACAGCAGTAGGCCGCACCGGGTCCTCCCGTTATCGAGGGTCGAGCGCCCGCCCTGTGGCGGGAATCCGGGTGGTACCGCGGAAGGAATTTCGTCCCGACAGTGGATGCTGTCGGGATTTTTTCACGCCCGGAACGAAGGAACAGGAGTTGAAAACATGGCAAAAGAATTGTCCAAGGTCTACGAACCCCAAGAGGTGGAAAACCGCATCTACGAAATGTGGCAGAAGGGCGGCTATTTCCACACCCGGCGCGACCCGGAAAAAAAGCCCTTTACCATCGTCATGCCGCCCCCCAACGTCACCGGGCAGCTGCACATGGGCCACGCGATGGACAGCACACTCCAGGATACCTTGGTCCGCTTCAAGAGAATGCAGGGCTATGCCGCGCTGTGGGTTCCCGGTGTGGACCACGCCGGCATCGCCACGCAGATCAAGGTGGAGGAGGAGCTGCGCACCAAGGAGGGCCTCAGCCGCTATGACCTGGGCCGCGAGAGGTTCCTTGAGCGCGTGTGGGACTGGAAGGCCCGGTACGGCGGCCGCATCGTGCAGCAGCAGAAAAAGCTGGGCGCGTCCTGCGACTGGGACCGTTCCCGCTTCACTATGGACGAGGGCTGCTCCAAGGCCGTGCGCGAGGTGTTTGTGACCCTCTATGAAAAGGGCCTCATCTATAAAGGCAGCCGCATCATCAACTGGTGTCCCCACTGCATCACAGCCCTCAGCGATGCCGAGGTGGAGTATCAGGACAAGCCGGGCCATATGTGGCATCTGCGCTATCTACTCACCGACGGCTCCGGCGACGTGATCGTCGCCACCACCCGGCCTGAGACAATGCTGGGCGACTCCGGTGTGGCGGTGAACCCCAACGACGAGCGCTACCGGGACCTGGTGGGCAGGACCTGCATCCTGCCGTTGGTCAATAAGGAAATTCCCATTGTCGCCGACGAGTATGTGGACATGGAGTTCGGCACCGGCTGCGTGAAAATGACGCCGGCCCACGACCCCAACGATTTCGAGGTGGGCCTCCGGCACAGCCTGGAGGTGGTCCGCGTCCTGGATGACAAGGGCAAGGTCAACGAGCTGGGCGGCAAGTATCAGGGCCTGGACCGCTACGAGGCCCGTAAGCAGATTGTGGCTGACCTGGAAGCCCAAGGCTATCTGGTCCAGGTGGAGGACCATGCCCACAACGTGGGCACCTGCTATCGCTGCCACAACGATGTGGAGCCGATCATCTCTGCTCAGTGGTTCGTGAAGATGCAGCCCCTGGCAGAGGCCGCGCTGGAGGCGGTCCGCTCCGGCGAGACCCGGTTCGTCCCCGAGCGCTTTACCAAGATTTACACAAACTGGATGGAAAACTGCCGCGATTGGTGCATCTCCCGTCAGCTGTGGTGGGGCCACCAGATTCCGGTGTGGTACTGCGCCGACTGCGGCCACATGACCGTCAGCCGGACCGACGCGGTGGAATGCGAAAAGTGTCATTCCAAGCACATTGAACGGGACCCGGATGTGCTGGACACCTGGTTCTCCTCGGCGCTGTGGCCCTTCTCCACCCTGGGCTGGCCGGACAAGACCGCCGATCTGGACTACTTCTATCCCACCGACGTGCTGGTTACTGGCTATGACATTATCTTCTTCTGGGTAGCTCGCATGATCTTCTCCGCCTGCGAGCACACAGGGAAGGCTCCCTTCCACACGGTGCTGATCCATGGCTTGGTGCGCGACGATCAGGGACGGAAGATGTCCAAGTCTCTGGGCAACGGCATCGATCCGCTGGAGATGGCCGAAAAGTATGGCGCGGACGCCCTGCGCTTCAACCTCATCACCGGCAACAGCCCCGGCAATGACATGCGCTTCTATACGGAAAAGTGCGAGGCCATGCGTAACTTCGCCAACAAGATCTGGAACGCCAGCCGGTACGTGCTGATGAACCTGAAGGTGGAGAAAAACCAGCTGCCGCCGGCGGACGAACTGGAGCTGGCCGACAAGTGGATCCTCTCCAAGCTCAACACCCTCATCGCCGAGGTCACGGAGAACCTGGACAAGTACGAGCTGGGCGTGGCGGTGCAGAAGGTCTACGACTTCATCTGGGACAGCTACTGCGACTGGTATATCGAGCTGACCAAGGCCCGCCTCTATGCCGACGAGGAGAAGAGCAAGCTGACGGCCCAGCGGGTGCTGCTGTATGTGCTGGATCAGTTCCTGCGGCTGCTGCACCCCTTCATGCCCTTCCTCACCGAGGAGATCTGGCAGGCCATCCCCCACGAGGGCGAGGTCCTGATGACCCAGGATTGGCCGGTTTACCGCCCGGAGCTCAGCTTTCCGGCGGAGGAGACAGCCATGGAGTCCATTATGGGCGCCATCCGTGCCGTGCGCAACCGCCGCGCCGAGATGAATGTGCCGCCCTCCAAGAAATCCACCCTCTATGTGGCTGCCGCCAAGCAGGATGTGTTCTCCCAGGGGGCCGGCTTTATCACGCGCCTGGCCTACGCTGACCAGGTGCTGGTGTCGGACCATGCGCCGGTGGGGCATGAGGACATGGTCTCCTGCGTCACCGCCGACGCCGAGCTGTTTATCCCCCTGGACCAGCTGGTGGACGTGGAAAAGGAGCTGGCGCGCATCGGAAAGGAGCTGGAAAAGGCTCGGAAGAACCTGGCTTCCATTGAGGGCAAGCTGCAAAACGCCAACTTTATCTCCCGCGCGCCCGAGGCTGTGGTCAGCGCCGAGCGTGAAAAGGCGCAGCGGGCCCAAGCCCTGATCACACAGCTGGAGGAATCGGAAAAACGGCTGAAAAAGTAAAAAATTTCCAAATTTGGAGGCGTGCCTTGCCGTCTTCGACAGCAAACTATTGGAAAAAAAACTATAATAAGCGCACACGGAGAAGCACCGTGTGCGCTTATACTTTTTTAGGAGAGGAAGGAATCCCATGACCAGCTTCTTACAGGACAAGCAGCTGACCATCGCCCTGAGCGGAGAGATCGACCACCACAGCGCCAAGGAGACCATGCAGACCGTGGGCAAAAAGATCGACCTCTACCTGCCGTCCACCTGCATTCTCGACTTCCGGGATGTGACCTTCATGGACTCCAGCGGCATTGCCATCGTCATCAACACCGTGCGCCGGATGCGGGAGCTGGACGGACGGTTGAAGCTGCAAAACGTCCCCGCCCAGCCTATGAAGGTTTTGCAGGCCGCGGGCATCGAACGGATCACGCCCATCGGCGATATGAAGTGAAAGGAGCCACAAGATGAAATACGAGAACCAAATGCAGCTGAGCTTCCCCAGCAAATCCGTCAACGAGAGCTTCGCCCGATCCGCGGTGGCCTGCTTTGCCGCGCAGCTGGACCCCACCCTGGACGAGCTGGGGGACATCAAGACCGCCGTCTCTGAGGCCGTGACCAACTGCATCGTCCACGCCTATCCCGACCAGCTGGGCACCATCACCCTCCGGGCACGGCTGTTGCCGGGGAACGTCCTGGACTTGATCATCCGCGACCGCGGGCGGGGCATTGAGAACGTGGAGCAGGCCCGGACACCCATGTACACCACCGGCGGCGCGGAGCGCTCGGGCATGGGCTTCACCATCATGGAGAGCTTTATGCACGAGCTGAAGGTGACCTCTCTGCCGGGGAAGGGGACCACGGTACATATGAAGCGGAAAATCGTCCGGCGGGGAGAGAAGCCTTGAGCGGCTGTCTGGTGGAACTGATCCAGCGCTCGCAGCAGGGAGACCGCGAGGCGGGCGAGCAGCTGGTGGTGGAAAACTCAGGCCTCATCTGGTCCATCGCCCGGCGGTACTTTGGCCGGGGCGTGGACCCGGATGATCTCTATCAGCTGGGGTGCGTGGGCTTTCTCAAGGCCATCGCCGGGTTTGACACAGCCTACGGTACGCAGTTTTCCACCTATGCGGTACCCAAGATCGCGGGGGAGATCCGCCGCTTCCTCCGAGACGACGGGGCCGTGAAGGTCAGCCGGAGCCTCAAGGAGCGCGCTGCCTCCATCAAGATCACCCGCCAGAAGCTCACCGGCCAGCTGGGCCGGGAGCCGACGGTCTCCGAGCTCTCCGAGGCCACCGGACTGACCGTCGAGGAGATCGCCGCGGCGGAGACCGCCACCGCCTCGGCTGAGTCCATCCACCGGGAGACCGGGGAGGAGGGCTTCACCCTGGAGGCCGTGCTCACCGACGGCAGCCAGGAGGAGCAGCTCATCGAGCGCATCGCCCTGCGGGAGGCCATCGGGCGCTTGCAGGAGCGGGAGCGGCTGGTGATTGACCTGCGGTTCTTCCGGGGGCTGACCCAGGACAAGACCGCCAAAATTTTAGGCGTCTCCCAGGTGCAGGTCTCCCGGATCGAGAAGAAAGCGCTCCAGGAGCTGCGAAAATATATCTGAGGTTCCCTGTCGACAAATGGTTCAAAATGTATTAAAATAGAATCATCAAAATAATGACAGGTGAAGCCATGTTACAAGCACTGGAAGCGCGGTTTCTCGCGGCGCGGCGCGCCGTGATCGCCGCCCAATTTGCCCATTTGAATCCGCAGCAGCGCGAGGCGGTCCTCACCACAGAGGGGCCGCTGCTGCTGCTGGCCGGCGCCGGGTCTGGCAAAACCACGGTGCTGATCCACCGGATCGCCAACCTTTTGCGCTACGGCGGCGGCGCCTCCACGGAGGAAGTCCCGGAGGACCTCACCGAGGCGGACACGGTCTTTCTCGAGCAGTATGCTCAAAATCCGGACGAGGCTCAGCGGGCCAGAGCCGACGCGCTCTGCGCGTGGCATCCGCCGGCGCCCTGGAACATCATCGCCATTACCTTCACCAACAAGGCGGCGGGCCAGCTCAAGGACCGGCTGGAGGCCATGCTGGGGCCGGAGGCGCTGGACGTTTGGGCCATGACGTTCCACTCGGCGTGCTGCCGCATCCTGCGGCGTGAGATCGAGCGGCTGGGCTACTCCCGCAGCTTTACCATCTACGACAGCGCCGACTCGGAACGGGTGATGAAGGACATCCTTCGGGATATGGGCCTTGACGAAAAGGTGTTTCCGCCGCGGCTGTGCCTGAGCCTCATTTCCAGAGCCAAGGACAGCCTTCAGTCGCCCGACGCTTTCGTCGTCGCGGCCCGGGGCTCTGGGGACTACCGCATGGAGCGCATCGCCAAGCTCTACGGCGAGTATCAGAAGCGGCTTAAGGCGGCGGACGCCCTGGATTTTGACGACATCATCCTGCTGACGGTGCGCCTGCTCCAGGAGTACGATGATGTGCGCGAGTTCTACCAGCGGAAGTTCCGCTATGTGCTCATTGACGAGTACCAGGACACCAACCATCTCCAGTTTCTGCTGGCGCGGCTGCTCTCGGACGGCTACGAGAATATCTGTGTGGTGGGCGACGACGATCAGAGCATCTATCGCTTCCGGGGCGCAACCATTGAGAACATTCTGAGCTTTGAAAAGCAGTATCGCGGCGCAAAGGTCATCCGCCTGGAGCAGAACTATCGCTCCACCAAGTCTATCCTGACCGCGGCCAACGCCGTCATCGCCAACAACCAGGGACGCAAGGGCAAAAAGCTCTGGACCGACAACCGGGATGGCGACCGCATCCAGGTCTATGAGGCGTTCAGTGAGTCCGACGAGGCGGACTTCGTGGCCGGGCGCATCATCGCCTGGTCCCAGGGGAAGGGCTTCCGGAACCACGCGGTGCTCTACCGGACCAATGCCCAGTCCAACGCCATGGAGCGCGCCTTCAAGCGCGGTGGGATTCCATACCGCATCATCGGCGGCACACGCTTCTTTGACCGGGCCGAGGTGAAGGACATGCTGGCGTATCTGGCGGTCATCAGCCACCGGGCGGACGACCTGCGCCTGCGGCGGATCATCAACACGCCGCCCCGGGGCATCGGGGCCAAGACGGTGGAGATGGCCGCGCGGCTCTCCGAGGCATCTGGCATGGCGCTGTACGACGTGATCTCCGACGCCAGGACATATCCGGCCCTGGAGCGCGCCGCGGCGAAGCTCGCGGCTTTTACGAAGCTGATCGAGGAGTGCGACGCGCTGCTGGAGACACTGTCCCTGCCAGAATTCTATGAGGAGGTGCTCCAGCGCACCGGATATCTGGCTATGCTGGAGGCCAAGGACGATGTGGAAAGCCGCACCCGGGCTGAGAACGTGCGGGAGCTGAAATCCAGTATTATCGGCTATGTGGAGAACAGCGACGAACCTACCCTCAGCGGCTTTTTAGAGGAGATCGCCCTCTATACGGACATTGAACAATACGACCAAGAGGCCGACGCGGTGGTAATGATGACCATGCACGCAGCCAAGGGGCTGGAATTCCCCAACGTCTTTCTGGTGGGGCTGGAGGAGGGCCTGTTCCCTGGCAGCCGCGCCATTGGTGAGCCGGAGGAGATGGAGGAGGAGCGCCGGCTGTGCTATGTGGCAATCACCCGGGCCAAGGAGCGGCTGTGCCTCTCCTACGCCCGGCAGCGGATGCTCTACGGCCGCACATCGGTCAACCGTCCCTCGCGCTTCCTGGAGGAGATTCCTGCCGACTGCCTCGCCGGCCGCAAGGCCCGCCCGCCGGTCCCGCCGCAGGCCCAGCGCACGCCGAAAAAGACGTATTCCGCGTTCACCTCCGCGCCGGCGGCGGTGCCCGCTTTCCAGAAGGGCGATATGGTGCGCCACACGGCCTTCGGCCGGGGGATGATCCTGTCGGTGCTGCCCATGGGCAACGACGCGCTGTTGGAGATCGCCTTTGACGATATCGGCACTAAGCGCGTCATGGCCCGGACTGCCAGCGCGCATATGACCAGGCTTTGAGGCATGGACCGCCTCGCTGATACATACATATCAGTGAGGTGGTGCATATGCGTCGAAAAAAACGCGGCCGTGTACAGCGTGTACAGATTGTGCTGCTGCTGGTGCTGGCTGCGGCGGCTGCGGCAATGCTGCTAATCCGGATGCGGCTGTTCCCGCTGGCGGAGGAGATGGCGGTGACGCAGGTCACCAACAAGACATCCAATCTCATCAACGACGCCATTGACAGGCAGATCCGGCAGGGCGCGGTGGACTATTCCAGCATGGTGCTGCTGGAAAAGGACGGCGATGGCAACGTCACCGCCCTCAAGACCAACATCAGTGAGATCAACCGGCTCAAAACCCAGATCCTGGACACGGTCAACGAGGAGATCATGAATCTCAATGTGGAGCAGATCGGCGTCCCACTTGGGAACCTGGTGGCTCCGGAGCTGTTCTCCGGTCACGGGCCGTACCTACCGGTACGGGTGCTGGCGGTGCGCTCGTCGGACGCCGGGTTTGAAAATCAGTTCTATCAGGCCGGCATCAACCAGACGCTGCACCAGATCGTCATGAACATCTCCATTCAGATGACCATCGTCACCCCCGCCGGAACCCGGCTGGTGGAGACGTCGTCCCAGGTGGTGGTGGCGGAGACGGTGATCGTCGGGACCGTGCCCAACAGCTATCTGTCGGTGGACCCGTCGGGGCTGACGACTTAACGACCAACGAAAGAGGATATTTGACCATGGAACCAAGGGAGGAAATCACCCGCCTGACGCAGGAGCTGGAACGGCACAACCATCTCTACTATGTGCTGGACCAGCCCGAGATCGCGGACGATGAATATGACCAGATGCTCCGCCGCCTGGAGGAGCTGGAGGCGGAGCATCCGGAATGGGCCTCGCCCCTGTCGCCCACCCGGCGGGTGGGCGGCGCGGCGCTGGAGAAGTTTGAGAAGGTACAGCACGAGGTGCCGCTGGAGAGCTTACAGGACGTCTTTTCCATGGCGGAGCTGGCGGAATTTGACCAGCGTATCCGCGAGAGCGCGCCGGCGGTGCGCTGTACCGTGGAGCCGAAGGTGGACGGGCTGTCAGTGGCGCTGGAATACGCGGACGGCCGTTTTGTACGGGGCGCCACCCGGGGCGACGGGGTGATCGGTGAGGATGTGACCGAGAATCTGAAAACCATCCGCTCCATTCCCATGACCATCGAGAACGCCCCGACACGGCTCATCGTCCGGGGCGAGGTGTTCATGCCCCGGGGCGTCTTCGAGGCGCTGAACCGGCAGCGGGAGGCGGCGGGGGAGAACCTGTTCGCCAATCCGCGCAACGCCGCTGCCGGCTCGCTCCGGCAGCTGGACCCGAAGATCGCCGCGGCGCGGCAGCTGGATATTTTAGTGTTCAACTTACAGCTGGCCGAGGGCGTGTCCTTCGAAACCCACACCGAGACCCTGGAGTATCTGCGGGAAAAGCGCTTCAAGGTAATTCCCTACGCCCTCTGTGAGACCGAAGAGCAGGTGCAGGCCCAGGTGGAGGCCATCAATCAGAAGCGGTACGCGCTCAGCTACGACATCGACGGCGCAGTGGTCAAGGTGGACAGCCTGTCCCTGCGCGCCGCCATGGGTTCCACCGCCAAGTTCCCCCGGTGGGCGGCGGCTTACAAATACCCGCCGGAAATCAAGGAGACCGTGGTGGAGGACATCGTGGTCCAGGTGGGGCGCACCGGCGTGCTGACGCCCAAGGCCATGGTCCGTCCTGTCCGGCTGGCCGGTACCACTGTCACCAGCGCCACGCTCCACAATCAGGACCTGATCACCAGCAAGGATGTGCGCATCGGCGACACCGTGCGCATCCGCAAGGCGGGGGAGATCATCCCGGAAATCCTGGAGGTGGTGCCGGAAAAGCGTCCGACGGGCACGGTCCCGTATTTGCTGCCCGACCGCTGTCCGGTGTGCGGCAGCGCCGTGGCGCGGGACGAGGATGGCGCGGCCCTGCGCTGCACTGGGGCGGAGTGTCCGGCCCAGCTGTCGCGGAACATCGCCCACTTCGTCTCCCGGGACGCCATGAACATCGACGGCCTCGGCAGCGCCATCGTGCAGCAGCTCATTGATCACGGCCTGGTCAAATCCCCGGCGGACCTCTACTATCTCGACGCCGGACAGGTGGAGCAGCTGGATCGCATGGGGAAGCAGTCCACACAAAACCTGATGGACGCCATTGAGGCCAGCAAGGAGAACGACCTCAGCCGTCTGATCTTTGCTTTCGGCATCCGGCAGGTGGGAGCCAAGGCAGGGAAGATCCTGGCGTCCACCTTCGGCAGCCTGGACCGCCTGATGGCGGCCACCGCCGAGGAGCTGACGGAGGTCCGCGATATCGGCGCGATCACCGCCGAGAGCCTCGCCGCGTGGTTTCAGAGTGATCAGTCCCAGCATATGATCGAGCGCCTGCGGGCTGCGGGCGTCAACTTTGAGAGCCGCGCCGTCGTTACCGACCGGCGGTTTGCGGGGATGACCTTCGTCCTCACCGGCGCGCTGAGCCTGTTCACCCGCGAGGCGGCCACGGAGAGGATCGAGGCCTTCGGCGGCAAGGCAGCCGGGTCGGTGTCCAAAAAGACCTCCTATGTGGTGGCCGGCGAGAACGCCGGCTCCAAGCTGCGCAAGGCGGAAACTCTGGGCATCCCGGTGCTCAGTGAATCGGAATTTCTGGACCTGCTGGCGTGAGCCTCAGCCCTGCCAGTGGAAGTAGAGTATACTATAAAACGCCGCGGCAGGGGAGGGGAGGCTTCCTCGTCGCGGCGTTTTATGCGTTGCAATGCAGCGCGGCAGTCTGTATAATAGAGAAAAAAGGAAGTTAGGAGAATCGGTTGTGTTTCAAATTCTGAAAACCCAGGGCCGCGCTCGCCGCGGCGTGTTCACCTGCCCACACGGGACGGTCCAGACGCCGGTCTTTATGAACGTGGGCACCCAGGGGGCCATCAAGGGCGCGCTGAGTGCCAGGGACCTCCGGGAAATCGGCTGTCAGATCGAGCTGTCCAACACCTACCACCTGCACCTGCGCCCCGGCGACGAGGTTGTCCGGACTCTGGGCGGACTCCATCGGTTCATGACCTGGGACGGTCCGATCCTGACGGACTCCGGCGGTTTTCAGGTGTTCTCCCTGGCCAGCCTGCGGAAAATCAGGGAGGAGGGCGTCTATTTTGCCTCCCACATCGACGGCCGCAAGATTTTCATGGGGCCGGAGGAGAGTATGCAGATTCAGTCCAACCTGGGCTCGGACATAGCCATGGCCTTTGACGAGTGTGTACAGAACCCGGCGCCCTACGACTACGTCAAGGCCTCCTGCGAGCGGACCTACCGCTGGCTGGTACGCTGCAAGGCGGAGCTGGACCGGTGCAGCCGCTTGCCCGGCGCGGTGAACCCCGGACAGGTACTCTTCGGCATCAACCAGGGCGGCACCTACGATGACCTGCGTGTGTGGCACATGCGGGAGATCGCCAAGCTGGACCTGGCCGGTTACGGCATCGGCGGCTTGGCCGTGGGAGAGCCGACGGAGGTGATGTACCGCATCCTGGATGCCCTTGGCCCCTGGATGCCGGCGGACAAGCCGCGGTACCTCATGGGCGTCGGGACGCCCTCCAACATCATCGAGGGTGTAGCCCGGGGCGTGGACTTCTTCGACTGCGTCATGCCCGCCCGCAACGCCCGCCACGCAAAGCTCTTCACCTGGGACGGCGCGCGCAACCTGAAAAACGCCAAGTACGAACGGGATGACCGTTCCATCGATTCCAAGTGCGACTGCCCGGTGTGCCGCCGTTATTCCCGGGCGTACCTCCACCACCTGTTCAAGGCCGGGGAGATGCTGGCTATGCGTCTTTCGGTGATGCACAACCTTTATTTTTACAATCAGCTGGCCGCGAGAATCCGCGAAGCGCTGGACGCTGGGCAGTTTGACGCCTTCCGGGCGGAATATTCTGAGAAATTGTCCCAAAAAATTTAGGTTTCCACTTGAAACTTGTCCTGGGAACCGGTATAATAGCCGTAATATCTGAACGGAGGCTCAATCAATGAATCCAGAGACCACATCAACCATTATCATGTTTGCCGTACTGATCCTGGTGTTTTATTTCTTCATGATCCGCCCGGAGAGCAAGAAGAAAAAGGCCATGCAGGCCATGCGCGACGCGCTGAAGGTCGGCGATAAGATCATCACCATCGGCGGCATCGTCGGGGAGATCGTGCATGTAAAGGACGACAACATTGTCATCGAGACCAGCGCGGACCGCGTCCGTATGGAGCTGACCAAGTGGTCAGTCTCCAGCAACGAGACCGCGGAAAAGGCCGCCGCCAAGGAGCGCGAGGAGGCTCGCGCGGCTATGCGTGCCAAGAAGAGCAAAAAGTAAGAATCTTGAAATCAGCGGTATGACGTCAGTCATACCGCTGATTTTTTGCACATATGCTTGTACAAATCCAAGAAGGGGAGTGTCGCTGATGCCAAAGCAAACCTGGAACAAGCAAGGAAATCCGCAGACCCGAGGCATTGTGATGGGAGGCTGCTTGTCGCTGCTGCTGCTGCTGGCAGTCCCAGCGCTGGGCAGCATACTGATCCTCAGGGGGAGCATCCCGGAGGGCGCCGCGTGGGCGGTCTCGGCAGCGGCGGTGCTGCTAGCGGCGTTTTTGGGACCGATGCCTATCATCGGGGCAGTGCGGAAAAAGCCCATGCCGGTGGCCCTGCTGCACATGACCGCGCTGCTGGCACTGATGCTGCTGTGCAAGCTGATCTTCTGGCCGGAGGCGCCCTTCGGCAACTGGGCCGTAGTAGGCGCGGCGCTGCTGGGCGCGATTCTGGCGGGGGTGGTGCGCTCGAAACAGCCCCGACGGAGGCGGTAACTTTGTGCAAGATTTCCTGCATTTTTGAGTGCGGGAGACCGAAAAGTGCCTCCAAGTCAAAATGCAGGATATCTTGCATTTCAATATTTTGGATTAAATTCCGCATTTTTACACCAGATATAGAGAGATTTGCACACTTTGATAAGATAAAATATCCATCTAGTTTCTAAGTTTACATAATATTGTTTACATAATATATCGGCATAATTAACAAATTTATTGAAATGTGGGATGAGGCCTTGAAATTTCAACGCTTTTGCATTATAGTATACTCATCAGATGATTCCAGAAATGGTAGAAATAATATTCCGGTCATCGCAGCGCATCGTTCCTGTCCGGAGCGCACAGGCTCCAACGGAGGGACATAAGATGAGCATCAGAGCCATGTTTGCCGATGCAGACGCGTTGCGATCCGATTCCTTTTTTTACAGCTGGCTGGCCGTGTTTGGGGCCGGTACGCTGTGCGGTGTTTTGGCCGCGCGTTTTTCCTGCGCCGTCATGGACGAGCCTCTGTTGGCTCTGTGCGGCAGTGTCTGCCCCGATGGGCGGCTGGCGGCTTGGCCGCTCTTTTTCTCCACAGCTTCTTTTTTTCTTGTAACAGTGCTGCTTTCGCAGCTTCCTGGCAGCCGGTTTTTCATTGCGGTGTTGACCTGGGTGAAGGCGTTCAGCACAGCCTACGTATTCGGTGTGCTCTATGTGCTCCACCAGCAGGCCGGCCTGCACGCGGCGGTGTTGTCTGTTGCGCTCCACGCAATGCTGCTGCTGCCGGCGTTTTATATGTTCTCCTGTCAGTGCACCGCCGCAAAAGGGCGTGTGCTCAGCTGGCCGGCGGTCTTGGCGCTGGTGTATCTGCTGCTGGCAGTCTGGCTGGAAACGGCGCTGTTTGCCCGATTTTAATTTTACCTGGAGAAAAGGAAACGCGGCTATGATGAATGTGATCGACGGATATGAGGACCATCTGATCCACGTGAAAAGGGCCTCGCAGAACACCATCGCGTCCTATATGCGGGATGTTCATCAGTATGTATCGTATCTGAATACGGCGGCGCATGCGGACGTGCTGGGCGCCGACCGCGACACGATTGTGGACTATACCCAGTGGCTGAGTGAGCGCGGCAAGTCACCGGCGACCATCTCCCGTGTGCTGGCTTCGCTGAAAAGCTTTTACCAGTTTGCGGTGGCCTCCGGGGCGCGCGACGTCAATCCGGTCCATGATATCCATGTGGAAAAGGCGGAGAAAAAGCTCCCGCAGATCCTCACCGGCAAAGAGGTGGAGCTGCTGCTGGACCAGCCTAAGTGCACCGATATGAAGGGCTACCGCGACAAGGCCATGCTGGAGTTGCTCTATGCCACCGGTATCCGGGTGACGGAACTGGTCTCGCTGGACGTGTCTGACGTGAATCTGGCCGGCAGCTTCATCAAGTGCGTGGGCAGCGACAAGATGCGAATCATTCCGCTCTATCCGGCGGCGGTCAAGGCCTTGGGCGACTACATCGGCGATATCCGTACCAAGCTCATTGCCGACCCGCGGGAGACGTCGCTGTTTGTCAACCTCAGCGGTGAGCGTATGTCCCGCCAGGGCTTCTGGAAGATCATCAAGTACTACCAGGAAAAAGCCCAGATCGAGAAGGACATTACGCCCCACACCCTGCGCCACAGCTTCGCCGCCCATTTGCTGGAGAACGGCGCGGACCTGCGCTCCATCCAGGAGATGCTGGGCCACAGTGATATTTCCTCCACCCAGGTCTACGCGCAGCTGGTCAAGCAGAATCTGAAATCGGTCTATCACAAGTTTCATCCGAAAGCCCGTTGATGCAAAATGTAAAAATAAAAAACGGTGCATGGAGGTTTCCTCCATGCACCGTTCAGCCTGTCGAAAAGAGGTCTGCCTGGAAATTTCCAGGCAGACCGCAAAAGCAGGGAAATAAAAACAGGGGCAAAATATGGTGGGCGAAAGAGCTGGGGATATTGTCTGGCTTTCCATCTGGCCAGCT
>JAAWBZ010000223.1 GCA_022792945.1 Oscillospiraceae bacterium | reverse complement strand
GGGCGGAGGCCCCCGCGCCCACCGGGTCCAGCACCACGGGATGGCCCAGCTCGTTGGCCCGCTTCCCGGCGGCGAACATGGCGGGAATGGTGCGGTGGTTCAGGGTGCCGATGTTGATGTTCAGCCCGCCGCAGATGGCGGTGATCTCCACGGCATCCTCCAGCTCGTCCGCCATAATGGGCGAGCCGCCGCAGGCCAGCAGCATATTGGCGCAGTCGTTGACGGTGACATAGTTGGTGATATTGTGGATCAGGGGGGATTTCTGCCTGACATTCTCAAAAATTGTTTCAAACATAGCTTTTACTCCTTTGAGCCGGGAGAAAACGTCCCTGCACGGCGGCGCTTTCCCTGTTCTAGGCGGGCGGATCCGCCCGGTTGGAAACGTTCGGTCGAGGCTCACTGGCCTCCTCTCACGCCGGAACACGGCTTCCCATCGCTGTCATACAAGGTCCAGGGCGCTCCCCCTCAACCCGCCGCAGGGGCGCTGCAGTTGCCGGTATCACATCCTTTCCCGCAGACAAAAACAGGGGACATCCCAACCGGATGCCCCCTGAAAAGCACAAATTCCTCTGTAACTTCCTCCGGCGGCATTATCCGCATCAGGTGTAAGGGTCGAAGGTCTACCTTCCTCTCAGCCTGTCACACAAGCTCCCCTGTTCATTTGACAAGAGACATTATATCACTGGATTTTTGATTTTGCAAGCGATTATAAATTGACGGAGTGTCCAAAAGGAGAGTAAAAAGTAATCAAAGAGGGAAAAGGGAACAGAGGTTCCAGAATAGCAGGAGCGATAGCGGTTCTGCCGCTGTCCAAAACGATTATAAGCATGAGCGAAGACAGCGAGGACCGCCTGGAGATTCTCCAGCTTTCTCGGAAAACACCTGCTCCGCCGGGCCAGGGCCGGGATATAATGGCGCAAATCCGCATTGACGCCTTCCACCGTGAAGGTGTCATTTTTGTTGTGAATGTTCAAGATATGTTTCCCCGGAAAGACCACATCCAGGTACCCGCTGTACCCGTCTGTGCAGCATACTTCCGCCTCGGGAGCCGCGTCTACCATTCGTTGGATCGTCCTGGACGTCTTATCCCAACTTACAATATGCCCCACGATTTTCCGTGGTTTTCGGCTTACTATCGTCATAATGCAAACATCTTCCCGAGTTTTAGTCCTGGGTTTGCACTTCAGAAACCAGTACGGCTCATCCAGCTCCACAAGTCTTGGTCCGACTGCGGATTCCTGGTCACTCTTCCTCCGGGCGCTCTTTTTTTATCCAATTCATCACATTGGATTTTTTCATTTATATCATAGGAGCCTTTCGCAAAGCCCAAAACTTTACGAAAGACTTTCTTGTTTTGCGGTGAAAAAGCCTGCTCCATGCCTTACAAAATTTTATCCCCCAGGGAGGCTTCCGCTCGGGCGTTCTTTTTGGTAACATATCAGGGAAGCATATATCAGGGAGGGCTGTGCGTGGACGAAGAGGTCAAGGAAAGGTGGAACCGGGCGGCGGCGCATTATCAGGCGACCGTCCGGGAGGAAAACGGCGGTTACCCGGACCGGCTGATGGAATTCCTGTGGGATGCGGGCGCACTGCGGCCCGGCTGCTATGTGGCAGACATTGGGTGCGGCGCAGGAAAGTACGCGATACGGTTCGCCGGGCTTGGCTGCGGGCTGCTGCTGCTGGACATTGCCGACCATATGATGGCGTATACAAAGGAAAACCTGGCGTCCGCCGGGGTTTCGGCGGAGTTCGCCGTCTGCGACTGGGCGGAGGTCGGCCTGGCCGCGCGGGGCTGGGAAAAGTCCGTGGATCTGGCCTTCGCGTCCATGACGCCGGCGGTGGAGACCCGGGCGGACCTGCAAAAGCTCTCAGCCATGTCCCGCGGCTTCTGCTTCGTCAGCAAGTTTGTGGAAATGGACAACCTG
>JAAWBZ010000040.1 GCA_022792945.1 Oscillospiraceae bacterium | reverse complement strand
GTACCAGTCCGGTCTCGCTGACCGTGGCCACCGTCTCGTCGGAGGAGGTCCAGGTCACATTCTGATTGGTGGCGTCGACCGGCTCGAAATACGGCTCCATCTGCGTATCCGCGCCGGGCCGCAGCACAATCGTGTGCCGCTGCAGGCTCACGCCGGTCACGGCCACAAACGTGCTGGGATCTGCAAAGCTGACGCTGTATACGCCGCCCTTCACAGTTTGGAAGGTAGCCGCGCCGTTCTTTTCGGCGGTCACTCTCACCGGTACGCCGTCACAGGTGACCATCACGAACTGCGCGTCGCCATCGGCATTCAGATACTTGACGGTGCATGGCTGACCCGCTGTAGAGGTAATGGTCATATCAGTGACGCAGTGATCCTCCCAAGTCATATCGACCGTAAAGCCGCCGCGCATGGTGACACCCGTGACCTTGCCGCCGGGCCAGGCATCCGGCAAAGCCGGAAGCGGCTCGATGTAACCGGCATGGCTCTGCATCAGCATTTCGATCATGCCCGCGGTGCCGCCCAGATTGCCGTCAATCTGGAAATAGGGGCCGGTGTGGTAATCCCAAAGGTTATTGAGCGTCGCGTCGGCAATCAGGCCGTCAAAGATCTTGTAGGCGTGGTTGCCGTCGCCAGTGCGGGCCCACAGGTTGGTTTTCATGCCGCGGCTCCAGCCGGTGGCGGCGTCGCCGCGCGCGGTCAGGGAGCCAATGGCAGCCTCCATCCACTCCTCGGTATCCTTGGTGATCAGATTGCCGGGGAACAGGCCCACCAGATGGGACAGGTGGCGATGGGCGGCGTCCGCGGTCGGCACGCTGCCGCTGGCGGTCTGGATGTAGCCGGTCTCCCACCACCACTCCTTCACGCCGGGCGCAGTCTGATTGTTGGCGCCCTTGCCGCTGGTTTCCCCAATCGGTACAGGCCCCTCGTCTCCCTCGGCGCTGAGCTTGGGCAGCAGCGCCTTCAGCGCTGCGCGGAAATCCGCGTCCACGTTCAGGATCTCAGACGCCTCAACCACATCTGAAAACAGCTGCCACAGGAGCTGCTGCTGGAAGGTATCGCCGCCCCACATCGGGCCGTGCTCCGAGGAATAGGTGGGCGACATGACCATACGGCCGGATGCCGGGTCCTCCACCAGAACCTCGGGGTCGGAGTAGAACAGCGCGGCCTCCTTCATGATGGGATAGATATGACCGCGCAGGTACGCCTCGTCGGGATAATACTGATACATATTGTAAATGTTCTGCATCATCCACATGGCGCTTTCCGGGGAATACTGGGGATAACCGCCGTCGTCCCCGGCTATCGTATTATGGAAGCCGGCAAATCCGAAGGGGTTGCTGGAAACGTGCGCCACCCAGCCGGTTTCTGTATCCGGGTCGCCGTCGCCCACGCCGTAAACGCGGTAGGCGATCTCGCGTCCGGGCTTGCGCAGGCTGTCCATGTAGTCCACCAGGGCGTACAGGGTCTCCTGCATATTGGTATTGTTGGCGGGCCAGTAGTTCATCTGCAGATTGATGTTCAGATGGTAGTCGCTCTGCCACATGGGGTCATACTCCCGGTTCCAGACGCCCTGGAGGTTCGCCGGCAGCGTTCCCTGCCGGGAGCTGGAGATCAGCAGGTAGCGGCCATACTGGAAGTAAAGCTCCTCCAGATATCGCAGCGCCGCCGGCCGCTGGGAGGTGATGTTGTTGTCGGCGCGGTAGTCGCTGAGGAGCTTGTCGGTCTCCCGATTGGTCGCCTCGCCGCCCAGATCCAGCGTTACATTGCTGAAAATACTCTGATAGTCTTCGATGTGCTCGCTCCGCAGGGCCTCGTATCCCTTGGCCGCGGCATTGTCCAGCCGTTCCGCCACGGCGGTCATGGGGTCCTCGCCGGTGCGGTAGCGCTTGTCATAGTCGTTGACGTAGTCGGTGCCCAGGGACATGATGACCACAGCCTCGCTGGCTCCGTCCACCGTCAGGGTGCCGTTCTCCATGCCGTCCGCATCGCCGGACACGGTGCTGTTTCCCCGGCTGCTCGTGCCGGCTGTCACAGTACCGTCGGTAATGATCCGGAACCTGGCAGCAAACCGCAGGCCGTTCTGCTTCAGCGTACCGCGCATGGTGATGGTCTTTGTGTCGGCGTCCGCAGTCACAGAGACATCCTCTTTTGTATTGGCGTGCGGCACGGTGGGATTCAGGGTAAAGTGAACCTGCCCGTCCTGATCCGCCGCGACCCGGCTGACAATCACGCGGGCGGGATAGCTGGCGAAGGCCTCGCGGGTGTAGTGAACGCCCGCATAATCGTAAGAAACGCCGCTTACCGCGTTTTCAATGTCCAGCCAGCGCCGGTAGTGATCCGTGTCGCTGTGGGAGATGGTCTTTCCATCGTGCTGAAACTCATAAAATACCTCGGCAAAGCTCTGATAATCACCCAGCGGCGCGCGGCCCGCGGGGAAGAGCTGCTTCACCCATTGGTTGATGCCCGAGTTGTTCGGCGGCGTCGTGGCGCCGGTTGCCTGGAGCGCGGCCTCCCGCGCATTCCGGTAGAACTCCGAGCCCTTTTCGTCGGGATAGTCGCCTTTTTTGTTGGCCGCGCCGATGGCCGCGAGATCCGAATAGGTTTCCTTCCCTTCGGTCTGGAAGCCGCCGAGCCAGAGGCTCTCCTCGCTGATCTGCATCAGATCCCGGTCCACCATACCATAGAGGTTCGCGCCCTGATAGCCGTTGCCGATGGGCAGCGTCCAGTTCTGCCAGTTCCTGTAGCCGGCGCTGCCGCTTCCATAGCCGTTGATGCCGTCCGCCGGAGCGGGAGATGCATACTGCAGCCACAGCTTGGCGGAAACATCTCTGCCCGCCGGAACGGTCAGCCTGACCGACAATTCCGCCAGCGTACCGTCCAGCGTGAATGTGACGGCGTAGGCTTTGTCGTACTCCGTGTCATTCTCCGGCAGCTGTACCTTCACCTGCGCTTCTGTTGCAGACTGGACCACAGCGTCAAACGTTTGATTGTTCACCGTCGCCGTGATGGCTTTGCCCGTCAGGCCCAGGCCGCTCAAATCCAGCGTAACCTCGCCGCCCGCCGCGGTGAGCGACGAGTCAGGAACCGCCGAAATCAGCTGCGGGTCCGGGGCCTTGAGTGAAATGGTCGTACGGATGTCCGCTTCCTTCAATTCCGCACCAGCTTTCACGGCGTACATATCGTCGATAAAGTGCGTGCGCCGCGTAGTGGTCGCGTTTCCGGCCCAGTTGGTTCCTAGCGTAACTGCCTTGATCTCTTTTTTCGCCGAATGGGAAAAATCTGTCTGCTTACCGTCGATCCACAGGGTGGTCCCCTCTGCACCGTCCACCCGGAACTCAAATTTGTGCCACCCCTGGCTTCTGGTCCCGTTGGTATTCAGCGTTGTCCACGTGGAGGAAGTGCCGCGGTAGCGATAAGAATCACCGCTGCCATTGATTCCCACAACGCAGGTGCCAACCGGTGCAGACGGTACATCCGGAGTGCCGGCATAGAAAGTATCGCTGCTGCCGGGGGTGTTGCCCGCGTCATAGTACCAGAAAGTAAAGGTACCTGCCTACGGCGCATCCAACTCCGTATAAGCGGCGCTCAATCCGGAATTTTTACTGTCGCGCTGGGTGACGCCGTAACGCCCGGTCCGGGACGCCTGACCGCCCTCGGCAGCGTTGGTATCTGTAATGGTGTACGCCCGTTCTGTATAATCACAGCCATCCGCGCCCCAGTCGTTGTGCTCGAACCGGCCGTATTCTGAGATTTCCGTCAGATCGCCGGCAACGTCGGGGGCTTTCGGCTCGAAATTCTCATAAAACAGAACGTCATCGCCATCGTAATACTGGATGCTTGCAGTCACCTCTACGGTATCGCCATCCTGCACCGCATAATCGTCCTTGACGCGAACATTTCCGTCCCTGTCAATCTCGATCTTGTCACGATTCTCCTCGGCAACTGTATATTGGATATCATCCACCGGGAAGTCGTTTCCCAGAATCAGAAGCCGTTTCGATTCACCCTGCTTCAGTGGTCCGTCGTCCTCCAGGACCAGCTGTACGCCCGCCGGGGCATCCGCTGCCAGACTGACCGGGATCAGCGAAACGATCATGGCAATGGTCAGCAGGAATGCAATACTTCTTTTTTTCATGTTCGTTCTCCCTTCCTCATCGCGAAACGATTCGCGCTTCTAAATAAAAAAGTCACGCCGTTCAGCCGTTCAACTCCACCTCAGCCCCCCTTTGCCTCCCATAGCTCCGCCCCTTCACCGCCGTTTCTTTTCAAAACTCGAAACGTTTTGCTGTCAGCGCCAGTGATAAAATGTAAGAAAACGCCGAGGAAAAAATATAGTTTTGTGGCATAGGAGGCAAAAAAAGATAGACTCGCAATCGGGCGAAAAAGAGCCCGGAAAGGGAGTCAGGAAATGAAAGGAGCACAAGCGAATCCAAGCCAGCAAAGCGGGACCCGTACAAGCAGAGCGTGGATGAGTGGCTGGAGGCAGCGCCGTATTCGGCACTGCGAATACTGGAGAAGCTGCGGGAGATGGGGTTTGACGGGGGCTGCGGCATCGTCAAGGCATACTGAGCAAACGTGAGCATCCGCACCAACAATGTCATGGAACGGCTCAACCGGGAGATTCGCCGCCGCACCAGGGTGGTGGGTGCCTTCCCGGACGGCAGCTATGCCCTCATGCTGCTCTGCGCCAGGCTCCGCCATATAGCTGGCACTCCGTGAGGCAACAAGAAGTACATGAATATATGAAGCACTGGAAGGCCGCTTTGGATGACGCCTCTATTGCTGGCTGACTTCATTCAACCAGAGCCTGTAAACAAATTTGCGCCTTTCTCTTGACACGACCGCTTTGACTTTCCGGGAATACTTCTCGCATCTTTCACGGAGACCTGCAGCGCAAGGAAACGGCATAGCCCAGCTACGCCGTTTCCGAAAGCAATTCTGGCTGCACACGGTCTGATGGGCGCCGCCCATTCAGTTCAGTCCCTTTGGTCTGCGCAAATCCTACACATGATAGCAGCCGCCGCCGATGAACTCACGGAGGAGGGACGTCTTGGGGAGGTCGTCGGCGGGGATGGGGAGGAAGTAGTTGAGGAACTTCAAAAGCCGCTTGGCCTCCAGATACTCCTCGCTGTCCCGGGGAACGCCGAAGAGCAGAGGCTGGACGTAGGGCTTGAGCAGGGCGGTCTCGTAGATCAGGGCCGAGTTGAAAATCACGTCCGCGCTGTCCTGGAAGGGGAAGATGTTGTTCTCCTCCCCCCGCCGGACCGAGGGCCACATCTTGATGGTCGCCTGGGCGCTGTAGCCGCGGGTGCGGGCATCCCGCTCAATGCGGCGCAGGAGCCGGGCGTCGGTGGTGGGAATGCGGTTGTGGTCATCGATGTTCAGGGTGGTCAGGCAGCTGATATAAATCTTATACTTGCTCTCCCTGGGCAGCGAGTGGGCAAACTGGTCGTTGAGGCAGTGGATGCCCTCGATGACCAGCACGTCCGCCGGTCCCAGCTTCAGGAGGCTGCCGTTGTACTCCCGGGCGCCCTTCTTGAAGTTATAAACGGGCATATCCACGGTCTCGCCGTTCAGAAGCCGGACCATGTCGGCGTTGAACTGCGCCACGTCCATGGCGTCGAGGCCCTCGAAGTCGTAGTTGCCGTGCTCATCCCGGGGGGTATCCTCCCGGTTCTTGAAGTAGTTGTCGGTGGCGATGGGGTGGGGCCGCAGGCCGTGGGCCCGCAGCTGCGTGGAGAGGCGGTGGGAGAAGGTGGTCTTGCCCGAGGAGGAAGGGCCGGCGATCATGACAAACCGCACATCCTTCCGCCGGGCGATCTCGGCGGCGATGTCGCCGATTTTCTTCTCCATCATGGCCTCATGGGCCAGGATCAGCTGCGTCGCGCCGCCCTGGGCCACGGCCTCGTTCAGCTCCGCCACGTTGGCAGCGCTGAGGGCCTCGCCCCGCAGGGTGGAGTCGTACAGCTCCCGGAACACCTTCCGGGACGGCTCGAACACGCCCAGCCGGTTGGGGTCCTTTTGAGTGGGCAGGCGCAGGACAAAGCCGTTTTCATAGATCTCCAGCTTGAAGCAGCGGATATAGCTGGTGTCGGGGGCCATGTAGCCATAGAAGTAGTCCACAAAGCCGTCCAGGGAGTACACGTTGACATGGGAGTTGATCCGGTATTGGAACAGCTGGGCCTTGTGGACCAGCCCGGCCTTCTGGAACAGCTCGATGGCGTCGTCGGTGCTGTAAGAGCGCTTCTCGATGGGCAGCGCCTGGTCCGCGAGCGCCCGCATCCGCGCCTCCACCCGGTCCAGCAGCGCCTGGTCCAGGGTGAAGCAGCCCCTGGCCAGGAAGAACAGCGCGTGGCTCAGGGAGTACTGTACAGAGACCTGCTCCATGTTCTCCGGGCCGGCCACGTCGTAAAAGGCCTTGAGCATCAGGAAGACAGCGCTGCGCTCATAGGTCTGGAAGCCGGGCCGGTCCTGGGCCGTGACCATTTTCAGCGTACAGTCCCGGTCCAGGGTCTTGTGCAGCTCACAGAGCTTCCCGTCCCGGTTGACCAGCAGGATATCGCAGGGAAACCGGTCCTGAAAATCCGCCGCAATGGCGCCATAGGCCGTCCCAAGGGGATAGGCGCGCACCGCGCCGTCCACTGTGACCTGCAACATTTGATTCTCTTCCATTCAGATGGCCTCCTCTTCATTCATTCCGTGCCGCGCGCCGCGCGGCTGGATCTATCATACGATATTCCGGAGAAAAATGCAAGACGCAGGACGCGCGCGGGTCCTTATTCCAGCGCCGCGCGGCGGTAATCCGCCATGATGTCCGCCAGGGTCACGGACTCCAGGCTCGCTTTCAGGTCCCCGCGGATTTTCCCGTAGGAGCGGTCCAGAACCGCATGGATATGCCTGCCCACCGGGCAGAGCGGGGACGGCGCGCCGTGCATCCCGATCAGCTTTGCCAGCATATCCGGTTCCACCGCCATCCAGACGCGGCAGAGGCTGACCTGCTCCGGCGGACACGCAAGCACTGCACCGCCGGCTCCGGAGCCGGCGGACAGAATCCCTGCCTTCCGCAGGGCGCTCAGGATGCCGCGGATCGTGACGGGATTGCAGCCCGCAGACAGGGACAGCAGCTCGCTGGTCACCCGCTTCCTGCCGCCGTATTCCTGAATGAAAATCAAACAATGGAGCGCAATCGAGCACCTGGTGCTGATGTGCATGGCCGTTCCCTCCCAGCGACAGGACGCCGCGAAAATGCGCCGGCGTTCATCTTGACACGGCGGCGGATGGATTGTACAATATGGGTATAATTCTAATTATTACACAGGAGGCGGGACAATGAGCTTTTACAAACTGATCTTCAGCCCCACAGGCGGCACGCAGAAGGCCGCGGACGCGCTTGCCCAGGCGTGGGGGCCGCCCGACGGGGTCGTGGACCTGACGGACGCCGGCGCGGACTTTGCCAGGTGTTCCCTGACTGGCGGCGACACCGCGCTGATCGCGGTGCCGTCATTCGGCGGACGCGTGCCGGCTCTGGCAGCGGAGCGCCTGCGGTGCATCCGTGGAAATTCCGCCGCATGCGTTCTGCTGTGTGTGTACGGAAACCGGGCATACGACGACACCCTGGCAGAGCTGGCGGACATTGCCGGACAATGCGGCTTCCGCGTGACCGCCGCGGTTTCGGCCGTTGCAGAGCACTCCATCCTGCGCCGGTACGCCGCGGGGCGGCCTGACGCCCGGGACCGGGCGACGCTGGCCTCATTCGCCGGTCAAATCCAAGAAAAGCTGGCACGGTCCGAGGCGGGGCGGGCGCCGGAGCTTCCGGGCCGTCCGCCGGTGAAAAAGCCGGGAGGACCGGCGCTGACGCCGAAGGCGGGGAAGGACTGCGTCAACTGCGGCCTCTGCGCCAAGCTCTGCCCCGCCGGCGCCATCGACGCCGCCGACGCGGGGCGCTGCGACCGCGGCAAGTGTATCTCCTGTATGCGCTGCATCGCGCGGTGTCCGCATCAGGCGCGGCAGATAAACAGCCTCCTGACGGCGGCTGCGGGGCTGGCCATCCGGAAAGCCTGCTCCATACGCAAGGAGCCGGAGCTGTTCCTCTGACGCGTCCCCGCCCTATCCCGTCCAGAACTGGCGGAACGCCGTGGGGAGGGCCAGCTCCTCCTCCACCTGCCGGCGGTCCGCCCAGACAAAGCGCCCCCCCTCCCGGGCGCACCGGATGGTGTAGCCCCGCTGCTGCCAGCGGACATGGGTGAAGATGTGCTCTTTTTCCGCGATGGAGACCACGTCCGTGGGCCGGACGCCCCAGGCCGCCGCCTGGTCCAGAGCCTGCTGGACCTCCAGCTTTCCCGGGACGTTGGGAAAGGACCACAGCCCCGCCAGCAGTCCGCGCCCCGGCCGCCTGGCCACCGCCACGCGCTCGCCGCACCAGAGGAGGAATACGGTCATCTCCTCGTCCCGGCGGGCACGCTTGGGCGCTTTCACCGGCAGGGCGGCGGCGGTACCGCGGGCACGGCCCAGGCAGAAGCCCCGGCAGGGGCAAAGGGCGCACTGCGGCGCGGCGTTGGGGCCGCACAGGGTGGCCCCCAGCTCCATGAGGCTCTGAGTGAAGTCGCCGCAGCGTCCCGCCGGGTAGACGGCCCGCAGGCGCGCGGCCACGGCCTTTTTGACCCGCGGGTCAGTGATGGGGTCGGCGCAGTCGGCCACCCGGGCGGCCAGGCGGAGGACGTTCCCATCCACCGCAGGGGTGGGCAGGCCGAAGCAGATGGAGCAGACTGCCCCGGCGGTATAGTCCCCGATGCCGGGGAGGGCGCGGACGGCGTCGTAGTCCGCCGGAAATTGGCCCTGGTGCTGCTCCAGGATCACCTGCGCCGCGCGCTGGAGGTTGCGGACGCGGGCGTAATAGCCCAGCCCCTCCCAGAGCTTGTGCAGCACGTCGGGATCGGCGGCGGCCAGGGCGGGGATATCCGGCAGGGCCGCCAGAAAGCGGGCGTAATATCCCCGGACGGCCTCCACCCGGGTCTGCTGGAGCATGATCTCCGAAAGCCAGACATGGTACGGCTCCCGGTCGCGCCGCCAGGGCAGGTCCCGGTGGCCCGCGTCATACCAGGGCAGCAGCGCGCCGGGCAGCTGTTCAAAAAGGTCCATGGCCTTGCGCTCCACTCTCTCCCGGCGGCGGCGCGAAAGCGTCTATCCTGTCCTGAAGCGCCTGGATAAACCGCCCGACATGATAGCCGTCACAGACCGCATGGTGGACCTGGATGGCCAGCGGCAGCAGGCGCCTGCCGTTTTCCTCTAGGGATTTCCCCATGGTAAAGACGGGCAGAAGATACCGCCCCTCGTCAAAAACATGGATATCAAAGGCGGTAAACGAAAACCACGGGATCATAGAAATATCGAACGTATTGGCGGGCCTGTCCGGCTTGGCGGCAAATTGCACCAACGCGGCAAACGCCGCCGTGTCCGCCTCATACGCCCGCAGAAATGTCCCGTAATCATGGCCGCACTCCGTCCAAACGACGGAGAAATTCCGGTTCTCCCGATTCAAAACGGTATAGGCCGGGTGCATTTCATCGTAGACGCCCAAGCCCGCCTCCGTATGGCTGGTGCGGAATTCCGGCATCTGATTCACCGTCTGCGTCAGCAGCCAGAGCATCGCGGGATAGAGCCACTGCCCCTTCAAGCCTGTGACATCCATGCGGACCGTGGCGGCATAGGTGCACCGGACCTCATTTATGAAATGCGCATAAATCTCCCTGCGTTCCCAGTGTTCCAGGTCGATCAAATGAAATGCCATCGAAATTCCTCCACAGGCCCTGCCCCGCGCAGACTGCTTTCACACCATGACTGGCTTGGCAATCCGGCGGGAATCGGTTATACTGAGATTGGAAAGGGCGCCTCCGGCAGACGGCCGGTCCTCTTGTGTGTACTTACAAAGAAATAACCGCGGTTCGCAGCCAGACGGCTGCTTCTTTTTGTATATCTGAATAAACAGGTTGCAAACGCCTATGAGAACTAAACAAAGCTCTAAGACTTCCAATGTCGTCATAGGGCAGCCCCCTTCCGCAGGGGCGGGGGACACGGAGCTGCCCCCCCCCGCCGGGAGGACCGGCCGCCTGCCATGCCGGCAGCACTGAAATATCGCTCTTTCCTGCTTTATAAAATACCACACCAGACGCCGGAACGCAAGCACGGCCTTTTCGGACAACCCAGACGCCGCGCTCCCCAGTGGGATTTGATATTTGCACCGAACGACAACCCGGAAGGACCGCCATGGGCGGTCCTTCCGGGTTCTTTCAGGCTCTACGCCGGGTCTGTCAGCACGAAGGTCAGCTCCGCGCTGGCGGCCAGCTTGCCGTCTACTGTGGCGGCGGCTTTGCCGATGCCCATGGGGCCGCGCTGCTTGATGATCTCACAGCTCAGCTCCAGCACGTCGCCGGGGACCACCTGCTGGCGGAATTTGGCCTCCTTGATGCCGCCGAACAGCGCCAGCTTGCCTCGGTTCTCCGGCACCGTCAGGGCGCACACCGCCCCTACCTGGGCCAGCGCCTCGATAATCAGCACCCCCGGCATCACCGGATTGCCCGGGAAATGACCCAGGAACTGCATCTCGTTGGCGCTGACGCACTTGACGCCCCGGGCACGCTGGCCCGGCTCGCACTCCAGAATCTTGTCCACCAGCAAAAAGGGGTAGCGGTGGGGAATGATTTCCTGAATCTGCTTGTTGCTCAGCTCCATGGCTCAGCCCTCCCATTTGCGCAGGGCGATGGCGGCGTTGTGCCCGCCGAAGCCCAGAGAGTTGGACAGCGCGCAGCGGATGGGCGCCTCGCGGCCGACGTTGGGTACAATGTCCAGGTCGCACTGCTCATCCGGCACCTGGTAGTGGATGGTGGCCGGGACGAAGCCGTCCCGCAGAGCCAGAGCCGTGATGATGGCCTCCACGGCCCCCGCCGCGCCCAGCATATGGCCGGTCATGGACTTGGTGGAGCTGACCATCAGCCGCCCGGCCTCCGCGCCAAAGACCGTCCTGATGGCGGCGGTCTCCCCGGCATCGTTGAGGGGGGTGGCAGTGCCGTGGGCGTTGATATAGTCGATGTCCGCGCAGGTCAGGCCGCCGTCCTTCAATGCCTCGGCCATGGCCCGGGCGCCGCCCTCGCTGTCGGGCGCCGGGGCGGTCATATGGTAGGCGTCGCAGGTGGCGGCATAGCCGGAGAGCTCCGCGTAAATCTTCGCGCCCCGGGCACGGGCGTGCTCCAGCTCCTCCAGAACCAGGATGCCGCCTCCCTCGCCCATGACAAAGCCGCTGCGCTCCTTATCAAAGGGAATGGATGCCCGAGCCGGGTCCGCCGCCAGGCACAGCGCGTGCATGGCCGTGAAGCCGCCCACAGCCATGGGGGTCACGGTGGCCTCCGCGCCGCCGCAGACCATGACCTCGGCGTAGCCGTCCCGGATATAGTGGAACGCGTCGCCCACGGCATTGACGCCGCCGGCGCAGGCCGCCACCGGGCAGCCGCACATGCCCTTGAGCCCGAAGGCGATGGCGATCTGTCCCGCGGCCATGTTGGCGATGGCCATGGGAATGTAAAAGGGGGAAATGCGGTCAAAGCCCCGCTGGAGGCCCTTGGAATGCTCGGCCTCGGTGGTGGCCATGCCGCCGATGCCGCTGGAGACCATGACGCCGCAGCGCCCCCGGTCCTCCCGGTCCAGATCCAGGCCGGAATCGGCCACGGCCTCGTGGGCGGCGCAGACCGCGAACTGGGTGAAGCGGTCCATGTGGCGCAGCTCCTTGCGGTCGATCACCGCCTCGGGGTGGAAATCCTTGACCTCCGCTGCCAGGCTGGCCTTGAAGTCCGCCGCGTCAAAGAGGGTAATGGGGCCGATGCCGCATTTTCCCTCCCGGACGCCATTCCAAAAGCTGGAAATATCATTGCCCAGGGGCGTCACCGCGCCCATGCCGGTGATCACAACCCGTCTTCTTTCCATCGATCTCGTCCTCCCGTCACATGGCCATACCGCCGTCCACCGCCAGCACCTGGCCGGTGATGTAGGCGGCCTCGTCCGAGGCCAGGAAGGCCACGGCGTTTGCCACATCCTCCGCCCGGCCCAGACGGGCCAGCGGGATGCCCGCGGCCATGGACGATCTCACGTCCTCCGGCAGCGCGGCGGTCATATCGGTCTCGATAAAGCCCGGAGCCACGGCGTTGACCGTCACGCCGCGTCCGGCCAGCTCCCGGGCGGCGGCCTTGGTCATGCCGATCACGCCCGCCTTGGAGCCGCAGTAGTTCACCTGCCCGGCGTTGCCCCGCAGGGCCACCACGCTGGCGATATTCACGATGCGCCCGGCACGCTGCTTCATCATGGGCCGCGCCGCGGCCTTCATGCACAAAAACGCGCCCTTGAGGTTGGTTTCGATCACCTGGTCGAAATCGTCCTCCTTCATCCGCATCAGCAGGCTGTCCCGGGTGATGCCGGCGTTGTTCACCAGGATGTCCACCCGGCCGAATTCCCGCAGCACGGCGGCGAACAATGCCTCCACCGCCTCGCCCTTGCCCACGTCGGCCTGCACGGCCAGAACGCGGACGCCCAAAGCCTCGCAGGCCTGCTGCGTCTCCGCCGCCGCCGCGGCGTTCCCCGCGTAGCTGAACACGATGTCCGCCCCCAGCTCCGCCAGCTTTTCACAGACAGCGCGGCCGATGCCGCGGCTGCCGCCGGTGACCAGCGCTGTTTTTCCTTTCAGCATACCGTCTCTCCTTTCAGCGCCGCCGCGGCGCGCTCCAAGTCCCCCGCCGTGGTCACGGCATAGGTGACCGCCCCGGGCAGCGTCTTGCGCACGAAGCCCGAGAGCACCTTCCCCGGCCCGATCTCCACGAAGGTGTCCACCCCCAGCGCGCCCATGCGGCGGATGGAGTCCTCCATACAGACGCTGCACATCACCTGCCGCTCCAGCAGGCTCTGGATGGTGTCCGCCGGACCCGCGACGTCGCCCAGGCAGTTGTGCAGCACCGGGAAGCGGGGGCTGGCAAAGGGAATTTGCTGAAAATAGCCGTGCAGCGCCCGGGCCGCCGGCTCCAGAAGCCGGGTGTGGAAGGGGCCGGAGGTGTTCAGGGGCATGGCGCGCCGCGCCCCGGCCGCCTTGGCGTACACCGCCGCCTGCTCCACCGCCGCCCGCTCGCCGGCGATCACCAGCTGGCCGGGGCAGTTGTAGTTGGCGATGGACACCACGCCCAGGTCCGACGCCTTGTCACAAGCCTCCTGCAATTTCCCGCGGTCCAGGCCCAGCACCGCCAGCATGGCGCTGTCGATGCCCGCCGCAGCCTCGGTCATGGCTCTGCCGCGGAACGCCGCCAGGCGGATGGCCGTAGGGGCATCCCAGACGCCGGCGGCGCAGAGGGCCGAGTATTCGCCCAGGCTCAGCCCCGCCGCCATGGCCGGCTCGACGCCCTTCTCCTTCAGCAGCGCCGTCACACCGGCGGCAAAGGCCACCATGCACGGCTGGGTGTACTGGGTCTCGTTGAGATGCGCGCCGGTAAAGCAGGTCTCCTTCAGGTCGAAATCCACCGGCGCGCTGTCAAAAATCTCCCGGAAGGCGGGGTATGCCTCATAGAGGTCCTGACCCATACCGGGGGTCTGGCTACCCTGTCCGGCGTATAAAAATCCGATCATAGCTCACCTCAGCCCCGCGACGCACGCGGCGCAGCCGTCCGCCAGCTCCTGGAGGATGGCCCGCAGGGGCCGGATCTCGTGGAGCATCCCGGCCACCTGGCCGCACATGAGGCTGCCGGTCTCCGTGTCGCCGTCGAACACGGCCCGGCGGAGAGAGCCCAGGGTGAAGTGCTCCAGCTCCTCCAGCGTTGCGCCTGCGTACTCCCGCTGGACGTACTCCCGGGCCATCCGGTTCTTGAGGATGCGCACCGGCGCGCCGACGCTGCGGCCGGTGACGGTGGTGTCACGGTCCCGGGCCTTGAGGACGGCCTTTTTGTAGTTCTCATGGATGGGGCACTCTTCGCTCACCAGCAGGCACGTGCCCACCTGGGCCCCGCAGGCGCCCAGGGCGTAGGCCGCGGCCAGCTGCCGCCCCGAGGCGATGCCGCCGGCGGCTACCACCGGGATGTCCACCGCGTCCGCCACCTGGGGCACCAGGGCCATGGTGGTGGTCTCGCCCACGTGGCCGCCGGACTCGCCGCCCTCGGCGATCAGGCCGTCGGCCCCGGCCCGGGCCAGCAGCTTCGCCTGCGCAACAGACGCCACCACCGGATAGAACACGATGCCCGCCTCCTTCCACCGGGGCATATACTTGGCGGGGTTGCCCGCGCCGGTGGTCAGGAACCGGACGCCCTCCTCCACCACCATCTCGGCCATCTCGTCCACATGGGGGTTCATCAGCATCAGGTTGACGCCGAAGGGCTTGTCGGTCAGGGTCCGGCATTTGCGGATCTCCTGGCGCAGCTGCTCGGCATTCATGCCGCCGCAGCCAATGAGGCCCATGGCCCCGGCGTTGGAGCAGGCCGCGGCAAAGGCCCCGGTGGCGATATTGGCCATGCCGCCCTGGATAATGGGGAATTCCACCCCCAGCAGTTCATTGAGCTTCTTCATGCTTCCTTGCCTCCCATTTCGATCAGGCAGCCGCCCCAGGTGAGACCGCCGCCGAAGCCCACGCACAGCATCCGCAGCCCCGGCGTCAGCCGGCCCGCCTCATACAGCTCGTTGAGGGCCACGGGGATGCAGGCCGAGGAGATATTGCCGATGTGCGCGATATTTTTATAGACCTTTTCCGGCGGCAGACCCATCCTGCTCACCACATGGTCAAGGATCCGTTCGTTGGCCTGGTGCATCACCACCAGGTCCACCTCCTCCAGCGTCCGCCCAGCGGCGCGGAGAATGTCCTCGATGCAGGAGGGGATGATGTTTACCGCGAATTTAAAGACCGGCTGGCCCTCCATGTGGACGTGGGCGGTGTGGTCTGCCCAGGCCCCGTCGATGCAGAGGACCTGATCGTTGCCGCGGCTGCCCAGGACGGCGTGGATGTCCTCCGCACCCTCCTGCCGGGCCACCACCGCTGCGCCGGCCCCGTCGCCGAAGAGCACGCAGGTGCTCCGGTCGGTGAAGTCGAGCAGGCGGCTGAGCACCTCCGCCGAGACCACCAGCCCGTAGGGCCGCTCGTCGGTCAAAAGCCCCTGGACCACCCGCAGGGCGTAGGGGAAGCCGGCGCAGGCGGCGTTGAGGTCGAAGCAGGGCGTCAGCTCCGGCAGGTCCAGCGCCGCCTGGAGCATGCACGCACAGGAGGGCGTGACCTTGTCCCCGGCCACGGTGGTGACCACGCAGGCCCCCAGCTGCGCTTTGTCGATCCCCGCCCGTTCCAGAGCCTGCCGCGCTGCGGCGGCGGCCAGGTCCAGATGGGTTTCGGAAACGCAGTGGTGCCGCGTCCGGATGCCGGTGCGCTTGGTGATCCACTCGTCGCTGGTGTCCACGATCCGGCTCAGATCCTCGTTGGTGACGATCTTCTCCGGCAGGTACGCGCCGGTGGAGATCAGTTTAATTCCCGTCTGCATAGCCGTTTCCTCCCATAGCACGGAATTTTTTGTAGCGGTGGCCGGCGATGCTCAGATCGCTGATTTTCTGGAGGCCCTGAAGGGCCGCCGCCAGCGCCTTGTCCACCGCCGCCAGGGCCGCGGGGACGTCCGTATGGGCGCCGCCCTCGGGCTCGGGGATCACCGCGTCGATGAAGCCGCCAGCCAGCAGGTCCTGGGCCGTCAGCTTCATCAGCGCGCAAGCCTCGCCGGAGCGGGCAGCGTCCTTCCAGAGAATGGAAGCGAAGCCCTCGGGCGAGAGGACCGAGTAAACCGCGTTCTCCAGCATCAGCACCGTGTTGGCAACGCCCAGGGCCAACGCCCCGCCGCTGTTGCCCTCCCCGATGATTACCGCCACAATGGGGACCGTCAGGCGGCTCATCTCGAAGAGGTTCCGGGCGATGGCCTCGCCCTGGCCCCGGGCCTCGGCCTCCAGGCCGGGGTAGGCCCCGGGGGTGTCGATGAAGGTGAGGATAGGGCGCTCGAATTTTTCGGCCTGCTGCATCAGCCGCAGGGCCTTGCGGTAGCCCTCGGGCCCCGGCATCCCGAAGTTGCACCGGAGGTTTTCTTCCAGGTTTTTGCCCTTCCGGGTGCCGATCACCGTGACAGGCCGCCCATGGAACAGGGCGATGCCCCCCAGAATGCTGGGGTCCTCCCGGCACTGGCGGTCGCCCCGCTGCTCAAAAAACTC
Source organism: Oscillospiraceae bacterium (assembly GCA_022792945.1). Lineage (GTDB taxonomy): Bacteria > Bacillota > Clostridia > Oscillospirales > Oscillospiraceae > Avoscillospira_A. The sequence continues at coordinate 12,194 of JAAWBZ010000040.1, read as the reverse complement.
GGTGAACAGCCCCGCGATATAGTCGGCCACACCGGGCCGTCCCTCATGCCGGGCGATGGAAACCCGCTGGGCGGGCGTCAGCTCGCTCATCCCGCGCCTCCCTTCGAGTGCAGCGTCAAAAGCTGCGACAGGACGCGCCGCAGCTCCTGCCGCGGCACGATCTGGTCCACAAAGCCGTGCTCCTCCAGGTACTCCGCCCGCTGGAAGCCCTCGGGCAGCGTCTGGCCGATGGTCTGCTCGATCACCCGCGGCCCGGCGAAGCCGATCAGCGCCCCCGGCTCGGCCAGGGTCACGTCGCCAAGGGACGCGAAGCTGGCTGTGACGCCGCCGGTGGTGGGGTCGGTGAACACGGAGATGAACGGCACGCCCCGCTGGGCGTACCGGGCCAGGGCGGCGCTGGTCTTGGCCATCTGCATGAGGGAGAAGATGCCCTCCTGCATCCGCGCGCCGCCGCTGGTGGAGAAGATGATGAGGGGCAGGCGGTTCTTCCCGGCGTAGTCGATGAGCCGGGCGATCTTCTCACCCACCGCCGCGCTCATGCTGCCCATGATAAAGCGGCTGTCCATGGCCCCCACCGCCACCTTCCGCCCGTCGATGCGCCCAGCGGCGGTGACCACGGCCTCCTGGAGGCCGGTTTTCTGGCGGCACTGCTCCAGCTTCTCCCCATAGCCGGGGAAGTCCAGCGGGTCCGTGGAGACCAGCCCCTCGTCCAGCTCCCGGAAGGAGCCGGAGTCCAGCACCAGGCTCAGCCGGAAATACGCGCCGATGGGATAGTGGTAGCCACAGGACGGGCAGACAAAGAGATTGCGGCTGAGCGCCTGCCGCGTGGTGGCGGCGGCGCACTTGGGACAGACGGCGCTGTGGGGATGGGTCTCGGGCATCTGCCCCTCGCGCATGGCCTTGAGGGCCAGCATATGCCTGCGGTGCTTATGGAATACCGGGATCATCCTTCCGCCTCCTCCACCTGTTTGATCCATGCCAGCAGCGTCTCCAGATGCTCGTCGAGAAACGCGGTGCTGTAATTGCCCCGGACGAACACCGGGTGGTATAAGATCTGGTGCATCAGCTCCGCGTTGGTCCCAAGGCCGTCGATGGTCAGCTCCTCCAGGGCCCGCCGCATCCGGCGGATGGTTTCCAGCCGGGTGGGCGCCTGGACGATGACCTTGGCCACCATGGAGTCGTAATAGGGTGAAATTTCATACCCGCTGTACATGCACGTGTCGATGCGCACGCCGGGGCCGCCGGGGAAATAGAGGAAGTCCGCCTTCCCCGGGCAGGGGGCGAAGCCGTGCATGGGGTCCTCGGCGTTGATGCGGCACTCCATGGCGTGGCCCCGCTGGCGCACCTGGTCCTGCCGGCGGCTCAGGGGCAGGCCGGCGGCGACGCGGATCTGCTCACGCACCAGGTCGATGCCCACGGTCAGCTCGGTGATGGGGTGCTCCACCTGAATGCGGGTGTTCATTTCAATAAAGTAGAACTGCTTGTCCGGGGCCAGCACGAACTCCACCGTGCCGGCGTTCTCATACCCCGCCGCGCGGGCCGCCAGCACCGCCGCCGCGCCCATTTTCTCCCGCAGCTCGTTCGTCAGTGCGTGGGAGGGCGTCTCCTCCAGCAGCTTCTGGTTGCGCCGCTGGACCGAGCAGTCCCGCTCGCCCAGCTGGATGACGTTTCCGTGCTGGTCGGCCATGATCTGGAACTCAATGTGCCGCGGCTCCAGGATCAGCTTCTCCAGATACATCTCGTCGCTGCCGAAGCACGCCGCAGACTCGGCCCGGGCCTCGCGGAAGAGGTCCTGGAGCTGCGCCCGCTCGTAGACCCGCCGCATCCCCCGGCCGCCGCCGCCGGCGGCGGCCGTGATGAGCACCGGGTAGCCGATGCGGTCGGCGATCTCCTGGGCCTCCTCGGCGGTGTCCACCCGCCCGTCGGACCCGGGCACCACCGGCACGCCCACCGACTGCATCAGCGCCCGGGCGGCGGCCTTGTTGCCCATTTTCCGGATCACGTCCCCGCTGGGGCCGATGAAGGCCAGCCCCGCGGCGCGGCAGGCGTCGGCGAAGTCGGCGTTCTCCGAGAGGAAGCCGTAGCCGGGGTGAACCGCATCGCAGCCGGTGGCCTTGGCCACGGCCAGAATGGCATCCACGTTGAGGTAGCTGTCCGCGGCCCGGGGCGGGCCGATGCAAACGGCCTGCTCGGCGAAGAGGACGTGGAGGGAATCAGCATCAGCGGTGGAGTATACCGCCACGGTGGAGATGCACAGCTCCCGGCAGGCCCGCAGGACGCGCACAGCGATCTCGCCGCGGTTGGCGACCAAGACCCGTTTAAACATGGCGGTAGCGCACCATGGGCGCGTCGTAGGCCACCAGCGCGCCGTCCTCGGCCAGCAGCTCCTCCACCACGAGGTCGCAGGGCGCGGGGATTTCGTTCATGGTTTTCATAGCCTCAATAATACACAGCGTCCGGCCCTTCTCCACCCGGTCGCCCACCTGGACATAGGGCGGCTCGCCGGGGCCGGGGGCGGCGTAGTAGGTGCCCACCAGCGGCGCGCGGACGAACGCGCCCGACGGCGCGTCCTGCGCGGCGGGCGCCGCCTGGACCTGCGCCGCGGGAGGCGCGTGTGCGCCCGCCGCACCGGGCATCTCCAGCTCCAGGCGGAAGTCGCCCTGGCGCAGGGCCAGCCGCTGGAGGCCGCTGCGGGCGAAGCGGTCCATTACCTCAAAAAGTTCTTGTTTTTCCATCATTTCACTCCGTATATTGATTCCAGTAGTCCAAAATATCCTGTACAGTTTCCAGATTGGGCAGCAGGGCATCGTCGATGACGACGCCGCAGGCCTCCTCCAAAGCCATGCACAGCTCCACCGCCGCCAGGGAATCCGCCCCCAGCTCCTCGCGCAGCCTGGCCTGCGGCGTGACACGCTTGCAGTCGCAGTTGAGCGTTTCGACAATGACATCGCGGATTTGTTCAAAGCGCATGGCGATTCCTCCCAGCACAGAAAAGGCACAGCATCCAATGATATCTAATTTTAACATCAAACGGCCATAAGTCAAGCATTTGCTGTCTCATTCACAAAAAACTGTATCAAAAACCGCCGCCGGCAGGGCTCCCGCGCAGTCGGGCCGCATGGAACGCGAAAAGGCAGACGACCGCCGCTGACGGCCGTCTGCCGGTTTCTGCCTGATGCGTTTCCTTCCCCCCGAAGCCTTTAGCGAGTGGCGGCACTATGGGGCCGTCTGGGGCCGGATTACAGCTGGAAGCCCATTTTTTCCGGCAGCGCGGCGAACACCGCGTCATCCCCGCCGGTCCCATGGCGGAAGATCACGGCGCACAGGGCGTCGCCGCCGATGGGATAGGGCGCGTAATGCCACGCCCCAGACGCCCAGGCGATGCCCTGGCCCACCGGCACGTAGAACGCCTGGACCCGCTCCGGACGGACCTCCCCAGCCGGAATGCCCGCCACAATCACGCCGCCGGTCAGGGGCAGGAGCGTCTCCGTAGTACGCGCGTGGGCCTCAAATTTGTCAAAGGCGTATGCCCGCTGCACCGCCGTCAGCAGGTTCACCGAGACACATTCGGCCCCCTCCACCGCCGCCTGCTTCTCATACCAGCGGAACACGCCCTCCTCGCCGCCGCAGGGCCGCCCCTCGGTGGTGATGACGCTGCCGAAGGGCGCGAATGCCGCCTCTGTCAGCTGCTGAACCAAAACCTTCTGCATACTGCATCCTCCTTTTTGGGTTTGCCTTCATCATACCGGAATTTCCCGCCGGCGTCAATCGCGCCCGGCAAAAAAGCGCTGAAAACCGCCGCCGGCGCATAATTGCCGCCGCGGTGCAGATACTGTCCGAAAGGGGTGATTCGATGTTTATTTCCTACATCCGCGCGGTGGTACTCTATCTCATCCTGATTTTTGCCGTCCGCATGATGGGCAAGCGGCAGCTGGGCGAGCTGGAGCCGTCGGAGTTCGTGGTGGCGATTTTGATCGCGGATCTGGCGTCGGTGCCCATGCAGGATACGGGCATTCCCCTGCTCTCGGGGATCCTGCCGATCCTGACGGTGCTGGCCATGGAGCTGATTTTGTCCGTGCTGTCCATGCGCTTCCGGGGCTTCCGGCAGCTGTTTGGCGGCAAGCCGGTGATGCTGGTGGAGGACGGGCGGATCCTGCCCGCCAACCTGGCCAAAACGCGGGTGACGGTGGACGAGCTGCTGCAGCACCTGCGGGAGAACGGCGTGGTGGACGTGAACACGGTGCAGTACGCGATCCTGGAGGTGGACGGCCGCGTCAGCACCATTGTCCATCCCAAGCACCAGCCCCCCACAGCCATGGACGTCCATGCGCAGGTGGACCCAGCGGAGCTGCCGCTGACGGTGGTCAGCGACGGCGTGGTGCTGGAGGACTACCTGACGGCCAGCGGCCATGACCGGCCCTGGCTGGAGCGGCAGCTCAAGGCCCTGGGCTGCCGCGTGGAGGATGTGTTCCTCCTGACTGCGACAAAAAACGGCAAGCTCTATCTTGCCCGGCGGGAGGCGAAGGGATGAAGTTCCTCTATTGGGGGGTCGGGATTCTGGCGCTGTGCCTGGTTCTGTGCCTGGTAACTACATCCGTCCTGTCGCAGGATGCGGAGACGGCCGCGACGATCCTGGAGAAGGCGCGCGGCGCGGCGGAGGCGGGGGATTTTGATGCGGCGGCGCGTCTGACGGCCCAGGCAAAGGAATTTTGGGAGAGCCGCCGCGGCTTTTTCGGCATGGTCCTCCGCCACGCCGAGGCCGACCAGGTCAATTCCGCCTTCCGCGCGCTGCTGGCCTACGCGGAGAACCGCTGCACCGAGGAATTCGAGCCGACCTGCGCGGAGCTGATCGAGCAAATCCGCCACCTCTCGGAGATGGAAGCGCCGCACTATTATAATATTCTGTGCAGCGGCCCGCCCCTGTAGCCGGAACGCCGCCGCCCCTTGGGGGCGGCGGCGTTCCGGCGCTTATTGGCTCAAATCCATAAATTCCAGCGGGTAATCGTAGACCTCGTGTCCGGTTTCCAGCGGCTCGCCCCCGCAGGTCAGCAGGAGGTCCGTCGCGCCGTAGGCGCGCAACAGCGTATTGGTCACACTGCCGATCAGCATCTGCTCTCCCGCCGTGCCGCTGGCTGTCACCGCCTCGCGGAACGCCTCCGACACGTCCAGCACCAGATGCCCGCCGTCCAGCGTAAAGTCGTTCACCGTCACCGCCGACGGCAGCGCTCCCGCCTCCGTCAGCGCGTCCATGAGGCCCTGCGGCGAGAGCACCAGCACCGCCGCCGTCTCCTCCAGATACATCGCCTCCGCGTCCGGCACAAACAGCGTGACCGCCTGCCCCTCCGGTTCCGGTTCAGGCTCCGGTTCAGCCTCCTCCGGTACCGGTTCCGCCGCTTCCGGCTCCACTGCCGGCGCAGGGGGCGGCGCTTCCGGCGGAGGCGGGGTCTGCCGGCCGGCGCAACCGGCTAAAAGCGCGGCCAGAACAGCCAGCGCCAATATCAGCTTCCAAAATTTCAAGGGATGATCCCTCCTTCCGCCTACAGTATAACACATTCCGCGGCAAATGAATAGAGGCAGTTGGATTGGGGAAAACTACCATGGAAAAAGGAGGGACTGTCCATGGTAAAAGGCATATCCAAGCAGGTGATTGTCGTCCGCCCGCCCGACCGGGAGCTGTTCGAGCAGGCGATTTTCATATTGAAGGACGGCACCGGAGCCGTCAGCAGCGCCGAGCTTCTGCACCAGGCGCGGCAGGCGGCGGACGCCTACCTGAGGACCAGGACCCGCGGCGGACGGCGGAAGGGGCTGCGGGCCATGCCGCTGGTCTTTGCCCTGCTGGGGGCGTTCACGGCGTCAGTTCTGTGGATCGTAGGATTGGTGCTCTACTGACACGCCCCAAAAACCGGCCTGGAATTCCAAGGAATTCCAGACCGGTCCATTTTTTATCCGATGGGTATGTCGCGGGCGGCAGGGGCCGCCGCCGTCTGCGCCTCCAGCGCCGCCCGGCGCTCGCTTTGCAGGCAGAGGGCGTAGCCCAGCTGCTCCAGCCGCGCCGCCGTCCGGGAACCTACGGTAGGCTGCAAATTCAAATTGAAGGTGTTGATGACCACGCGCTCTATCCCTTCCTCCGCCGGCTTTTCCACCGTGAGCTGGAAGGTCAGCGACAGGTCCGCCGCGTACTCCACGTCGTCCCGGTCCTCAAAGTAGAACGGCGCCGTGTAGCCCACCAGCCCCTCCCGCAGGTCCGGCACCACGCAGTCCCGGTAGAGGGCATACGCCTCCGCCGCGTCCAGCGTCTCATAGCGCCAGGTGTCCAGCTCCAGGTCGTAGCGGCTCAGCTCGCTGTAGCCCACCTTGCCGGCGTCCAGCTCGAAGGAGGGCGTGCTGCCCAGCTGGATATAGTACGGGTCCCGCAGCAGGTCCGCGTAGCGCCGGGCCAGGCTGGCGCTGTCCAGCCACAGCCGGTCGGTGCAGCAGATGGTGTAACGGCGGGAGAGGGTGCCGCCGTCCCGGAGCTGGTAAACCAGCTCCACCACCGCATAGTCGAGCCTCTCCGCGCCCCAGTCTCTGGCCTCCCAGCGGCGGGCCAGGGCCTCCTGGTCCGCCTTTTCGTCGATGAGACTCTGGTGAAGCGTGATGAGATCCGCGATATGCGCCGCGTCCGTCACCACGCCGCTCTCCCGGAAGCCGCTGCCGGAGACGGTGACGCTCTCCACGTCCGCCGCGTCCGGGATACGGCGCTCGTAGCCGAACACGTCAAATTCCATCAGCCCCACGCACAGGAGCAGGCACGCGGCGAACACGCCGAAGCCGATCCACTCCCGGCGGAATACCCGGAAGCTCTTCTGGAACAGAATTTCCGCCGTGAAATAGCCCACAAAGCCCCCCGCCAGCATGCACAGCACCAGCACCCACAGCCGCGGCATGCCGCCGCTGCCGAAGAACACGTCCGCCGCCAGCACCCCCAGCACCAGAGCGCAGCCGGTGGTGAAGCAATATTTCAGCACCGGGCGCATGGGCCGGAACACCGTCAGCGACCCCGCGCGCTCCATCCGCCGCCGCCGGATGAGCAGGAACGCCGCCGCCAGCAGCAGCACCCCCACGGCGGTGAGGATGAGAAAATACCGCCAGTACCGCCAGGGCAGGCCTGCGGCGTTCACCGCGCCGCCGGAGATCGTCACGACCCCCGCGGACTCGTAGGGCGTGGCCTCATAGAACGCCGCGTAGTCGGAAACACGGCCTATGATGTAAAAAGCCGGGGAGAATTTGGCAAGGATCGTGTGGCCGTTGTCCGGCAGGCCGTAGACAAAGGTCTCCAGAATCCGGACCACCACATAGTTGACCACCACCACCGCAAAGTTCACCAGCGTATACAGCCCCGGCAGCGCCAGCAGCTGCCCCACCAGCGCGGCACAGAGGACCGCCGCACCGTAGAAAAAAAGGAACTCCATGCTCATCAGGCCCAGCCACTGGGCCGCCGCCTGGAAGCCCGGAAGCCCCAGGGCGGCGGCCGCTCCCCAGGTCAGGAGCGCCGCCAGCAGGTTGGGGAGCAAGCTGGCGGTCAGGGCTGAGAGCAGGTTGGTACCGAAGAAGGTCTCCCGCCGGATGGGCAGCGCCGCCAGAGCGTTGACGCTGCGGGCGCGGTACATCCACCCGTGGAAGCACATGGCCAGGGCGCAGGCGTAGAGCAGGTTCAGGAGGCACCCCTCGTTCAGCGCCATTTGCAGCACCTGGACCACCACGTCCGCCGCCTCGTACTGGTAGGCCACGTTGGCCCGGGAGAGGACGCGCATCGGCAGCAGCACCAGGAGCAGCAGCAGATACGCGATCCACAGCGGCGCAAAGCGCGTCAGGTTTTTCCGGTAAAGCGCCCCATTAAAGAACGATGCTCTTGACCGCATAGTCAACACCTCCCAGCTCGTAGATGAAAATTTCCTCCAGGGACAGCGGCAGGATATCGTAGAAGATGGGCAGCGTCGCGCCGATCCGGTCGGATACGGCGTGCTGCTGGCCCCGGACAATCAGCGTCTGCACCCGGCCCGAGGCCGCGCGGTGCAGGACGGTCAGGTCCGGAGGCAGGGCGTTCTCGGTGACCAGCTGGACCTTGACGATGTTGTCCTGCAATTCCGAAAGGGCGCGCTCCAGCAGCATTTTGCCCCGGTCCATGATGCCCACATGGTCGCACACATCCTCCAGCTCCCGGAGGTTGTGGGAGGAGACCAGCACCGTAACGCCCCGTGCGGCCGCGTCGTCCAGCAGGAGGCTCCACACCTGTCGGCGCATCACCGGGTCCAGCCCGTCGATGGGCTCGTCCAGCAGCAGGTAGTCCGGGCGGGTGCACATCGCCAGCCAGAAGGCGGCCTGCTTGCGCTGGCCCTTGGAGAGCTTGCGCATGGCCAGCCGCTCGTCCAGGCCAAAGGCCTCCCCCAGGGTCTTGTAAAGGGCCTCGTCGAACCGTGGATAGACGCCGCGGTAAAAACGCATCATCTCGCGGATGGAGGCCTGGGGGAAGTAGTAAATTTCGTCGGGGATGGCGGTGATGCGGCGCTTGACGGCGGTATTCTCAAAGACCGGCGCGCCGTCCACCAGCACCTGCCCCGCGTCGGGGCGCATCACGCCGGTGAGGTGGCGCAGAATCGTGGTTTTCCCCGCGCCGTTGGGCCCCACCAGGCCGTAGACCGCGCCGTCGGGCACGGAGATGCTCAGATCGTCCAATGCCCGGAAGCCGTCGAAGGTCTTGACCACATGGTTGACAGTTATCATGGCGGTTTTCTCCTCTCTTCGCCGCAGAAGCGCCGGTACGGGGCCGCGAAGGGTCCCTATCAATAAGACGCGCCAGCGTGCCGTTTCGTTTCAGGATTTCCGGAAATTTTTCAAAAAATTCACAAAAGCGCCCGCAGCCGCGCCGCCAGCTCTGCTTCTCCCATGCCCAGGCGCAGCAGCTCACCCGCCGCGGCGTCGAAGGCGGCCAGCAGCTCAGTCCGGCGGCCGTCCGTAACCTCCGACAGCGCCGCGGTAAACGAGCCTTTGCCGGCGATGGAGTAAATAAAGCCCTCGGTCTCCAGCTCCCGATAGGCCCGCTGGATAGTATTGGGGTTGATTGCCAGCTGTGCCGCCAGCTCCCGGACGCTGGGCAGCTTTTCCCCGGTGGCCAGCATGCCGGACAGGATCAGCCTCCGGAAGCCGTCCTTCACCTGCTCGTAAATGGGCTTGGAATCGCGGTAATTCAATGTGACCATCAGCCCTCGCCTCCCCTGCCGTCCTCACTGTATCAGAAATATTAGTACAGATAGTATAATCGTCATCCCACAATTTGTCAACTCCCAAAAAGCCGCGCCGCCCGGGTGGACCCCGATTTCATGGAGGCCGTCGTCTCCTTCTACCGCGCGCAGAATTGGTAATAATATATAAAATAAAGCCCCGGGATTTTACTAGCCGTACGAAGTTTACAAAAATCTCCATATACATTCATAACAGACGATTATTTACATTTTCTTAACACTATTATATAATAGATTTAACCAAAGAAGAGGGGGAGGGATTTAACATGAGCTAGTTATTCTCTACTCGTGAAAGGTTGTGAGCAATGATGAAAAAGATTTTGGTCTGTATTGCGTTTTTTTCACTATTTTTCGTCTTTTTAGCGCTATTCGGTTGTGCAGAAAAAACACAAATCTCTCAAGAGGTGATATTTTCAGAGCAAGATGCAAACAGTAATACGAATCTACTAGAAGAATACAAAGAAAATGTGCCTAATGATGTGATTTTGGATTACCTTTATGCAGATATGAATCATGATGGTGTGGACGATCTCGTTGTCGCGTTTTGTTCATTTGACCAAAATGAAATACGTGAGTACAACGGTTTTGCAGTGTTAGCAGCAGGTTATCCCTGCGCAAGTTTTTCTATGGATAACGGCGAATGGCAATATTTAAAGGGTACTTTAAAAATTAACGAAAAAGGTAACATAGTATTCACATCGTACGTTCCCAGCAGTGGTTTGTTTCAAGAAATCGAAGTACAATTTGAAATTGCAGATAATCATTCTGTCGGTTATACTGCATTGAGCGGAAAAACATTTAAACTTATTGCTACTGGCTAATAATTATGTTCGCGACACTTCCGGAGCTGTGCAATATCAAGAGACGAAGAATATTGGCGCACTTATGCCTCTCCTTTCAGATTATGGATATGTTGTTGAATAAAAAGCAACAAATCATCTCCACCACCAAGGCCCCCGCCGCGGTCGGCCCCTACTCCCAGGCCGTGGCCAGCGGCAGCCTTCTGTTCCTCTCCGGCCAGATTCCCCTGGTCCCGGAGACCGGCGCGCTGGTGGAAATGGAGCTGACCGCCGCCCATCCCTGACGGCGCCCAAAAAAATTCCCCCGGACGCGCGCCTCCTTGGCGCGCGTCCGGGGATTTTCGTTTCTTACGCCTCCACCACGTAGATGGTCACAGGCCGGTAGCCGAACTGGATACATTCGTCCCAGGTGCTGAAATAGAGGTCCACCTTGTTCCCCTTGATGAGCCCGCCGGTGTCCTCGGCGATGCAGTAGCCGTACACATACTGCCCGTCCTGGGAGACCACGTACAGTTTGCTGCCCAGCGGGATCACCTTTGGATCCACGGCTACCTTGCCCACCTCCGCGATGGTCCCGGAGGCGGTGTGGCCCACGTAGCCCGGGCAGTTATAGGCCGTGGCCTTGCCGTCGATGACCCGCGAATAGTTGAGGATCTCGCCGCCAGCGGTCACAATGGCGTTGCCCTCGGCGTCCTGGGGCAGGGCGGCAGTCTCCGCGCCGCGGATGACCACCCGGTCGCGGCTGGGTACCGCCACCGCCTGGGAGATCTCCTCCTGGGACACCAGGCGGCCGTTTTCATAGGTCGATTTGGTGGACACCGTCACCACGCCGTCGGCCCCGGCCTCCAGGACCGTCTCCTGGCCTGGCCGCAGTACGGTGTTCAGGAACACCCGCTCTTGGGCCGGCAGGACCTGCTGGGCGGTGGTGATCTTTGTGGTGACCCGGGTGACCATCACGCTCATGCCGTCCCGGGTCTCGCGGTCCAGGGGGTACGACACCCGGTCATACTGCCCCAGGGTGATGCCCAGGTCCCGGAGCACCTCCCCCACCAGCTCGCCATAGGTGTATGTGGTGTGAATCTCCCCGTCCGCGTACACCCGCACCGTTTGCAGCTGCGGGGCCTCCGGCTGTACGGTCTCCGGCGGCGCGGCGGTTACAAGCGCCGCCTGCGGGGCGGTATGGACGACGGTACTGCTCTCATCCCGGACCGCGTAGATGCTGCTCAGCGCGGCGGCGGACAGGGCAAAGACCACGGCAGTCAGAGCCGCCAGCGCGGCCACAGCCGCGGCGCGACCTGCTTTTCCAGGTTGCTTCGGCATAAAAAATGCCTCCTTTCCAGATTTGCTTCCTCTGTATCTTATTGCATTTGTAACGAAAGGTTACATATTGTAATTATAATTGCAGTTTCTAGATTTTATAACTAAACTTCAAGAAAGTCAATATTTATTTTGATTTTTAAAACTTATGTAAAGTAATTTATAAATAAGTTTTTCCTGAATATTCCTTTTTCGATATATAGTCCCTGGAAATTCGGATGGTTTCTGTTGAATAACCACGAAAAATTACAAAATGTAAATTTTGGACCACCCTTGACAACGACCGCCCGCCGTGGTATGTTTGTACTCGGTAAAAATGGCTGAGACGAAGACGAGGCCCGGTCAAGCCGCCCAGAGAGGCGTCCCCGCAAGCTGGAAGGGACGCCGCAGAGCCGCCGGCCCCTCCACCGCTTCCGAGCCGTCCCGCTGAGGTCCTGTAGGCGGGAACGGGTCCGCCCGTTACAGCGGCCAATGAGCGGCGCGCACGGCGCGCAAGCAGGGTGGAACCGTGGAATACAAATGTATCCCACCCCTGATGGATTCAGGGGTGGGATTTTCACATGCTCGCCCCTCAGACGGAAAAGGAGGAAACCAAACCATGTCCGAAGAAAACCTGTACACCTTTGAAAACGAGACCTACCGCCGGACCTACTGGCACACCTGCTCCCACGTCCTGGCCCAGGCCATGAAGCGGCTGCACCCGGAGGTCAAGCTGGCCATCGGCCCGAGCATCGACAACGGCTTCTACTACGATTTCGACACCCCGCGGCCCGTCACCGAGGCGGAGCTGGCAGAG
>JAAWBZ010000222.1 GCA_022792945.1 Oscillospiraceae bacterium | reverse complement strand
CCGCTCCAGCTTTTGGGCGATTGCGGCCAGGTCGTCCGCCTCCGGCTCTGTCACGGTTTCTCCAAGCAGCCTGGCCCAGGGCCTCCAGGTAGGCCTCCTCGCTGGAGGCCGGGTCGTTCTTGACCTGCTCCAGATAGGCTGAGAGCACCGGATCCGTCACCGTCCAGGGGCTGTTCAGGTCGTAGGTGGGGGAGTTGGCCCAGGCCAGGATGGCCCCGGTGTCGGGATCCATGGCGATGCAGAACCCGCCGTTCTGCACCTCGAACTCGGCGATGCCCTCCTCCAGCACCGAGGCGCAGAAGTTCTGGATGGTGGCGTCGATGGTCAGGGTGAGGTCGTTGCCGTCCTGGCCGTCGTAATACTCCTCAAAGCGGTAGAGCATCTCGGTGCCCCGGCCGTTCTTGGCGGTGACCACCCGGCCGGTCTTGCCGGCCAGCTCCTCCTCATAGATGGCCTCCATGCCATAGGCGCCCTTGCCGTCGCTGTTGTAGTTGACCCAGCCGATGACCTGGGCGGCCAGGCTGCCGTAGGGATAGTATCGCTTGGTGGTGGGGGGCAGGTAGATGCCGTGCTGGAGGTGGTTTTCGGTGATGAACTCCAGCACTGCCTGGTATTCCGCATCCTCGATCCGCCATTTGATAATCTCATACTGGGACTGGGTTTTTGCCAGGCGCTGGAGGATTTTCTCCGGATCCAGCCCCAGGATCTCCGCCAGGCTGTCGGCAATAAACTGGTCGGTGGGCTCCGGGTAGCCGGGAGGATCCTTCCCCTTCTCCGCCGCCGCCTCCACCTTGGCCCGGTAGGTCTCCTGGGTCTCCCGGATGTCCAGGGGGGAGAGCTGCACATTGTAGACGGTGCTGCTCAGGGCCAGAGGGGTGCCCTTGCTGTCGTAGATGGTGCCCCGGTTGGCGGAGACCGTGCTGTCCCGGGTCTGCTGGTCGATGGCCATCTGTTTGTACTTCTCGTGCTCGGTAATCTGGATCTGGTAGAGCTTGACAAACAGCGGCACAAAGGCTACCACCCCAAAGATCCCCATCAGGAAGAGGGTTCGGATCAGGATGGTGCGGTTCGCCCGCCGGTCCGGGTTCTGTTGGATCTGTCTTTTTCTGTAGTTCCCCATGGAACGGACACCTCGCAAGCGTCTTGCCGCAGTGCGGCGGAATCAGGGCGGGCGCACATCGGGGCGGGATCCGGCCCTCATGTTTGGAAAAGGGCGTAAGAAAATCGTTTCTTACGCCCTCTCATGGAAGGCCGCCTGCCGGGCAGCCCGTCTATTTCTTTTGGGGTCTGCAAATCAGTATATTGCGCCGCTCACTGGAAATATTCCACAATCTCGCCGCAGAGGGACCGGATGCGCGCCACCGCCCCCGCCACGCCGTCGGTGGGGGCCTCCTTGTCGAAAAACTGCACCCTGTCCGGCTCGGAGAGATCCACATAGAAAATCTGGCCGTTCTGGGGCTTGATCATGCCGCCCTCCGTGGTGGCGAAGTCCTCCACACTGCTCAGATCATAGGCCAGCTCATACTGGGTCCGCAGCTTGGCCTCCTGTTCCTGGAGCTGGTTCAACTCACCCCGCAGCTCCACCATGTTGTCCGAAATG
>JAAWBZ010000221.1 GCA_022792945.1 Oscillospiraceae bacterium | reverse complement strand
GACGGATGGCCCGGACATTATTTTTGTATCGTTCTCCCGGCGTTCCCACGCCGATGGCGTCATCGGTGATATGGTATTCATGCCGGTCTGCGTTGGGGACTTCGGGATGGAGGACAAAGGGGGACACCCTGGCCCTGCGCCGGGGCGCGGGCGCGGGCAGGGCTGGCCCGGTGCCGGTTTCTTTTTCAGCCGGTTCCTGGGCCTGTTTCGCCCGCTCTACCGCCAGCCATTCAGCGGCTTCCTTGTCCCCCACGGTCTTTTTGACCTGCTTCAGATAATCCTCGGCCTGCCATTCACTGGTAAATTCCTCCTGGACACCCTCGCCGTCCACATATATCTCGTCCCGAATATCGTCCCAAACGGCGTAGCCGCCCTCCGTTTCAATGACGGAAAATCGTTCAGGGGGCCGGGGTTCGTTGGCGGCGATCTGCTCCACATCGGCCATGACCTGCTGAATAAAGGGGTTGGCGTCCAGCTTGTCCGGGTCAACCACATGGCCGTCCACGATGCCGTTCTCCGCAAGGGCGGCACGGATGGCGGCGGGGTCAATATCAGATAAGTCGTCGGTTTCCTTCTTGGCTTTTTCGCTGGGCTGTGCGGGGAACGCGGAAATAACACGTTGGTTATCTTTTAGCGCCGCCACAATAACGTCAAAGCCCTTACTGTTCAGCTTCTTTACATAGTCCTTCAGTTTGTGGGCAGGAAAACCGCACATGGACACACGGCCATATTCGGGGATGTTGCGCTTGGTCAGGGTCAGGTCAAGAGCCGTCGCTACGTTCCATGCGTCCTCACCCTCAAGCCCTCCGTACAACTCAAAGAAGTCGCCCACCTGATACAGCAGCAGACTGTCGGGGCTACGCTCCTTGATAGAGTTGTAGGCGTCCCAAAACCTGCCGCTGTCAGGCCCCGGCTGTGGGGCGGGGGCACTTTGGGCCGCTTCCGCCTCCTTGCGGACGGCCTCTTGCAGAACGGGGACGATCTCACGGTATGCGTCATACTGGCTGAGAAAATCCAGCACACCGCCGTCGCCGTCCCCAATATCCTGACGCTCGGTGAATGTCCGTCCATCGGGCATGATAAGGGTGAACTTCACCTTATCATAGCTCAAAAATGCGTTATATTCCGGGTCGTCAGCGTCATACCATTTCTGCCACGTCCCGTATTTCGCCATAGCAGCCGCTTTTTTGGCAACATATTCATCGTCCGTCTGCTTCATCAGCCTGTCAAACTCTTGGAGGGAGTAGGCCGTTTTATCCTGAAACACGCCGCTCTCGCTCCACTCACAGAAAATATAGGGAAGCTCATGGGGCGGGTAAGTCGGCTCGCTGGCTTCGGCGGGGGCCACGGCAGGCTCCCGCACCAGCGGCGGGGTAGAGAACACGGGGGCGTCCTGGGTGGCGGAAATGGTCATGGTGGAGGTGGCGGCAAATTCTTCGATCCGTGTCTGAACATTTTCCGGCAGGCCGTCCACATAATAGGTCACAGTTCTGTCGGGTGCGATATGGGCGATGGTCTTATAGTCGCCGTCCTCCAGTTCCAGCCGGTTCCACACCGTCACACCGTTGCCCAGGTGCCCAAAGCCCAGGTGATAACCGGGGGTGTCAGGCTTCGCAGGTTCGGCGGCGGGGGTTTCTTCCACTACCTGAAGCAGTCCGTCGTTCAGGGGGTTCTCCGCCAGCAGGCGGTCAAAATCCTCGCGGGGCAGTTCCTTGTTGATGATGGGAAACGCCGGGTCAAAAAGCCGGACAGTCTGCTCGTCAAAGGCCAGCAGTTCATACGCCTGCGTCCCCAGGTAGACCGTGGCACCCAGGGTCAGCCGGTACTCTTTCGGTGGGGCCGGGGTCGGGTTCGACTCGTCATGCTCCGGCCCCGGTGCTGCGGCCAGGGGGCCGGAAACACTCTCCTGACGTTGATACTCCTGGTATTTTTCCTTTTCAGCCGGTGACAGGTAGCGGCCCGCCTCCACAAGCTGCCCAATGCGTTTCGCCGCCTTTTTCCACGTCAGCTTGACCTCGGCCTCTGGCTTGGACAGATCACCGATGGAGATTTTCACACCACTACGGTCAAACCATGCGCGTATCTTCTTGTCTGTGGCAACCGTAAAATAAGCGGTCGATTTGTATTCTTCTTTGAGGAAAGATGCTTTTTCGGTGGAGCTATGAGCCGTTTGAAATTGCTCAAAAATACGGAACTTTCCATCGGCTATGCCGCTGCCATGCAGGAGGATAGCGTCAATGTCCTCCTGGGAGATAGCAAAAGCGGAGGACTGTTCATCCTCCGCCGCTTGAATTGCCGCTTTTTGTTCTTCCTCCGTGGGGAGAGGGTCGGTCAGTTGGCGTACACGGTCTCCGCCAGCGCCATTTCCTCCGCCGCTGCCTTGATGTTGTTCATCAGGCCCACCCACTTCATCTGATCGGACGCTTTCAGTTCCT
>JAAWBZ010000039.1 GCA_022792945.1 Oscillospiraceae bacterium | reverse complement strand
GCTCTTGATCGCTTGCTGCTTGTCTTAGCACTTGCCCATTTCTTCTTTTCCTGCGGTCTTGGCCATATTGTGCCCTTCCACATCGGCCTTCACCTCTGCCGGACTGCTTTCGTCAATTCCTGAATTTGCTCATTTATAGGTTACGAACCTGCTTTTGGAAGGGCAGGTTACCAGCGATAATGCAGATACTGCCTCTCTGGCAGCAATCAGCAGAGGTGTCATTCGCAACTGCATTTCTTATGCGGATGTGACCTATACCGGCAATGCCGGCGGGAGCGCAGTACCTAGATTTGTAGCAGGTCTGGTTGCGCAATTTTCTGCCACTGGCACTGTAGATAATTGCGTTTATGCTGGCGTTGTGTCCCACGGAAACGCAGAGGCCTATGGTTCACTGGCAAATACAGCGTTCTTTGTAGACGCGGATATCAAAAATTCCATTGGTGTTGGTTCAGAACGTATCGGCTCGGCGGAGGGAATGTCTGCTCCAACTGAAATTGCAGTAGGTACGAACACGATGGCTGGCGACACCAGCGGCTTTGTTCCCGCAGACTATGTAACGCAGCTGAACACCAATCGCGACGCTGGCGCTGGCGATCTGGAATGGGAGGTCCGCAATGACCGCCTCTCCCTGATCCGTACCGCAGAGGAGGCCCCGCCCGCAAGCGAGGCGGAAATTGCCGGCCTGCAGGCCGCTGTCCAGCAAACCGTTGACAGCGGCAAAATCTACACAGCGGATAGCTGGAGCGCTTACAGCGACGCACTGGCACGGGCCCAGGGTATTCTTGCGCAGGACGCGCCCAAGCGGAACGCCGTCACAGCCGCCACAGCAGCCCTGAATACGGCATACAGCGCGCTGGCGGAACGCGCCCTGTCTGCGGTAAGCCTGTCGGAGCAGGATGTTACGTCGATCACGACGGTTTCCGGGTTAGAATCCATACAGTCCGGAAAATTTTACCGGCTGGACGCTGATCTGGAGATCACCGCGTCCGATTGGTATTTTCCCGGCGCGATGAACGCCGTTCTGGACGGCAATGGGCACACAATCACGATCAGTGCCCCAAATGTCACGCTCTGGAGCACGCTTGGCCCCGATGCGGTCGTCCAGAACCTGGGCATCCGGGGCAGCGTTTCCTCGTACAGCAGCGCCGGGGCTGTCGCCCAGTCCTGCCAGGGGCTGATTGTCAACTGCTGGTCCCTGGCCGACGTAACAACAACCAGTCAGAACAATATCCGGAAGCACACCGGCGGGCTGGTGGGGGAGCTGAAATCCGGCGGCGCGGTTGTCAACTGCTACGCGGCCGGAAAGGTAACGGCCAACGGCAGCAGCGGCGGCAGCGCGGGCGTTCTGGCCGGCAGCACCGAGGCCAACAGCCTGCTCCAGGCCTGCTACGGCCTGACGGACACCTTCCGGGATGTTGGCGGCGGCATGGTCCGGGACTGCGCGGTCAAGACCCGGAAGGACTTCTACAGCCCGGAGTTCCTCGGCCTGCTCAACCAGAACCGGGGGGCTTACGGCAAAGAATGGACCCTCTCCTCTGCGGGCTACCCCCATCTGGGGCCGGCGGAGAGCTACACCCCGCCGGAGGCCGCGCTCATCACCTTCACCTACTCTGACCAGCGCACAGTCGCGTTCAAAAGCGACGAGGGCCTGACGGTCAGCCTCCAGGACGCCTCCGGGTATGTCGCGGGCCGGTTCTCCATGGCCGGCGCGGCCCGGTGGCAGGACACCATTGCGGGCAACAAGGACGTGCTCCTGGTTAACGAGGACGGCACGCTGAACATCTACAAGCCCGGCAGCGCGGACGTGGTGGCCATCAGCTCGGAGGCCGACGGCTCCCGGGAGCTGGCCCGGTTTCCCGTCACCGTGGTGCAGGGCGAGGCGGTTGACGGGTTCCGCCTGACGCTGGACGGGCAGGATGCGGGGGTGTCCCTGACGCTCCAGGGCAGCGAGCAGGTCACCCTGGTTCCGGAGATTTTAAGGGGCGGCGTCTGGTCCGCCATCTCGCCGTCCCAGGTGCAGTTTTCCCACACCGGCGCGCTCCACCGGGTGAACGGCACGATCTACGCCGAGGAGCCGGGCGAAATGACCCTGAGCGCCAGCTATATGGGCAAAACAGTGACGGTGGCGGTCAAGTCTGAATTTGTGCCCATTGCCAGCGTCCGCCCGTCGCCGGCCGGCACGTATGTGGTCCAACAGCGCAATACCAATGCTCAGCCGCTGGGGGCGTTCCTCAACCTGACGCTGTCCGACGGCGCCGGCACGGTGACCGTCCTGCCGGAAAACGCCAGCTACCGGGACAAATGGACGATGCGCTCCAGCGACGACAGCATTGCCGAGTATGTCGCCAGCATGCTGGTGGCGGTGCTGCCGAAAAAGGCGGGTACCGTGACGCTGACGGCGGTGGTGGAGGCCGATGGGCTGCAGCCCAGGGTCGAGGGAACCAGCCAGATCACCATTCAGTACCGGAACCCCGTGGAGACCGTATCGATTGCGCAGACGGAATTCACGCTCAAGGAGCAGGAGGAGCTGCCGCTGCCGCTGACCCTCCGCGGCCCGAAATCCTCCGAGGGACTGCGGGTCACGGAGCCGGGCATGAATTGGAGCTTTCGCGGCGAGGGCCAGGTGGAGATCGTAACGGACGGCCTGCCCGTTGTGACACAGCAGCGCGGGGATGGAACGCTGCTCTGTGAGGCGAATGACAGCTATAAGCTGGTCGGCGTGAGCGCCGGTACCGTCACCGTGACCGGTACGCCCCAGGACCAGACCGGCGGCGCGCCGCCGGTGACCTTCACCGTAACGGTGGAGGCGGGCGCGCCCCTGGTCCCCGCTGACAACGCCGCCCTCGCCGCGGCGGGCATCGCCAACGGGCGGGGGTACCTGACCGGGACCGCGGGCGATTACGCCTACGGCAGCGAATGGGAGATCTTCAGCCTGCGCCGCGCCGGACAGACCATTGACCCGGCAAAGCTGGACGCTTATCTGGACTCCTTGGAGGACACCTACCGGCACGACCCCGATGCCACCGCCATGAAGCCCACCACCATTGCCCGGGCGGCGCTGGCCCTGGGGGCGCTGGGGCAAAACACGGCGGACTTCCGCGGGCTGAACCTCCTGGAAATGCTCTACAGCAGCGACCGAATTCGCGAGGGCGGCAACGAGCCCATGTGGGCACTCCTGGCCCTGGACAGCCGGGGCTGCACGGTCCCCGCCGGCGCGCGGTGGACCCGCGACCAGCTGATCACTGAGCTGATCGTCAGGTATCAGACGCCTGAGGGCGGCTTCGGCCTCAATGACAACCGCACGGCCAGCGTGGACATGACCGCCATGGCCATCCAGGCGCTGGCGCCCTACCGCGCCGGCCGGCGGGACGTGCGGGAGGCCGTGGACAAGGCGCTGGTCTATCTGAGGGGCCAAATGAGCGCCGACTGCGGCTTTGGCGGCAACGCCGAGTCCACCGCGCAGGTGGTGATCGCCCTGACCGCCCTGGGACTCGACCCGGTGGACAGGGAAAACGGCTTTGTCCGCAGCGAGGCGGTAAATCTGCTGACCAATCTCACCAGCTTCGCCCACCCCGGCGGCGGCTACAGGCACTATGCCTCCGACCAGGGCGCGCAGCCCATGAGCACCACCCAGGTCCTGATGGCCTTTGAGGCGTACCGCCGGTTTGCCGCCGGCGAGGCCGGCCTCTACGACCTGACCGACGCGGCGGACGTCCGCTCCGCACTGGCCCAGCGGCTGGCTGAGGCCGCGGCGCTGCGGGAGGCCGACTATACCGCGGCTACCTGGGCGGCTCTGCGGAAGGCCGTCACGGAGGCCCGGCGGGCCTTGGACGGCGGCGCGGCGGACGAGGCGGCGCTGCGCGCGGCGGACGAAGCTCTGGCCGCGGCTCTGGCGGGGCTGGAGCGGGTATCCGGCGGCAGTCAGACGCCCGGTACGCCCCAGGATACCATCACGGTCTCCTTCCGCCTGGTGGGCGACACCCGGCACGAAGGTCCGGCGGCCCACAATCAGTATGTCAACTGGATCCGCACCATGTCCGTCACAGTCCCCGCAGGCTCCACGGTGTACGACGTCCTGGTCCAGGCCCTGCGCCGGAGCGGCCTGCGCTTTGAGGAGAACCAGACAGGCTACATCAGCGGCATTCAGGCCCCCGCGGCCCTGGGCGGCGGCTGGCTGCGCGAGTTCGACAACGGGCCCGGCAGCGGCTGGAAATATCTGGTGAACGGCAGTTATCCCGGCGTGGGCCTGCAATACTACTGGCCCAAGGCCGGGGACGCCATTGTCTGGCGGTATGTGGACGACTACAATGACCCGGCGGACAACACGGCCAAGTGGGAGGAGGCCGCCGATACCGACCCCGCCGCGGGGACCGGCTCCGCTGCCGATGCCGGCACGGTCCTTCAGCCGGACGCCCCTGTAAAGAACGGGACGGCCTCCGCCACAGTCACCGGCAGTCAGATGAAGGCCGCCGTCGCCAGGACCAAGGCAGAGGGCGGTACGGCCATCGTCATTGCGCCGCAGGTGCGCGGCGAAGCGCAGCTGGTGCAGGTGGACCTGCCCGCGAGCGCAGTCCGCGACATGGCGCAGGAGACCAGCGCGTCGCTGGCCGTCCGGACCGGCCTGGCTCAGGTGACGCTGCCGCACCGGAGCTTGGAGGACCTCTCCGCCGCAGGCGCCGGGACCATCCGCATCTCTGTCGGCGCGGTGGAGAACGGCGCAGTCCGCATCGCCGCAGCTGTGGGCGGCCAGGAGGCGGGACGGCTGGCCGGCGGCCTGAAGCTCTCCATCCCCGCGGCGGCGGGGCCGGGCAGCACCCTGGTGATCGTCGGCGCGGACGGTACGGAAACTGTGGTCCGGAAATCCGCGGCGGATGGCTCCGCCATGCGGGCGCTGCTGGACGGCACCGCCACGGTGCGGATTGTGAACAACGCCAGGAGCTTTGCTGATACGGACGCCCATTGGGCGAAGGACGCGGTGGCGTTTGCCGCCGGACGTGAGCTGCTCCTGGGCACCGGCAAGGACCGCTTCTCCCCCGACGTACCCATGAGCCGGGCCATGCTGGCGGCGGTCCTCTGCCGCCTGGAGGACGCCGGGGCCGGCGGCGCAGCCGCCTTCCCCGACATACCGGAGGACGCGTGGTACCGCGGTGCCGCGGCCTGGGCCGGCGAGGCCGGCATCATCTCCGGCACCGGCAGCGGCTTCGACCCCAACGGCTGCGTCACCCGCGAGCAGCTGGCGGTGATGCTTTGCCGCTACGCCGGAACCCTCGGTCTGGACACTGCCGCCGCCGGCCGGCTGGCGGACTTCCGGGATCAGGCGCAGATCGCCCCCTGGGCGGTGGACGCAGTGGAATGGGCCGTGGGCGCCGGACTGCTCCAGGGCAGTGAAAACGCCCTGGATCCCAAGGGCGCGGCCACCCGCGCGCAGGTTGCAGCAGTTTTGCAGAGACTGATTGCCTGGATGGTGAAATAGCTGGGAAAACAACGCGCAGTATGTATACGGCTGTTGGATGCGATCATGCTGCATTTGTATCGTTATCTTACCATTATGAGACCCTGTGCTTTCGGTCGTTACTCGGCATACAGCATTCTGACAGGGGCGCGCCGCTGCGGCGGTTCCCGACGTAGTGTGCGACCAATCAGCTGGTTCGCCAGCTGCTGGATGTGAACTCGGATGCGCTTCTGTAACCCTGTAACCTGTCAAAAAACCTCGCCATTGGCGAGGTTTTTTGATTCCGTAAGATGCGGCAAAAGCACCGCTGCGCAAGGTCTCTGCGATGCAGGGGAAAAGCACCGGTATAATACCGTGGCTGCCCTTTTCGCAAATTTCCTCTTTTGGCTTCAAAACCGAAAATCCCGCTGGCCCGCCGCGATTTTTTGCAGGCTTTCCCTACAGACGCGCCGGACGCGCTCGGAGGGGATACGCTGCAGCTCCCGGGCGATCAGGGCCTTGCCGGCCTGCCGGGTCTCCGGGGCGGCGTAGTCCTCCAGGAACTCCTGGAGCGTCAGCAGGGCGTTGGGCTGGCAGCAGTTCTGAATTTGCCCGGCCTTCAGCAGGCGCATGAACCGGTCGCCGGTGCGGCTCTCGCGGTAGCAGGCCGTGCAGAAGGAAGGGATGTAGCCCAGCTCCATCAGCCAGCGGACCACCTCGTCCAGGCTCCGCCGGTCCGAGACGTCGAACTGCTCGGTATCCGCGGGGCGCAGGTCCTGACCATAGCCGCCCACGGTGGTGCGTGAGCCGCCACTGATCTGCGAGACGCCCAGGGGCAGCAACCGGGCGCGGACCGCCGGGCTCTCCCGGGTGGAGACGATCATGCCCGTATAGGGTACCGCGATGCGGATCAGGGCGCACAGCACCGCAAAGGTCTCGTCGCCGATGCCATTGGCAAAGGCGGCGGGGTCGATGCCGTCGGCCGGCTGGATGCGGGGGACGGAGATGGTGTGCGGACCCACGCCGTGGACCGCCTCCAGATGCTCCGCGTGCATCAGGAGGCCCACCAGCTCGTATTTGTACCGCTCCAGCCCGAAGAGGACTCCCAGCCCCACATCGTCGATGCCCCCCGCCATGGCCCGGTCCATGGCCTCGGTGTGCCATGCGTAGTCGTGCTTGGGGCCAGCGGGGTGGAGGGCCTCGTAGGCAGCGCGATGGTACGTCTCCTGGAAGAGGATGTAGGTCCCGATGGCGGCGTCGCGGAGCCTTTTGTAGTTTTCCACAGTGGTGGCCGCGATGTTGACGTTGACGCGGCGGATGACGCCGTTTTTGCGGCGGACGCCGTAGATTGTGGAAATACTTTCCAGGATGTACTCGATGGGGTTGTGGACCGGGTCCTCGCCGGCCTCGATGGCCAGGCGCTTGTGGCCCATGTCCTGGAGGGCGGCGGTTTCCCGGGCGATCTCATCCTGGGTGAGCTTCTTCCGGGGAATATGGCCGTTCTGCCGGTGGTAGGGGCAGTAGACACAGCCGTTGACGCAGTAGTTGGAGAGGTAGAGCGGTGCGAAGAGGACAATACGGCTGCCGTAAAACGCCGTTTTGATCTCCGCGGACAGGGCGAACATCCGCGCCCGGACCTCCGGGGCGGCGCTGCACAGCAGCACCGCCGCCTCCCGGTGGGTGAGGCCCTGGCGCGCCGCTGCCTTATCCAGCAGGGCCTGGGCCAGGACCTTGTCATCCCGGCGGGCCTCGGCCCAGGCCAGGGTGTCCAAAATCTCCTGGTGGTCCATAAACTCGTCCGCCCGTAGGGAGCGCACGTCGTACATAGAAATTCCTTCTTTCCAAGCCCATATGCCCAGCCGGACGCAGCTGGCTGGACAGAATTTCAGCCATGGTCTGTCCCTAAAAATTTGCCCGCCAGCTGATACACCTGCCGGACGCCGCGGGCGGACAGCAGCCGGATGGCCGCCTGAGGATGCTCTCGAAAGCAGGGCCGCTTCACAGCCGATGATCCCGCAATGGCGGTCAAAGGCCATGGCCAGGACCGCCTGCATCTTCCAGCTGCCGTACCGGCTCACGGTGTGTTCCAGGTTGGCCAGGGCCGCGGCATTGTGGTGCGCGGAGAGGCCCAGCAGGAAAACGCCGGCCTCCTGGATTTGAACTCCGAGGCATAAAGTGCCATACCCATGGAAACGCAGTCCTCTGGCGCGTGCGATTTTGCGTATTTCTCCGCTTCGCTCCGCACCAGCTTCAGTCTGCCCCGTTCGGGGATCAGAGCTTCCAAATATCGTGGATATTCCTTCACGGCCGCTCCTCCAGAAGCTCGGATGGGGCGGCGCAGGACATCGGGCTGTCGCCCCGGTCCATGGCGGCCTCGTAGCCGATGGTGGCCAGCCGCGCGCGCAGCTGGGCGAGGCCCGCAGCGGATTCCGCGCCGGAGACCAGCTTGTCGTGATACAGGAGATACCGCCCCCGGACCGCCGGCGGCGTCAGGTTGGGCATCACCACGTTGGCCCCGCAGAGGATGCCCCGCTCCCGCCCATCGGGCAGGGCGGTGGCCAGGGCCGTGGTGGCCGGCAGCAGCACCTGGGGCAGCAGCAGACGGACGATGGAGAGAAGGTAGAGCGTCAACGCCGCCGAGCCGTCGGGACAGCCGGCAAAGGGGGTGTCAGGATGGGAGAGATACGGGCCGATGCCCGCCATGTGGGGCCGGAAGTCCTTCAAAAACCGCAGGTCCCGCACCAGCTGCGCTGCGGTCTGCCCCGGCGAACCCACCATCATGCCGGCCCCCACCTGGTAACCCAGGTCCCGGAGGTCCCGGAGGCACGCCATGCGGCGGGCGAGGGTCTGCGCCGGGGGATGCAGGGCGGCGTAGTGGGTGGGATCGGCGGTCTCGTGGCGCAGGAGGCAGCGGTCCGCCCCGGCGGCACGGAGGCGGGCGTAGCTCTCGCGGCTGCGCTCCCCAACGGAGAGGGTCAGGGCGCAGTCCGGCCAGCGCGCCTTGATCTCCGCCGCCAGCGCGCAGAGCCGCCCGTCGTCCCACCATCCGTCCTCCCCTCCCTGGAGCACGAAGGTGCGAAAGCCCAGGCCGTACCCCGCCGCGCAGCAGGAGAGAATTTGTCCAGGCGTCAGCCGGTAGCGCGCCGCCCGGGCGTTGGAGCGGCGGATGCCGCAGTAATAGCAGTCGTTCTTACAGTAATTGGTAAATTCGATCAGCCCCCGCAGGTACACCCGCCGCCCGAACACCGCCCGGGCGGTCTCTCCGGCGGCGCTTTGGAGAAAGGCGGCGGTTTCGTCGTCCCGCGCCTCCAGCAGCCGCAGCAGCGCCGCATCCGGCAGGTCTTGGTCCGCCGCCAGTGCCCGGGCCAGGCCCAGCGCGCCGCCCACGGCCTACGCCAGCGGATGCCGCCGGCGCACCACGTCGAAGGCCTCCTCCGCCGCAGCCAGGGTCTCGGCGATGTCGGCGTCGGTGAGGGCGGCGTTGAGGAAGTGGTTGTGGTGATTAGTGAAGTACACACCCCGCAGCACGCACTCGGCCACCCACTCCTGGTGCAGCCGCAGTGTCGGGTCATCGGCGATGCGCAGGTAGAACAGGGACGGCGCGCCGGAGACATGGAGGTCAAAGCCGTAGGCCTGGGCCAGGCCTTTCAGGCCCGAGGTCAGCTTTTCCCCCTTTTCGAGGAGCGTCTGGGGGCAGTTCAGCCGCTTCATCTTCTCGATGCAGGCGATGCCCGCGGCGAAGGGCGCCGCGGAGAGCCAATAGCTGCCGGTGTAGCTGAGGCCGCTGACGGTGTTTTTGAGGAAGTCCTTGCCGCACAGGGCCGAGACGTTGTAGCCGTTGGCCAGGGCCTTGCAGAAGCAGATCAGGTCCGCCTCGAAGCCGAAGTAGTGGTCCGACCCCGCCAGGTCCAGCCGGAAGCCGGCGCGGACGTCGTCGATGATGAGCAGGGCCTCATGCTCGGTGCAGAGCCTGCGCACCTTGGCCCAGTAACCGTCCCGGGGCAGCTCGTTGTCCTTGAAGTTGCCGTGCATATAGGGCTGGGCGATGACGCCGGCGATCTGGCCGCGGTACTTGCGGAACACCTGCTCCAGCTGGTCGCAGTCGTTCCAGTCCACGTAGAGGTTGTGCATCACGTCCTCCTCCAGGATGCCGGCGTAGTCGATCTTCTGGCTCCAGGGGGCAACGCCGTGGTAGTAGCCCTTGAAAAAGACGATCTTCTTCTTGTGGGTGTAGGCCCGGGCGGTCATGACGGCCATGGTGGTCACGTCGTTGCCGTTCTTGGCGAAGAAGGCCCAGTCGGCGCTGTGGACCGTGTCCACCAGCAGCTCGGCGAAGTCGATCATCCGCGTGGAGGGGGCGGTGACGCAGTCGCCCTTCTCCCGCTGCTTCCGCGCGGCCTCGTCCACGTCCGGGTCGTTGTAGCCCAGGATGTTGGGACCGTAGGCGCACATGTAGTCGATAAAGCGGTTGCCGTCCACGTCCCAGAAGTAGCTGCCCTGGGCGCGGCTGGAGAACATGGGGAAGGCCTCCACGGGGATGAAGCAGCCCTCGGCGGGGCCCAGATGGCCGTAGACGCCGGAGGGGATGACCTTGGCGGCCCGGACGAACTGGGCGCGGCTTTGCTCGTAGGTGTTGATTTTCATGGCTTGTCCCTCCTTACGCCAGGTACAGCCCGACCCGGTCGAGAATGCGGTTGAGGTTGTCCAGCATCAGCATCATGCCCTCCACGCGCACCTCGCCCACGCCGATGCAGGCCAGGGAGTTGCGCTTCCCCTCAAAGAGGTCCCGGGCGATGGCCATGCTGCCGAACTCCATGGTCGCCGCCGGGTGCTCCGGCGGGCGCTTGACGGTACGCAGGATGTGGCCCCGCACGCCGATGGCCGCCGCCGGCCCGCCCTGGATGCGCAGGCACACCGTGCCGTCGGGGATATAGCTGGCGCTGGCCCGGCCGATCTTGTCGTGGTTGCCGATCTGGCTCAGGGCGGCGGCGATGGTGTAGAACATCAGCGTGGTACTCTTTTCAAAAAACACCGGGTCCCGGAGGTCCGCCTCCGAGGCGCGGAGGTAGCGGGTGAGGATGTCCGTCAGGGGGACAAACGTCTTGGTCAGGAGCTTCAGCCTGGTGAAGCCCTTGGTGGGGATGGGCGTCGCGGTGCCGTCGATCATGCCGTTGAACTTTTCCGGCGAGGCGAAAGCCAGCCGGATGTCGCACCCCGCCGCGCCGTCGGTCAGCGTGCACGCGCCCTGGTCAAAGCACAGCGCCGCACAGGGTCCCCCGGCCACCTGGAAGCCGATGGAGAAGGCTTTCCCGGCGATCAGCGCCTGGGCCTCGCCGTCCAGCCGGCAAAGCTCCTCCAGCGCGCCCAGGACGCCGTAGAGGTTGATGTAAGCCATCGTTCGATGGGTCGTACCGTGCAGTTGGTCCATAAAATCATCCTTTTCATGAAATCTGGTCCTATTATAATCGCAATCCGCCGCTGCCGCAAGACGCTGTGAAAATAAAACTGCCGGCCCCCCAAAGAACTGCTCCAAATTGAGCGGACAGCATAAAAAAGGGACCACAGGTAAGAAAACTTGGATTTACGCGGAGTGGCGCAGTGAGAGCAGCGCCGCTCCCGCTTTTAACTGGATGCGCTCATGATTGTAAAAATAGATGAAGTCATCAATCATTTCTCCTGTTTGCCGGAACGCGGCGATATTCTGCCGGTGGATGCACTCGGTCTTGAGGTCTCGGATCATAGACAGATAGAAGACGCCTTGACCAGTTTGGATGCAGGAGATAGCTGTCACCCACTTGGTATTGGGTTTATCCGCGTAAAACTCCCGGTTCAGCAGGTTTTCATACCTGTGCACCTGCTGTCCTACCTGCCGCCGCTTTCTCGGCCTGCGGATCGCCGCCAGCACCTCATATTTCTGCATTACCCGCAGCACAGTCTTGGAGTTGCGGCGGGTGCCCTGGCCTTCCAGCCACAATAGTACCCCCTGTGTAGTCTGTTTTCCTACACAGGGGGCTTTTTGCCTATTGTCCGTTTTTACTGCTGCAGTTCACCATGCGGCAGGGCTTTTTCATTTACTTACTTTCTGGGATTCTTGATATTGGCCTGTGCAGCGGCCAGACGGGCGATGGGGACGCGGAAGGGACTGCACGAGACATAGGTCAGGCCTACGTTATGGCAGAACTCCACCGTGCTGGGGTCGCCGCCCTGCTCGCCGCAGATGCCCAGCTTGATGTCCGGGCGGGTCTGGCGGCCCAGCTCGCAGGCCATCTTCACCAGACGGCCCACGCCAACCTGGTCCAGACGGGAGAACGGATCGGACTCATAAATCTTCCGGTCATAGTAGCTGGCCAGGAACTTGCCCGCGTCGTCGCG
>JAAWBZ010000220.1 GCA_022792945.1 Oscillospiraceae bacterium | reverse complement strand
TTCAGGCCCCTTATCACCTGGAGCCATTTTGAGGGCGGGCTTTTTGCCTGGTGTACCCTGCCGGAGGGCACTGATATGCTGGGGTTCGTGAAGCGGGCCATGGAGCGCAAGGCCTGCGTGGTGCCGGGCACAGCGTTCCTCGCAGACGAAACAGAGCCTTGCCGCTCTTTCCGCATCAATTTCTCTACGCCTACGGACGAGCAGTTGCGGGAAGGCGTGAAAATCTTAGGCCAGACGGCCCGGGAAGCCGTGAAATAACCGCCCTGCCATCGAGCCAAAAGGGGTTTTCGGATCAAACCCTTTTTCAAAAGGGTTTGCAGAGGTTTGGGGGCGGTCTCGCCTGCCGGCTCGGTCGGTTCGCGGCAGCGTCCCACTGGGACGCGCTCACCCCAAGGTCTTGGGCGCATTTTCAAGTATTCAGGAAAGAGGTTGAGACAATATGGAAAGCAATGAGAAAAAACGCATTTTAAGCATGTACCAGTGTACAGGCACCTTTACCCTGGGGAATTACCTGGGGGCTTTGCGCAACCACATCCGCCTGCAGGACGAGGGCTATCAGTGCGTGTATGCTTTGGCAGACTTGCACGCCATTACGGTGCGGCAGGAGCCTGCACAGCTTCGCAAATACACCATGGAGGCTTACGCTTTCCTGCTGGCTATGGGCCTTGACTTTAACAAAACGATTTTCTTCATCCAGAGCCATGTGCCCCAGCACGCCCAGCTTGCCTGGATTTTGAACTGCTACACCCAGTTCGGGGAGCTTTCCCGCATGACCCAGTTTAAGGATAAATCGGCTAAACACGCGGACAACATCAACGCCGGGCTTTTCACCTATCCCTGCCTGATGGCGGCGGACATCCTTTTATATCAGGCGGACTTTGTGCCTGTGGGGGCGGATCAGAAACAGCATGTGGAGATTGCCCGGGACATTGCCGAGCGCTTCAACGGCATTTACAGCCCCACCTTCACAGTGCCGGAGCCGATTATCCCCCAGCATGGGGCCAGGGTTATGTCTTTGCAGGATCCCACCAGGAAAATGTCCAAATCTGACGGGAACAACAACGGCTGCATCAGTGTGCTGGACGATCCGGATACCATTATGCGCAAGTTCAAACGGGCCATTACGGACAGCGAGGCCTGCGTGCGCTATTCCGACGACAAGCCTGGGGTGAAGAACCTGATGGAAATTTATTCCTGCATTACAGGCAAGAGCATGGAGGAAATTGAAGGGGAGTTTGCAGGCAAGGGTTATGGCGACTTTAAGCCCGCTGTGGCGGAAGCCGTTATCGGGGAGCTGCGGCCCATTCAGGAGCGCTTTAAGGAAATTTTGCAGGACAAGGATTATTTGCAGCGGTGCTGCCGGGAGAACGCGGAAAAGGCCGGGGCCATTGCCCAGCGGACAGTGTCTAAGGCTATGAAAAAAATCGGCTTTCTGCCCATGAAGTAGGTTCTAAGCTGGAAAAGGCAGAAAAACTGCTTTTCACACAAAATTCATGGTTTCAGGTATTGCGCGCCGGGGCCAGGGGTATTATAATATAGGTACTGAAATTTGCAATTGACTGCTTTGCAGCGGGTTTCCCGCTGTGAGAAAGGATGGAAAAAATGGCTGCTGTTACAAAAGATATGATTATCGGGGAAATTCTGGATATGGACGAAACAACCGCCCCTTATTTTCTGGAGATGGGTATGCACTGCCTTGGCTGCCCCTCTGCCCGGGGGGAGACGCTGGAGCAGGCCTGCGGGGTACACGGGGTGAACCCGGAC
>JAAWBZ010000219.1 GCA_022792945.1 Oscillospiraceae bacterium | reverse complement strand
CGCCACAGATTTTTCAGTTTGTCATTCACAAAAATACCTCCAGACAAAACAAGAAGTGGGACAAACCCTATACGGGCTTATCCCACTTCAACGATTTTTGATCGCAAGTCCTCTGACAAGCGAGACTATTGTAGCACAGGCGATTTTCAAAGTCAACCGTTGATTTCCTTCTCCGGCTTGACAGGAAAGTTATCTTTACATGATTGCAGAAAGAGCTTCAACAGCGGCTTTCCTGTTACGCTCCGGTAGTACACACCATAGGACAGCCGCTCCACATCTTTGATTGGAATGTAGGCCAGGGCGGGGTCCCGCAGGGAGGGGAAATCGGGTTGAACGGCAATTCCAAAACCAGCTTTGGCCAGAGTGGTACAGACATCGGCGGAGCCGCACAGGAACAAATCAGAAACTGCCCGCCCGGTTGTCAATTCGTGCTGCACCGTGTTCAGGCTGTCCGGACATCTCTGAGGTTCCATCAAGATCAGCTTTTGCGTCCGGAGATCATCCCCGTCCAGAGATTCCTTTTCCGCCAATGGATGTCCGGCGGGCAGGACGCCAACAACAGAAACTTTCGCTATCTCCTTGTAGATGCCAGTATCCTTCTTCTCTCCCCTTTCTTGGAACGCGATAACCGCATCCACTGCCCCCTCCGCCAAAAGCTGATAGAGATGCTGGAACGGAACGATTTGAAAGATAGGATACAGGTTTGGACAGGCGTCTGCCATTTGACACAGAATGCCGGGGAGCAGGCGCAACTCATTACTGCTGTGGCAGCCAATGGAAAAGAACTGCCGTTCATCCACCACAGGATCCTCAAACCGCTTTTTCGCCAGAGTAATGATGCTCAGAACATTTTTGGCATCGTTCAAAAAAATCAGCCCTTCCTGGGTGATCTCTACAGAACGGGTGGTGCGTTTGAATAGCTGGGCATTCAACTCCTCCTCCAAGGAGTGAATTTGATGAGTGACCGCCGGCTGAGTCACATTGAGCAACTTGGCGGCTTTTGCAAAGCTGAGCGTTTCCGCCACAGTCAAAAAGCAGGTTAGCTGAAAAGTGTTCACAAGGAGTTCCTCCCTCGGATTGATAAAAGTTCTTTATATGTTATAACATTTTTTGAATTAACATTCAAGAGGAAATGAGTATAATAGATGGTAGTGCCAGCGAAAATTGTCTGCCGAACAGTCGTGAACCAAACAAAGCCGCGAAAGAAAGGGTGGTGTGAAATGTCTGATGGAAACTTGCTGTTGACGCTTCGGCAAATCAACATCTGCCTGGGTCTCTACGAAAGCGAGAGGCTGGCGGCAAGCGAGATGACCTTCGCGCAGGCGTTCCTGCTGAATGAGATTTTTTCAATGGATTCCTCTTGTGTCTGTTCCACAGAACTGTGCGAGAGGATGGGCTTTACCCGGTCGTCTATTTCCAGAACGCTGAAAGAGCTGCGGAAAAACGGGTATGTCAAAATGAAAATGG
>JAAWBZ010000038.1 GCA_022792945.1 Oscillospiraceae bacterium | reverse complement strand
TATAACTTCATTGGTGCGTTTGATTTTGAGGGAGCGCGGGAGCAATCCCAAACTGCCCAAGACAAAAATAATGCGAAAGTCGGCGCAGCTTGACGCTACGCCGACCCTCGCTTAAAATGTTTTCTTACGTCACCGCCCCTAAAGGCCGGCGTTTCGTTTATTCCGGGATAAAATCCAGACTTTCCGGGGGTTGCAGCTCGTACCCGTCACATTCCTTCAGGACGTAGTCCACAAATGCCTGGGCAGCTGCCGCGTCCAGCTGGAAGCGCTTGCCGGTGTCCAGGATGTTGGTGGTGACGCTGCCGTCCACCCGCAGGGAGAGGCTGATGTTCTCATAGCCCAGCAGCGGCACGCTGACGCTGA
Source organism: Oscillospiraceae bacterium (assembly GCA_022792945.1). Classification (GTDB taxonomy): domain Bacteria; phylum Bacillota; class Clostridia; order Oscillospirales; family Oscillospiraceae; genus Avoscillospira_A. Next base: position 44,470 of record JAAWBZ010000038.1, on the reverse strand, counting down.
GGCCCAGCCACTCGTCGGGAATTTCGTCCAGGTCGCTCCAGGTGTTCTCCGAGGCGAGGCCGGTCTCCAGCAGCGCCCAGACCTGCTCTGCGGGCACCGCGTCGAAGCGGACGTCGGCCGCCTCGCCGGAGAGGGGCTTTCGATAGGTGTATTCCGCGCCGCCCACCACCAGCGTGTGCCGGAGGTCCAGGTCCTCCACGAACTGCTCCAGGGTCTCCGGACGGTAATAGGCGTTCACCGCCGCGTAGTACGCGCCGCCCGCCTCATACCGCACTGCCACGGTGCAACCGGTGTGCAGGCCCTCGATGGCAAACACCTCCGCGCCGCGGGTCCGCAGGCCGTCCTCCGCGTCGTACCCGTCCCAGCCCGCCGCCGCGGCGGTTCCCAGGGACGCGCCCAGGCGTTCCGGGGGAATCTCTGCGCCGTGGACGCTGTAGCGCGCGTCGTTCCAGGTTACTTCGCTGTACTGCTGGTGGATTTCCAGATCCTCCCAGCGGGGGATATCGGCGATCTCGGCGCGCACCGCCGTCGGAGCCGCGCTGCGCACCGGGTAGGGGTGCTCCAGACGGTACAGCGCCCCGCCGGCCACGGCCAGGGCCAGGCACGCCGCCAGCGCGCCCCACTTCACCCAGCCGCGCCTGGGCCGCGCGGCCCGCCCCGGGGCGGCCTCTTCAATATAGCGTTCAGAAATATTTCCCAATTCTACTAAAATTTTCTGGCTGTTCACGGAAAGATTCCCTCCTTTTCCAAATCATGCCGCAGCTTCTCCCGGGTCCGCAGCAGGAGCATTTTGACCTTGCTCTCACTCAGCCCCAGGTCCCGGGCGATCTCGGCCACGGGGCAGAAGTACCAGTAGCGCCGCAGGAAAACGATCCGCGCCTCCCGCGGCAGCGTGCCCAGAAAGCGGTCCAGGCGTTCAGCCAGCAGACGGCCCTCTGCTGCCTCCTCCGCGGAGGCGGCGGCGGGGACACAGGCCTCCAGCTCCTCCAGGACCAGGGGGACCTGGAGGCTGCCGCGTTTCTGTGCGCCGTCATGCCGGATGCGGTCCAGGGCCAGATTGCGGACGATCCGGGCCAGGAACGCGCGCAGATGCTGCGGCTTCTGGGGCGGAATGGCGTTCCAGACTCGGTGATAAGCGTCGTTGACGCATTCCTCGCAGTCCTGCGGCTGCGCCAGGATGCGCCGGGCCACGGCCTGGCAGTAGGAGCCGTATTTGCCGGCGGTCTCCGCGATGGCCTCCTCGCTGCGGGCGAGGTAGAGGCCGAGAATGGCGTCGTCGTCCATGGAATGCCTCCTTTCATGTGGTTTCACTGATCAAGACGAAAAGGGGAGAGGGCAGGTCACAAAAAAATCCGCCGGTTTTCCAACCGGCGAATTTTTTCTTCTCTTTAAACCGCCGCGGGGCGATGGAAGTGATGCCGCCGCGCCGGCATCTGGCCGTTGTGCTGGTCCAGGGCGCGGTTGTGAAAGTAAATCGCCAGATTCACACCCACCGTGGCCACGTTCAGGAAGTACGCGATGAGCACATAGTTGATATTGCCCGTCACGATCTTCGCCGTGATGCCGCACACATAGCCGAACAGGATCATCAGAATAAATACCAGGCTGGTACCGCGCGCCGTGTGGGCCTTGTAGGCCTTATAGGCGTTCATGGGCCAGGAAATCCCGAAGCAGATCAGCATAATCATCTCTAACATCTGTGCCATAGCGCTTATATCCTCTTTCTGAATTTGTATTCTCTTTCTGGGCTGACCCTATCATAGCACAGGCTTTCGATAATTACCAATATATTATAACAAGAAAAACAATATCTTATGAATTATGATTCAGAAAAGACTTGTCAAATTGCACAAAAGCATTATAATAGAAGAAACGATACCAAGAGGAGGCGGCACCCCATGGAACTGTCCCAGCTTCGCTACTTCTGCGCCGTGGCCGAGAGCCAGCATATGACCCAGACCGCCGAGCGGCTGCACATCGCCCAGCCGGCCCTGACCCAGTCCATCCGCCGCCTGGAGCGGGAGCTGGGCGCGCCGCTGTTCGCCCCCAAGGGGCGCGGCATTGTCCTGACCGAGTGCGGCCGCTTTCTCTACCGAAAGCTCGCGCCGGTGGTGGAGACGCTGGACCGTCTGCCCCGGGAGCTGGCGGCCATGGCCGGGCTGGAGCGGGACACCATCCACATGAACGTTCTGGCAGCCTCCAGCCTGCTGACGGCCTCAGTGATCGAGTACAAGCGGCAGCAGCAGCACATCCACTTCCAGCTCTTCCAGAACGGTGAAATGGAGGTGTGCGACCTGCACGTTTCCACGCTGCTGCCGGACCGGCGGCATCCCAAGGGCGTGGCGCGGGCGTTCTGCTGCACGGAGCAGATTTTCCTGGCGGTGCCGCGGGAGGGACATTACGCCGGACGGAGCAGCGTCCGGCTGGCAGAGGCGGCGCAGGACGAGTTTATCTGCCTTTCCGGCGGGTACAAGCAGTTCCGCGCCATCTGCGACCACCTGTGTACCCGGGCGGGCTTCGCGCCCCGGGTGATTTTCGAGAGCGACTCGCCCTCGGCGGTGCGGAACCTGATTTCGGCGGGCATGGGGGTGGGCTTCTGGCCGGCGTTCACCTGGGGAACGCTGGACACATCGGAGATGCTGCTGCTGCCGATCGAGGAGCCGGTGTGTCAGCGGGACCTGGTGGTGACCTGCTCCCACAACAAGGCGGACAACCGGGAGGTGCGGAACTATTACGAGTTCCTGGTGGAGTTCTTCCGCCGCTTCGCGGAGGTCCGGGAGTTCTGAACAACGCCGCAGATTTTGAAAAAAATCTGCGGCGTTGCTATAGCGGTTCTGTACTCAATCCTCCCGCAGGCGGGTGACCTCGATGGAGCGGAGGTGGTCGGCGTTATTGAAGTAATAGGCAACCAGGATGTCTCCGTTATCCAGCTGGATCGCGTTGGGGTAGCCCACGTCTCCGGTGGCCGCATCGTCGCGGAGGATGATCTCCTCCGCCTCGTTCAGGTCCGTCAGCTCCGCGTTGCAGAGCTTGGCGCGCATCCCGAACGGCGCGCGGCGGTAGCCGTAGGTCACCAGGACCCTGCCGCTTTGCAGCCGCAGAGCGTGGAAGGGATTGGAGGCATACACGCTGGGAATTTCCTCTACCGGACCGAAGGTCTTGCCGCCATCCTCGGAGACAGTGATATGCAGGTTCAGGTAGGTGTCGTCAAAGGACAGGCCCTTTTTATTGTAGTCGGACTGCGTGCGAATCAAGCATACCAACCGGCCACTCTCGGTTAAATATAGGAAGGGTTCCACAAAGGTCCGAAAGCCGTCGCCATCATAGGCCATCTCACTGAAATACTGCCAGCTCTCGCCGCGGTCCGTGGAACGCATCAGGCCGATGCGGGACAGCTCTTTGGGCGCCAACGAGCCATAGTACGGTAACAGCAGCGTGCCGTCAGGCATTTCCACGATGTTGCCGCGGACACAGGCGGCCTCCGGGATGTTGGGATCACGGATGACAGGCATGTGACGCCACGTGGCACCGTTGTCGTCGGAGATGCTCCAGGAGGTGCCGTAGACGTAGCAGTCATAAAGGCCATGGAGGCTGCGGCCCTCAAACTCGAAGTTCTCTTTGCCCCAGGTTTCCGGTCCCTTGCCGATGGGCACCAGCTGCCAGCGGAAATAGGTGACGAGGATCCGCCCGTCGGAGAGCACGTTGACGCAGGGGTCCTGCTCGCTCATCTCGTCGTCCAGGATGACATGGAGGTCCGGATCGAAGGTATTGCCGCCGTCGGGCGAGACGATGAACACGTCCTTGGCCGTGGGGTCCACATGGGTATGGCGTCCGTACTGCTTCTGCCGGTCCAGGGCATGGCGAAAGGCGCAAATGATTTGGCCGTTGTGGAGCTTCGCCAGGTTCGGGAAGGCGGGGTATTCGCCATCTTTATAGATGGTCTTGCTTTCAATGATTTTCATGTCGTCGATCCTATCCTTTCAGGCCGGAGCTGACCAAAGAATTAACAAAAAACTTTTGACAGGAGGCAAACGCGATGATAATGGGCAGCAGCATCAGGACGTTGGCCGCCATGATCGCTGGGAAATTCTGCATCTGGTCGTCGGCAAAATACTTGACCGCCAGGGGCAGTGTGTACATCTTACTCTCCCAGATATAAAGAAGGGGTGTTTCATAGTCGTTCCACGACCATAGGAAGTAAAGGAACAGCAGCGTGGAGACAGATGAGCGAACATTGGGGAGCGCAATGGACCAATAAATCCGGAAGTGACCTGCGCCGTCGATTTTGGCCGAGTCGATCAGCGAGTCTGGGATGCCGACAAAGGCCGTCCGCATCAGGAACACACCGAAAGTGCCGCCAAAGAAGTATGCGACCCAAAGGGCGGCGTGCGTATTTAAAAGGCCAAGCTTTGAATATATAATGTAGGTGGGCAGCATGGTTACAAGACTGGGAAGCATGGTAGTCATGAGCTTGACCATAAACAGCTTGTCCCGCCCAATAAAATGGACCTTTGCGTAGGCATAGCCGGCCATCGTACAGGAAAAAAACGTACCGAATACGGAAATCAAAGCCACCTTTACGGAATTCCAAAAGAACGTGAAATAGGGGACCTTGCCGGAGATCAGCGCTTGATAACCCGACAAGGTGGGATTCTTGGGAATCCACTCAATGGGAAAGGTGAATACATCATTCATGCCCTTGAAGGACGTTGACAGCATCCAAATGAAGGGAATCACCATCATAATGCCGAGAATCCAAATGAGCACGGACAGGAGAATCTTACGGACCTGCCGGGCGGCTCTTAAATGCTTGCCAGTTGCCTTGGTCATTGATCGCACCTCCTCATTCGTTCTCATATTTCCGCTCGGTGCGCCAGCGGAACACGGTCACGATCATAATGGCGAAACACAGCACCCACGCCAATGCGCAGGCGAAGCCGGTGCGATAAGTGATGAACGCCGAGCGATAGATGTACAGGCCCACCGTATAGGTCGCTGTGCCCGGTCCGCCATTGGTAATGATCTGCACGAAGCTCCACATCTGCAAGCTGCTGATAATACCCAAAATCGTCAGCATAAAGGATGTAGGCTTCAGCTGGGGCAGCGTGATATGGAAAAACTTCTGCACGGCGTTGGCCCCATCCAAGTCAGCGGCTTCATAGTAATCCTTGGGGATACTCTGGAGGGCGCCGCTGTACATGAGAATGTTATAGCCAAGGTTTTTCCACAGCAGCACAATGGCCACGCCCAAAAGCGCCCACTTGCTGCTGGAGAGCCAGCCGGGCAGCGCCTCCTCGGAGATGCCCAGGATCATCAGCAGCACGTTGATGGGCCCGCGGCTTTTGTGGAACAGGGCCTGCCAGACCGTGGCGATCGCCACCATGTTGGTGACGTAGGGCAGGAAGAACAGCGCCCGGGCGCCGCCCTTGCCGTAGATGGCCCGGTTCATCACATTGGCCAGCACCGCAGAGAGGAATAAGCTGATCGGTACCACCAGCAGCAGGAGCAGGTTATTGCGGATGCTGGCGCGAAGGTATACGTCAGAGAACATATCCTTGAAGTTTTTCAGACCGATGAAATTGGCCTCATCCACGCCCTTGAGGAGGTTCCAGTCGGTAAACGCCATGGCAAGGGAGAAGACAATGCCGAACAGGGTTAGGACTAGAAAACCAAGCAGGCTCGGGGCCACCAGCAGGTAACCTGACAGCGTTTCCCTCAGTCGGACGTGACTGAGGCCGTGCCTGTGCTTGACATACACGGTAGCCGCGTTCATGCCGGGCGGTTGTTTATTGTTGCGCATAATGTCGTCCTTCTCCTCTCAATGAGAACAGAATTTCAAAGAAGCGGCAGCCCGACCGGGACTGGGCTGCCGCAGAAGCAGATGGATTGCAGTCGAAATCATTGCAGACGAGCCAATTCGCCTTCGCCAAGCATCTGCATGGTATCTACCCAATCCTCCAACTCGATTTCACCGTTTATAAACAGCTTATACTGCTCACGGAACAGCACCTGCATCAACGACGTATGCGCCGCCAGTGTGGGATCGTAATGGAAATGGGCAATATGGGACTCGTAGGGCGTGGCAATGGCGGCCAGAGCGGTTTCCATCGGATAGATTTCAGTATGCTTTGTGCCCTTGTCATCGGTAAACTCGGTCAAGGCCACCGTCGCGTCGTCCAGATCGGCATCCAGATAGACAGGCATGTAGTTGTCGCTTTCCGCGATGCACTCGTTGCTGATGAACTTGGCAAACTCATACGCCTCAGCGGGATACTTAGCTGTTTTAGGAATGTAGAAGGCATCGGCCAGATTGCTCCAGGAAACCTCCTTGCCTGCGTCAGTGACCAGGGGCAGGTCCGCGATGCCCAGCTCAAAGTCCAGTTCGCCCTTGCCCGGATCATTGAACATATAGGTTTGGAGCCAGATCAATGCCCAGCAGGTGTCGATAATCATACCACACTTGCCCTCGGCCAAGACCTGACGGCGGGCGATGGATTCAGCCTCCATGGTGGCAAGGTCGGGACACAGCCCCTCGCTGGCCATCGACTTCTCCCAAGAGAGTGTTTTGAGCAGCAATTCGTCATCAAAATTGGGAGAGACAGTGCCGTCATCATTCTTGATAACGCTCTGCCAGCCGCAGCGCTCGGCGGGAGCATAGAGAATTTCATCCCAGGTAAAGGGAATCACGCAGCCGTAGACGCCGTTGGCGGGATCGTTCATCTTGCGGGCCGCCTCGGTAAAATCGTCGATGGTCCAGTTGTCCTCAATGGTGATACCAGCTGCATCCGCCAAGGTCTTGTTGTAGATGACCTTAAAGGTGTTGCCCAAGAAGGGAACGCCGTACAGCTTGCCTTCGTACTGAAGCATTGTAGTGGCCAGAGAGCCGTACATGGCTTCGTAGTCGTCGCCGGCCGCAGCAATGTAGTCATCCAGAGGCAGGACGCCGCCGTTGATAATGCGGCTGTAAACGTCCGAGTAGTTGAGGAACGCAAGGTCTACCTGCTCACCGCCGCCGATCATGGTATCGAGGTTGGTCATGTAGGCTTCGTCGGCAATGCTGGACAATTCAATGACCTCAATCTTGATATTGGGATGGACCTCATTCCAGCGCGCAAGAATTTTCTTGTCCTTGTCATTCTGGGACCACCCCGCGTTGACCCAGCGCAGGGTGATCTCTTCCTCTTCCCCGCCGCCGGTGCTGCCGGCGGGCTGCGTGCCGCCGGCGTTGTCGCCGCTGCCGGCGGGCGCGCTGGGGCTCTGGCTGTCCGTAGACGCGCCGTCCTTGGCGCAGCCGGCCAGAACGCTGACCAGCATCAGCAGCGCCAGAACCAAGCTGAGAATTCTCTTTTTCATGTTCTTTCCTCCTGTTTTGAATATCCTTTCACACAAATCGAAACTTGCGTAAAATTCCGGGATAAAAATTTACGCACCAGGCGCGGACACCGCAGCGCGCTCTTGGGGAAAGGCTCCGCACGCGAAAGTAGACTTTTCTTTTCAGGTGTGATATTATGAAAACACTTGTAAAACAGCGCATTTAAAGAAAAGTCTACTTTCGTGCGCAAACTTTGTAGAGACTCACAAAAACCCCGTCTGTACTTTGTCGAAAATTTCCGCCGCCGTGCGACATTCCAAGCATCATTGTCCTCCAGCTGTGGAATAATCCGCCGGCACATGGCCGGCGGTTGAAAAATTTACTCACTGTCATGGGCCCACTTGAGGAAGGTGGTCTGGGAGACGCCCAGGCAGGCCGCCGCCTGCCGGGAGGTAAGGTGGCCGCTGCGCCAGGCGTGGCAGCGGGCCTCAAAGCCCGGCGGCCGCGGCATGGCCCGCCGCCCGAACTGGACGCCTCGGGCCTTGGCCGCGGCGATGCCCGCCTCCTGCCGGCTGCGCAGCAGCTCCCGCTCGGACTGGGCCACGTAGCTGAGCAGCTGGAGCACGATGTCGGTGATCAGCGTCTCCGTCAGCCCCTGCTCCCGCCGGGTGTCCAGCAGCGGCATGTCCAGCACCACGATGCCCACGCGCATTTTCTTGGTCAGCAGCCGCCACTGCTCCAGGATTTCGTGATAATTCCGCCCCAGCCGGTCGATGCTGGGGAGCACCAGCAGGTCGCCCGGCCGCAGACGCCGCAGCAGCCGCCGGTAGGCCGGCCGCGCGAAATCCTTGCCGCTCTGCTTGTCCAGATACATCCGCTCCACTGAGATGCCAAATTTTTCCAGAGCGATGCGCTGTCGCTCCTCATTCTGCTCCCTTGTGGAAACCCGCAAATAGCCGTATGTCATTGGTGGATACCTCCCGTTTCATGATGATACCGCCATTTTACCGGAATCTGCGGCGCTTGGCCATACGGAATGAAAGCCCCCGGAATTATTTTTATCGCGGAAGGCTTGACAAACCCCCTCCCATGTGGGAAACTGGAGACAGAGGCATCGAGGCGGCCGGCGCGCGAAGGAGGCGGTCAAATGGACCAGCTGCGGTTGATCCCGCCCACGAAGGCGGATGAGGGGAAGGTCATGGACTATCGCGCGGAGCTGCTCGCCCGCGGCGGCGGGGCCGGCGGCTGCCGCAAGCTGCTGGAGACGGCGGACTACGACCGCTGGCTGGATCCCGGTACCCGGCGCCGGACGCCGGGCTGGGTGGAGTCGTCGGTCTACCTGGCCATGCGCCCTGCGGACAAGCGCCTGGTGGGCATGGTGGAGTGCCGGCACCACCTGACGGAATTTCTTCTGCGCTACGGCGGCCACGTGAGCTACAGCGTGCGCCCTTCGGAGCAGCGCAAGGGCTATGCCACGGAGCTGCTGGCGCAGGCGTGCCGGGTGTACCGCGGCTGGGGCGTGTCGCGGATCCTGGTGACCTGCGACCGCGGGAACGAGGCGTCCCGCCGGACCATCCTGGCCAACGGCGGCGTTATGGAGGACGAGGTGGCCGACAAGCCCCGCCTGGGCCGCACCGGCGTGGTGCAGCGGTACTGGATCGAGCTGGAGGGCGATGATTAGACGAAAAACCCCGGAATCCATCGGATTCCGGGGTTTTCAGATTTGCCGTCAGACCGCCGCCTCCGGGTCCACGACCCGGGCATCCAGCGCCGGGTTGACCGCCGCGACCACCAGCAGCTGCATCAGCGCCGCCAGGAATACAAAGAGGAAGGGTGTGCTGAAGGGCCAGAACACCGTCACCAGCGCCGCGGTGACGCCCTCGATGAGCAGGAGGAAGAAGTTCCGCTTCGTCTCCAGCGCCGCCAGCAGCAGCGCGTTGCGCAGGCACGCTCCGCAGCCCAGGGTCAGGCACCCCATCTGCGCGAACCAGTAGCCGCCCGCCAGCAGCACCAGCACCAGCAAAATGGCCGAGAGGGCGTAGGCCGCCCACACCGCCATCAGGCCGCCCAGGAACCACCCGCCCACCGGCAGCGCCAGCAGGACCAGCGACCACAGCGTCCGCGCCCAGAACTCCGTCCGCAGCTCCCGCCAGAAGGTCTCCCAGACGAAGCACTGCCCCTGCCGCCAGAGGGCCTGGATCACCGCCGTCATGGCGGCGAAGGCAGCGGGCATGGTCACCACCGGTACGGAGAAGAGCACAAAGAGCAGATTGGCCGTCACCAGCTTGCCGAAGTGGGTCGAGAGCACATACCAGAGCCGTCCGGCCCCGCCCGCCGGCACAGGCCTGGGGTCCCGTTTCGGGGTCTGCGCCGGATCGATTTTCGGAAAAAACATAAGGAACCTCCCAGCACGCCGTTTTTCCTATCCTACCACACCGCGGGGTCTTTTGCAAGGGCCAAACAAGCCGCCGGCCCATTGGGCCGGCGGCTTGGGGTCATTTGGGGGTAACTGCGTTGTAGGTATTGAGCATGGTGATGAACGCCTGCTCGCGGGTATAGCTGCCCTGGGGGTCGAAGCCCTTGTCGGTGCCGTTCATGATGCCGCAGGAGGTGACGTATTCCACCGACTCCTGCGCCCACGGGGCGATGGCCGCGGCGTCAGCGAAGGTCTTGCCGCCGGTGTGCTGCACGGTGCCCATCAGGTCCGCGGCCCGCTGGAGCATGGCGGCGGCCTCCTGACGGGTGAGGGTCTTTTCCGGCCGGAAGGAGCCGTCCTCGTAGCCGTTGACGATGCCAAGAGCCGCGGCCTGGAGGATGCTGTACTTACTGGTGTCGGTAAAGTGGATGGAGGTGTACTTTTCGCCCACCACGCCCAGCTGTGCGCGGAGCTGGTCGGTGGTCTTGCCGGTGCGGGCAGGGATGAGCTGGTAGATGAGGTCGCAGAACTCCTCGCGGGTGACGGGGTTGCGGTAGTTATTCAGCAGCCACGCCGGCAGGAGGTTCAGCGCCTGGCCCTGCGCGACGGCGTCCGCGGCCCAGGCGGAGGGCTTGTTGGGGCTGTTGTCGATGACAGGGATCACGGGATTGACGGGCTTGGCCTCATTGGGATTCTGGGGCACCACCGTCAGCACCGAGGCCAGCTTCCGCCCCGCCGGGGTGAGCATGGAGCCGTTGGCGCAGAGCATGCTGGACGCGCCGCCGTCCAGGCTCACCGCGTGCACCGCGCCCCGGGCGATCAGGGCGTCGGCGATCTGCGGGAAGGCGCCCGAGCCGGTGCCCAGAAGCAGCTTGCCGTCGGCAGTGACCGCGGCGAAGCTCCGCTGGGCCGAGCCGGTGTTGGACTGCTTGGGATCGCTGTCGAACTCGGCGTTATAGGACGCCTGAGCCGTGACATTGACGCCGTTCTGCACCAGCATCCGCCCGCCGGCGATGGCGGTCTTGACGTTGGCCCAGTCGGCCTGGTCGGCGGTGCGGGTGGGGCCGTAGGAGGTGGCGAGCTGCACGGTATCGCCCACGGCGGGCAGATTCTCCCACTGTTGGGCATTGGCCACCGCGCCGGAATTGTACACCAGCAGTGAGCAGCCCGCCGGCACCGTGTAGGTCCCCGCGCCGCTGACGCCGGTCACTTTATCATTCTGGATGGTGAACACCTGGGCCCCGGCGGGGGCGGTGAAGGGGAGGTTCAGCTCCTTGGTCATCAGGGTCACGGAGGAGGCCTCCTGGTAGACCTTGTTGACGCCGTAGAGGACCACGTTGGCCTTGCCCTGGACGATGGCGGTGGTGCGGCACTCCACACGGTCGATGAGCACCTTGCCGTCGTAGGTGAAGGCGATGGCGTTGTTGGCGCCGCCGCCGTTGACGATCCGGCCGTTCTGGACCACCACGCCGTAGATGATGGGACAGTTGCCGGGGAAGGAATTGCCCTGGCCGGTATAGTAGGAGTTGAAGAAGCCGCCGTTGATGGCCGCGACGCTGCCGCCCACCATGGAGGCGGCGGCCATGTCCGAGGCGATGGCGCCGTTGGCCAGCACCACCTCACCGGTGCGCCCGGTCATGTCCACGGACACCAGCGGCCCGCCGCCGATGCCGCTCAGCTGCGCGACGCCGTCCGCCGCGGCCGCCGCCGGGGCCAGGGCCAGGAGCAGCGTGAGGATCAGCAGAAGGGATACGAGTTTTTTCATGTAGAGGACCTTCCTTGCAATTAATAGTAGGCGACTTTCCAAACCGAAAACTTGGTGCCACTGCTTGTAGTATAGCAAAAAGTGAACGGTTGCTCTGGAATGTCAACCCTGACGGAGACAAAACCACGATCAGGGTCCATTATACCCTAAAGAGCACTATCAGTAATACCCCCAGTTTTTTCTGTACATGAAAGATTGTAATAACTAAATGATCGCCTATACCATTTTTGTGTACCTTCGGGTGTCCCATCGCCATGAATTGCAGTATATCAGGAAATGTTTTCCTTGTCAATGCAGATAGGACACGGAACTTCTGAATTTCGTCAATTTTACTAAATTCAAGAAACAGCGCATATTATCGCATATTAGTGGAAAATCACTGGCTATACCTACGGATTATACATCGTAAATGAATAAAATTTTGCGAGGCTAAAAAATTTTTAGGGGATTTGGGGCGCATGTATAAGATTCACAATGCAAATTGCCAAATTCCGCCGATGTTTAGGACCTTCGCCCATTGCAAGCCCGGGGAAAACGTGGTATGCTATCTGCGATGAAAAGCCGCCGGGCGTACCGGGCGGCTCGGCTTGCGGGTACGCGCCGCGGGCTGTTTTTTTGCGGTTTTGGAGGGTTTATATGTCTATGGAAAACGGATGGAATCGGAAGATTGTGCTGGAGGACGGCAGCGTCTATTACGGCCGGGGCTTTGGCGGCGGGGGGCCGCGGGTGTGCGAGCTGGTGTTCAACACCTCCATGGTGGGCTATCAGGAGATCGTCTCGGACCCGTCGTACACCGGACAGATCGTGGTCATGACCTACCCGCTCATCGGCAACTACGGCACCGCCGACGACGACTTCGAGACCAAGACGCCCACCATCGGCGGCCTGGTGGTCCGGGAGTACAACGACAATCCCTCCAACTTCCGCTACACCAAGACCCTCTCGGAGATTTTAGAGGAAAACCATATCCCCGGCATTGAGGGAGTGGACACCCGGATGCTGGCCCGCTCCATCCGGGACCACGGCAGCCGCAAGGTCCTCATCTGCGACGCGGACCTCCCTGAGCTGGAGGCCGCGGCGCTGCTCCAGACCACCCAGCTGCCCCGCGACCAGGTGGCCCGGGTGAGCTGTAAAAAGCGCTGGTATTCCCGGACCTCCAACCACCGCTGCGACGTGGTGGCGGTGGACTGCGGCATCAAGCTGAACATCATCCGCTCCCTCAACGCCCGGGGCTGCAACGTCACCGTGGTGCCCTACGACACCCCCGCCCAGGTCATTGAGGACATGAAGCCAGACGGCGTCTTTCTCTCCAACGGCCCCGGCGACCCGGAGGACGTGCAGCCGGTGATCGAGCTGGTACGGCAGCTGCGGGGGAAATACCCCATCTGCGGCATCTGCCTGGGCCACCAGATGATCGCCCTGGCCTACGGCGCGAGGACCTACAAGCTGAAGTTCGGCCACCGGGGCGGCAACCACCCGGTGAAGAACCTGAAAACCGGAAAAATCGAGATCACCTCCCAAAACCACTCCTACGCCGTGGACGCGGACTCCCTGGCTCCCGCCGGGCTGGAGGCCACCCACGTCAACCTGCTGGACGGCACCGTGGAGGGGCTGGCGTGCCCCCGGGACCGGGTTTTCTCCGTCCAGTACCACCCTGAGAGCGCCCCGGGTCCCCAGGACAGCGGCTATCTCTTCGACCAGTTCACCGCCATGATGAAGGAGGGCAGGACCCATGCCTAAGAGAACCGACATTCACAAGATCATGGTCATCGGCTCCGGCCCCATTGTCATCGGGCAGGCCGCCGAGTTCGACTACGCCGGCACCCAGGCGTGCCTGGCCCTCAAGGAGGAGGGCTACGAGGTCCTGCTGGCCAACTCCAACCCCGCCACCATCATGACCGATCCCTCCGTGGCCGACAAGGTCTACATGGAGCCGCTGACCGCCGAGTACGCTGCCCGCATCCTCCGGGTGGAGCGGCCCGACGCCCTGATCCCCGGCATCGGCGGACAGACGGGGCTGAATCTGGCCATGGAGCTGGAGCGCATGGGCGTCCTGAAGGAGTGCGGTGTGGAGCTGCTGGGCACCTCCCCGGCCTCCATCGAGCGGGCCGAGGACCGGGAGCTGTTCAAGGCGCTGTGCCAGAGCCTGGGCGAGCCGGTCCTGCCCTCCCGGATCGCCAATTCCATGGAGGAGGGCCTCCAGGCCGCGGCGGACATCGGCTATCCGGTGGTTCTGCGTCCGGCCTTCACCCTGGGCGGTACCGGCGGCGGCTTCGCCGACGACGAGGCGGAATGCCGGGACCTCCTGAAAAACGCCCTCTCCCTCTCGCCGGTCCACCAGGTGCTGGTGGAGAAGAGCATCAAGGGCTACAAGGAGATCGAGTACGAGGTCATCCGCGACGCCAACGACACCGCCATCACCATCTGCAACATGGAGAACCTGGACCCCGTGGGCATCCACACCGGCGACTCTATCGTGGTGGCCCCCAGCCAGACCCTGACCAACAAGGAATACCACCTGCTGCGCGACAGCGCCCTGCGGCTTATCCGCGCGCTGGAGATCGAGGGCGGCTGCAACGTCCAGTTCGCCCTGGACCCGGAGTCCTTCCGCTACTACCTCATCGAGGTCAACCCCCGGGTCTCCCGGTCCTCGGCCCTGGCCAGCAAGGCCAGCGGCTACCCCATCGCCCGGGTCTCGGCCAAGATCGCCGTGGGCATGCGCCTGGATGAGATCCGGATCGCCAACACCCCTGCCAGCTTCGAGCCGGCGCTGGACTATGTGGTCACCAAGATGCCCCGCTTCCCCTTTGACAAGTTCTCCGACGCCTCCAACGCCCTCTCCACTCAGATGAAGGCTACCGGCGAGGTCATGGCCGTGGGGCGGACCATCGAGGAGAGCCTTTTGAAGGCCGTCCGGTCCCTGGAGATCGGCGTCAGCCACCTCTATATGGCGAAGTTTGACAGCATGAGCGCCCAGGAGCTGCTGGACTACATCGCCGTCGGCACCGACGACCGCCTCTTCGCCATCGCCGAGCTGATCTACCACGGCACGGACCTGGGCGTCATCTGCAACGCGACGAAGATCGACATGCTGTTCCTGGACAAGATCAAGAACATCATCGATTATGAGGCCGTCCTCAAGGCCCGCCGGGACGACCCGGAGGTCCTGCGGGGGGCCAAGCGCATGGGCTTCTCGGACCAGTACATTGCCAGGCTCTGGGAGACCGACGCCGGCAGCATCCGCGCCCTGCGCAGGCGCCAGGGCATCCTGCCGGTCTACAAGATGATCGACACCTGCGCTGCGGAGTTCGCAAGCTACGTGCCCTATTTCTACTCCACCTATGAGCAGGAGAATGAGTCGGCGGTGTCGGACCGGAAGAAGATCGTGGTGCTGGGCTCCGGCCCCATCCGCATCGGGCAGGGCGTGGAGTTCGACTACTCCACGGTCCACGCCGTGCAGACCATCCGCCGCAGCGGCTTTGAGGCCATCATCATCAACAACAACCCCGAGACCGTCTCCACCGACTACACCTGCTCCGACAAGCTCTACTTCGAGCCGCTGACGGTGGAGGACGTGATGAATGTGGTGGAGCTGGAAAAGCCCCTGGGCGTCGTCGCGTCTCTCGGCGGACAGACCGCCATCAACCTGGCCGAGCCCCTGATGAAGGAGGGCGTCCGGATCATCGGCACCGACTTCGCCGCCATCGAGAAGGCCGAGAACCGCGACGCCTTTGAGCGGGTGATGCAGGAGCTGAAAATCCCCCAGCCCCGGGGCGAGGCCGTCACCAACGTTGAGGACGGCGTCCGCGCGGCAAACCGCATCGGCTATCCGGTGCTGGTGCGGCCCAGCTACGTGCTGGGCGGACGGGCCATGCAGATCGTCTCCAAGGACAAGGACCTCCGCACCTACCTCCAGACCGCCGTGGCCGTCAACGAGGACCAGCCGGTGCTGGTGGACAAGTATATCGTGGGCAAGGAGCTGGAGGTGGACGCCATCTGCGACGGGACCGACGTGTTCGTCCCCGGCATCATGGAGCTGGTGGAGCGCACCGGCATCCACTCCGGTGACTCCATCAGCGTCTACCCCACCTTCTCCATCCCCCAGAAGGTCAAGGACATCATCCTGGACTACACAAAGCGCCTGGGCCTTGGCATCGGCATCGTGGGGCTCTACAACATCCAGTTCATTGTGGACAGAGACGAGCGGGTCTATGTCATCGAGGTCAATCCCCGCTCCTCCCGAACGGTGCCGTTCCTCTCCAAGGCCACCGGGTACTCCCTGGCGGACATCGCCACCCGGGTCATCCTGGGCGAGAGCCTCCGCAGCCAGGGCTTTGGGATGCTCTACCCCCGGGAGAAGCAGCGCTACTACGTCAAGGTTCCCGCCTTCTCCTTCTCCAAGATCGCGGGGCTGGACGCCTACCTCTCCCCGGAGATGAAGTCCACCGGCGAGGCCATCGGCTACGACCGGAGCCTCAGCCGCGCCCTCTACAAGGCCCTGGAGGCCTCCGGCGTGAAGGTTTCGGACCACGGGACCGTGGTGGTGACTGTGGCCGACGAGGACAAGGACGAGGTCCTGCCCCTGGTGCGCCGGTTCTACCGCCTGGGCTACAGCATCGCCGCCACCATCGGCACCGCGGAGATGCTCAAGGCCCGCGGCATCCGGGTGCGGGTCCTGGGCAAGCTCAGCGAGGGCAGCGACGAGATCCTCGAGACCATCCGCCGCGGGGAGGCCAGCTACATCCTCAACACCCGGGCCATCAGCTCCGGCGTCCACTACGAGGACGGCTTCGCCATCCGCCGCTGCGCGGTGGAGAACCATGTGACCATGTTCACCTCCCTGGACACAGTGCGGATGCTCCTGGACACGCTGGAGGAGATCTCCTTCGCCGTTTCCACCATCGACGAGCAGTAAGCCGGCGATGCAACCGGCGGTTGCGGCATTGCAAGCCCCGGCTGGTGGCTTCGCAACCGCCGGATCTGCTATGCTGAGGCCATCTCAAACCAGGAGGCTGATTGTTATGAATCTGGCAGACCGCATCCAGGCCCTGAGAAAGGCCCAGGGCATCTCCCAGGAGGAGCTGGCCGACCGCCTGGGCGTCTCCCGCCAGGCCGTTTCCAAGTGGGAGAGCGAACAGAGCACGCCGGATGTGGAAAAAATCATCCGCCTCAGCGAGTGCTTCGGCGTCACCGCCGACTACCTGCTCCGGGGCATCGAGCCGTCCCCGCCCGCCCAGCCGCGCAGGCAGCCCGCCGCCGGCGTGTTCGCCGCCGCGGGCACGGCGCTGAACGCGGCGGGGCTGCTGATCTGCGCCATCCTCTGGTACGAGCAGCAAAGCGCCGTGGCCTTTGCCGGCGCCGTCATGATGATCATGGGCTGCATGATCTACGCCGTGGGCCTGGCCTCCGCCGACCCGGCCACCAAGCCTGCCGCCAAACGGCAGTTCTGGTCGTTCAATATCTGGATTCTGCCCTTTGTCCCCCTCTCCGTCTTGGTGAACATACTGACCTGGGGCCGGTACGGCCGCGTGGAGCTGGCCCCCTATCCCACCTTTATCACGGACGGAGTCGCCGTTTTTGCCCTGCTGTATCTGCTCGCCGGCATCGCCGGGACCTGGTACATCCGGCGGCGGTGGAAAAAAGAAGTTTAGATTGCGCGCCGGCTGTCCGATATGGTATACTATCGGTGTAAATTGGAATATTTGGGATTTACAGGGGGGATTTTATGAAAATTCTGGACGGAAGCACGTCCAAAGGGGGACATTATGCCCCCGGCGTGGTGTCCCGCGGGATGCTGTATATTTCCGGGCAGCTCCCCGTGGACCACGCCACGGGCGCGCTGGCGGCGGGCGGCGCGGCGGAACAGACCCGGGCGGCGCTGTCCAATCTGGAGCGCGTCCTGACGGCGGCGGGCGTCACCCGCGAGGCCGTGGTCCTGTGCCGCGTCTATATCCCGGACGTGGGCCTCTGGGACGAGGTGAACCTTGCCTACGCGGAATTTTTCGGCGGGCACAAGCCCGCGCGCGTTGTGGTCCCCACCCGTGCGCTGCACCACGGCGCGCTGGTGGAGATCGAGGCCATGGCGGAGATGGAGGAGGACTGAGCATGGAATTTTACTGCGCGAGCTGCGGGAAACGGGAGGCGGCTGACACCAGCAGGCCCCGCTGCGGCTGCGGCGGGCTGTGGAAGCTGGACTTCCACCCGCCCCGCTTCGACCCGGCGGACATCGACCGGCGGGAATGGAGCCTGTTCCGCTACCGAAAGTACATGGCCCTGGCCGATGAGAGCTGGCGCGCCGTCAGTCTGGGGGAGGGGATGACGCCCATCGTCCGGCTGGATGAGAACGTGCTTCTGAAAATGGACTACTATATGCCCACCCTCTCCTTCAAGGACCGGGGCGCGGCGGTGCTGGTCGCCCACTGCAAGGCCATCGGCGTGGACCGGGTGGTCCAGGACAGCAGCGGCAACGCCGGCAACAGCGTCGCCGCCTACGCTGCCCGGGCAGGCATCGCCTGCGAGATCTTCGTCCCCGAGGGCACCTCCCCCAAGAAGATCGACATGATCCGCGCCCACGGCGCGGTGTGCACCGTGGTCCCCGGCACCCGGGACCACTGCGCCGACGTCTGCCGGGAGCAGGTGGCCCGCGGCGGCGTCTACTATGCCAACCACGTCTACAACCCCTTCTTCTACGAGGGCACCAAGACCTACATTTATGAGACGTTTGAGCAGCTGGGCCGCATCCCGGCACAGCTTGTGATCCCGGTGGGCAACGGCACGCTGTTCTTGGGGGCCATGTACGCCCTGGAGCACCTCCAGGAGAGCGGCGTGATAGGGAAGTTCCCTCAGATCATCGCTCTCCAGAGCGAGCATTGCGACCCGCTTCTCCAGGCCGCGGCCCGAGGCGAGGACGCGCCGGCCGCCGTGACTCCGGCGCCCACCATCGCCGAGGGCATCTCCATCGGCAAGCCTATGCGGGGCGGAGAAATTCTGGCTCTGGCCAAGCGGCACGGCGTCCGCTTTGTCCACGCCCCCGAGGACAAAATCCTGGAGGCCCGCGCCAGCCTGGCCCGCCGGGGCGTCTACTGTGAGCACACCACCGCCGCCAACTACGCCGCCTACCTCCGCTACTGCGAGCAGTACGGTCCCGCCCCCGACTGCCTCATCACCATGTGCGGTGCAGGCTTAAAATCTGACCACTAAAAACCGCCCTCTCCATTGTGAACTGCCCAAATTGAGCGGACAGCACAAAAAAGGGACCACAGGTAGGAGAAATTAAGATTCAGACGGAGAGGTGCAGTGAGAGCGGCGCCTCTCCAGTCTTTAACTGGAGGCGCTCATGATTGAAAAAACAGATGAATTCATCCATCATACTAGGCCTTGTTTGAAAAATGCCAACATGCCCAAACGACGGTTCTTTTTCCGCCTGGGCGGCACAATTTTCCCTTGAAATCCGTCAGGATTCCTGTGGAAAAATTGTTTGCCAGACGAAAAAATCCCTCGCCGCTGGGCACATTGCCATTTTTCAAACAAGGCCTAGCTGTACAAGCTTCTCAGACATGGTTGACAGTCTCCTCTCTGAAGGGTGTGTCGCTGCTTCATTCTACCAGAGGGCTGGAAACTATGTCCCTTTTTTGCGAAACTTATTCTACCTTATCTACTTTTCAGAACTGCCACATCGTCCTCCAGGGCCTCAACACGGCTTTTTTCGGCCACGTGCTATGGCCCTCGTAGAGCAGCTGGATTTTTGGCAGAACCACGTTTTCCTGTGTGATGGCCACGCGGGCAAGGTCCTGCGGTATTTGGCTAATTGCAACGCTCTGCTTTTCCAGGACTTCCCCGTGTTTTCCAGCATTTCCCCCTGTTTCTCCAGAATCGCTAAAATCTTTTCTTCGTTATTCATGATGGTCCGCCTCTGCATAAAACTGAAGCGGTTTTTTATTTTTTCAACTTTGCGAATCCGATGAACGACAAAATTACCTGGACCAGCACGAAAAATGCGTACATGGGGAACAGCGCGGCTGCCACAGCATAAAGGATCGCGCCAGTCAGTGCAAGCCCGCGGCTGCTCATGGCCCAGCCCAGGACGTTGAAGATGGCGGCCAGGACGGCGCAGATCAGATGCGGCATCACCAGTGCTGTGGCAATGCCAGCGCCTACCGCTTCCCAGCCAGAGGTGCTGGCGGCGGCTCCTGCCCAATAAACGATACTGTAAATCGCATAGGCTACACCCAGGATCGCGGATATAAGCAGGAGAACGCTCTTCCTGTTGCTCTTCTCACGCTCGGAACTGCCTCCCGTGGTGAGCTGCCGGGCGATCTCCTCCACAGGCGGGCGGGGCGTCTGGCAATGCGGACAGTTGGCGTATTGAATCTGGACCGGCTGGCCGCAGCCTTTGCAGGTGTAGGTGTATGTACTCATTTTTCTCTTCCTTCTTTCTTTAAAAAGTCATTCAAAATAGCTCTTGTCGCACACGCCAAGCACCAAGCACGGGCAGCGGATATCCTCAGTCATAGGGCGCAGCTCATACTCCGGATTGTGGGGGAGCAGGACGCCGTCCCCCAGTTTTTTGACCCATTGCTGGCCGTCCATGAAAAAGACGCCGACCTGGACTGGCTCGATCTGCTCCTGTGCACGGACAAAAGAAGGACAAAAGAAGGACAAAAGAAGATCGCCGTCGTGATAGGTTGGCTTCTTCATCGCCGCTCAACGGTTCACCAAAACCGGCGCTCATGGGATGGAGATATTTTGGAACCAAATAAATAAACTCCGTTGCGGTCTCCATCTGTGAACGTCCATCTGCTGCTGTGCGGGCCGGTGTCTCCAGATACCGACGATGCTCCACGTCCAATATGCTGTCCACCGCTTCCTTACCATATTGGCCGAGGGAGTGGTTTTTTTTATGTGGTCAATCTCATAGGTTTTGAAATCTACTGAAAAATTCTTCGTAGGAACAAGTCTCCGAAGTGTTTCACTCTGAACGCTTTTGATATCAAGGTCAAACGCATCAAACACCTTGATCATTGTGGAGACTTCGGCGTTTGCGATTCCTCGTTTAAGGACAGAATCAAGGGTTGTATACGGGATATCGTCTGCGGTCGTAAAGGCCCTAACACTTTTATAGCGGAGTAAAATTTCCTGTTTCAGCTACGCCTCGATTTTCATTTCGTGCACCACCTTTCAATTTAGATATTAAATGAACGAAGTAGGCTTGTCAATAGAAATTTACGATATTGCATAAACTGCTTCTTATAGTGTGCTGATAATTTCTGCAGTCGCGTGTATTATATGGCCATAGTTAACGCAAATACAGAAATCGAGGTGATGAAAGTGAGAAAGGGGGATGCGATGGCTCTAAGCGGCAAAGCCGCTAAGAGCCATCCAATGCGCCGGGTATTTATCGAGAAAAAGGGCAAAAAGGCAAAGCATCTGTTGGGAATCTCCTGTATGTATGACAGGGCTATGCTCCGGCGCTTGACCCGGTGTCGGAGACAACGGCAGACGCAAAGTTCTTTGGCTTCCGAAGGGGACGCTGTGCGCAGGATGCCTGCGAATATATGTTCGTGGCGCTCAGCCGTGATTTTCTGAAAATCAGAGGCCTGGAGTTGTCAGAGGAAAAGACGGTCATCACCCGCATTGACGACGGATTTGACATGCTGGGCTGGACATTCCGCCAACTACTGGCACCGCAAGGGAAACCGGAATTGGGTATTCTCCATTGAGGATAAGGAACTCCTGCGGGTAGATCACATCCCCATTGTCCGCCACACCAAGGTACGAATGGACGCAAATCCCTATTTCGACACCCAATATTTCACTGACCGCAAATTCCAGCATGGCATGGAAGCAGCTATCTGGACGCTTTAAGCAGGTCTGGAAGAACCAGAACGGGTGTTGCTATCACTGTGGACTTCCCATGAACATCCGCGACGAGAGGGAGATTTTCTTCAAGGTCCCGAAAACCATGGGCGGCAGGGACGAGGTGCGTAATATGGCCTACGTCCACAGACACTGCCAGCAAATTTTCCTGGAACGCCGCGCGAAAGCATGATGAAATGCCTGAGCCATTTGAGCGGAAACGCTCACGTACGGTTCTTAGACGAGAAAGCGGGAGTCATCCCGCTGACTTAGTCGACTAGTGAGAGTGCCTATTGGGCAAAAACCCCCGCGCCGCGAAGCATCAGGCCCTCGGCGAACTGTGCCAGCTCCTCCGGCGTGGCGGTCATGCCGTCGGCCAGCCAGCGCCGCAGCAGGCCCATGATGCCCATGCTCACAAAGGCGAAATAATACTCGATCTCCCGGGCCGGCACGTCCCGGAAATAGCTCCGGTACCGGTCGATGCACTTCTCGTAGCCCATCCGCACCAGCCGCGCCGCGAACTGCTTGTCGCCGTGCTCCCCCAGGACCACCGTGCAGAGGTCCGAGTTGTCCCGCAGAATCTCAAAAATCCGCGCGCTGAGCACCACTGGATTTGCCGGCGTCCGCGCCAGCAGCGGCTCCAGTGCCGCCTCGATTTCCGCGGTCATCTCCCCCTCAATCTGCCGCAGCAGGTCGTGCAGATCCGTGTAGTGGGCGTAGAACGTCCCCCGGCTGATCCCCGCCCGCTCGCACAGCTCCTTGATGGAGATGCTCTGGATGGGCTTCGTGTTCAAAAGCCCCAGGAACGCCTTGCGGATGATGGTCTGCGTCACCCGGACCCGGTGGTCATTTGTAAACTTTTTCAAAACTCCCCCGCCCTTTGCACAGTTTCTGTCCGCTTTGTCCGGCAACGGTCATTTCCGGCGCCGTCTGCCCATTGCCGGACGCTGTTTTCCGTATTATAATACACAAAGAAACGTAAAGCAACACATCTGTTCAAAATAATGTGAGGTGGCACCTATGAAACCCATCTACCTGCTCACCGGCGCCAACGGCCATCTGGGCAGCACCCTGGCGCGGCTCCTCAGCCGCCGGGGCGAGGACGTCCGCGGCCTGATCCTGCCGGGGTCCGCCGCGCCGCCGCTGGCGCACGTGGTGTACTATGAGGGAGACGTCCGCGACCCGGCGTCCCTGGCGCGCCTGGCGGCCTGGACCGGGGAGCGGCCCCTGGTGATGCTCCACACGGCGGGACTGGTGGACATCTCCGAAAAGGGCGCGCCGCAGCTGTGGGAGGTCAACGTCGGCGGCACCGCCAACGTCATCGCGCTGTGCCGCGACCGCCATGCGCGGCTGCTGTACGTCAGCTCGGTCCACGCCATTCCGGAGAAGGCGTACCGGCAGGTCATCGGCGAGGTGAGCCGCTTTTCCCCCGACCTGGTCCGGGGCGGCTACGCCAAGAGCAAGGCCGCGGCCACGCAGCTGGTCCTGGACGCGGCGGCGGAAGGGCTGGACGCGGTGGTGGTCCACCCGTCGGGCATCCTGGGGCCGTATGACGAGAGCGGCAACCACCTGGTGCAGATGATCCGCGAGTATCTGCGCGGCCGCCTGCCGGCGTGCGTGGCGGGGGGATACGACTTTGTGGACGTGCGGGACGTGGCGGCGGGGTGCCTGGCGGCGGGGTGCCTGGCGGCGGCGGAGCGGGGCCGGCGGGGGCAGTGCTATATCCTGTCCAACCGGCACTATGCGGTGAAGGACGTGCTGAATATGGTCCGGGCGGTCCACGGCGGGATACGCCTTCCGGTGCTGCCGCTGTGGATGGCGCGTCTGGCGGAGCCGTTCCTGCGCCTGGACGCCAAGCGCCGCCGGACGCGGCCGCTGTACACGTCATACTCCCTGAGCACGCTGGACAGCAACGATCAATTCTCCCACGACCGCGCCACCCGGGAGCTGGGCTACTATCCGCGGGATCTGTTTCAAACCGTCCGCGACACCGTATCCTGGCTCTGTTCCAGCCGCAGCAGCGCAAAGCCGTGACGGCCCAAGGTGCCGGGGTACAAAGCCGGGGGACCGCGCACTGGGCGGTCCCCCAATTTTGTGCCGCTGCTTTCCAACCCGATTATTGGCCGCTGGCCCCGTAGTTGCTCAGCACCCGGGCCGAGGGATCGTCCACGTCGCAGCCCTCCCAGGCACGGTTGGGCATCCAGAAGTCCACGACCATTTTGGCTTGCCCCGGGTAGTATTTCTCGAAAATCTCCCGGTAGAGGAGGCTTTCCTTGGTAAAGGGCCGCGCGAAATCGTACTGCCGCCGGCGCGCCTCGAATTCGGCGTCGGTATACCTCGTCTCGGCGCAGGCCTTGAGGTCGTCCACCATGGAGTGGCCCACGGCGTCGGAAAAGGCAGCTTTCTCCCGGTAGAGAATGTCGTGGGGCAGCCAGTCCCCCTCGAAGGCGCGGCGCAGGAGGTACTTGCCGATGCCGTAGGTGTTGCGCTTCATCTCCGGGTCCACGGCCATGACGTATTTCACAAAGTCCAGGTCCCCGAAGGGCACGCGGGCCTCCAGGGAGTTGACGCTGATGCACCGGTCGGCCCGGAGGACATCGTACATGTGCAGCTCCCGGATGCGCTTCTGGGCCTCCTGCTGGAAAGCCGCGGCGGAGGGGGCAAAGTCGGTATACTTATAGCCGAACAGCTCGTCGGAGATCTCGCCGGTCATCAGCACGCGGATGTCGGTGCGCTCGTGGATGGCCTTGCAGCAGAGATACATCCCCAGGCTGGCGCGGATGGTGGTGATGTCGTAGGTCCCCAGGAGGGCAATGACGGTCTCCAGGGAGTCGAGCACCTCCTGCCGGGTCATATAGACCTCGGTGTGGTCGGCGCGGAGGTATTCGGCGGTTTGGCGGGCGTACTTGAGGTCGATGGCGTCGGTGTCCATGCCGATGGCGAAGGTGCGGATGGGCCTGCCCAGCTTCTTCGCGGCGATGGCGCACACCAGGCTGGAGTCCAGCCCGCCCGAGAGCAGGAAGCCCAGGGGCGCGTCGGCATCCAGGCGCTTTTCCACGCCCGCCGTCAGCTTTTCCCGGATGTTCCGGCAGATCGTTTCCACATCGTCGTAGCAGACTGCGTCCACCGCGGCGATGTCGCAGTAGCGGACGAATTCCCCGTGGGCGTAGTAGCACCCCGGCGGGAAGGGCCTGATCTCCCGGCAGAGGCCCGTCAGGTTCTTCGCCTCGCTGGCGAACACCATCGAGCCGTCGTCCAGCGCGCCGCAGTAGAGGGGCCGGATGCCGATGGGGTCCCGGGCGGCGATGAGGGAATCGCTCTTGTGGTCGTAGAGCACCAGGGCGAACTCGGCGTCCAGCATGGAGAACATCTCCAGGCCGTACTCGCGGTAGAGCGGCAGCAGCAGCTCGCAGTCGGAGCCGCTTTGGAAGGTGTATTTTCCGGCCAGCTTCTCCCTCAGCGCCCGGAAGCCGTACAGCTCGCCGTTGCAGACCACCCAGTCGCCGTCCAGGGAGAAGGGCTGCATGCCCGCCTCGTGGAGGCCCATGATGGCCAGGCGGTGGAAGCAGAGCCAGCCGCTGCCGGTGTCCACGATCCGGCTCATATCCGGCCCGCGGGAGACGGTCTTTTCAAACTGCCGGCGGATGGTATCCAGGGGAACGGACTTGGAGGAAAAACCCATAATTGCGCACATAGCTGACACCTCAAAATAAAAAATTCGCAGCCAGATCGACCCAATCTCTTAGGACGAATAGCTGCGGATCCGCGGTGCCACCTAATTTACTGCCGAAGCAGTCACTTTGCTCGGGCGCCAACACGCCCATACGGCGTAACGTGCCGTGCACGGCGCCCCTACTTGCCATGGCTTTCAGCTTGCTGCTCCGGAGTGTTATTCCCAAGGACGCCCTGCGCGGAGTTCCCACTGTCCCCCGCTCACTGTGCCCGGCCCTTCCCAGGTACTTGTCTCCATCGGTGCATTTCCCATATGAAATTGATGTTTGCATTCTAGCACCCGGCGCGGTGCTTGTCAAGAGGTATTGGGAAAATTTTTTCTCCCGGCGCGCGCGGCCCGCGGGCCGCGCGCGCCGGGAGCGCTCAGCGCAGCGCCTGTTCCAGCGCCTCCAGCAGCGCCTCCCGTGTCAGCGGCTTGAACAGCACCGCCTGCGGGCCGACGGCATGAATCTCGTGAAGCGTCTCCTCGTCGCCGCTCAAAGAGGAGATCATGACAATCCTGGCTTCGTCATGCTCGTACCTCAGCACCTGCGCGGTCTCCAGACCGTCGATGCCCGGCATAATAATATCCATTGTCACCACATCCGGCCGGACCTTGTTATAGCTGGCGATGGCGTCCTCGCCGTTTTCGCAGTGGACGGCTACCTCAAATTCGCTGCCCTCCAGCAGCTTGCAAATCTGAAGCGCCGCGACCTTGGAGTCGTCCACCACCATGACTTTCTTCTTCATAACGATCCATTCCTTCTTTCTCAGCTGCTTCCAACACCGGCGTTACGTCAAAATGATCTCACCGCACACCATTTTGGCAACACACTGATGCTCCTCCTGCCGCAGAATGAGGATCTCCTCCCCGAAACGAATCTCCGTTCCTGCACGGGCGGTCCCGCACTCCAGGCGTCCCTCCGCTTTCTTGGTGCTGTTCTGCTTTTCAAGATCGCACAGGTCCTCGTCGAGCTGCTGGAGGCGCAGCTCCGCCGTGGACAGCTTCATCCGGACCTTGGCCAGCAGGCTGTCCTTGGCCGGATTGTCCGGCTGGCACTCCAGCTTCTCCCGCGTGGTCTCCAGGTCCTTCAGCTCCCGCCGCACCAGCTCCCGCTCGAAGTTGGCGCAGGGCAGGCCGCCCAGGACGACGGTGGTCCGCCGCTCGGACTTGGACCCCACGGTGACGGCGCTGATTTTCTTGGCCGCCCAGATCCGGCCGCCCATGATGATGCCCCGCCCGGAGCGGACCAGCACCTCCCCGTCGCAGTAGACGCCGCCGTTGATGATGGCGTCGGTCTGGAGGTTCTCCTGGGCAAACACCGTCGCGTTTTCAATGTACTTGGAGAACACGCACCGGTGCGCCCGGACGGTGGTGGTGCCGTCTCCCAGGATGCCCTTGACCACCGTGAGGTCGCCGCCGGCCTCCACCGTGCTGCCCGCCTCGATCACGCCGCCCACCCAGATATTGCCCATGGCGCGGACCGTGAAGCCGGCGAGCACGTCTCCCTTGATGCGGATATCCCCCAGGAACTTGATATTGCCCGTGGTGAGGTCCACGTTCCCGTCAATATCCAGCACCGGCTGGACCCGGAAGCTGCGGCCGGTGAACTCCACGTGCCCGGCGGACTGGGCGATCAGCGCGTCGCCGTCCTCGCTGATCTCGGTGTTGCGCCCCTTGGGCAGGGCAACGGGCTTGCCGCTCTTGGCCGGAATCTCCTGGCCCAGCACCGTCCGGCCCGGCTCGCCCTCAGTGGGGCGGATCAGGCGGCAGATCTCCTGCCCTTCCTTCACGTTATGGATGAGGTTGAGCGCGGTGTAGTCCACCTGATCGTACTCATCCACCTCCAGCACCCGCTCCACCACCCGCGGAAAATAATCGACAATGTTGCCGTTCTTCCCGTCGAAGGCGGGCTTGCCCCGAGCGATGAGGAAAAGGGTGAAGTACCGCCGCTCATCATGTGCCAGCCGGTTGACCAGCCGGTCGTCCACGCCGTAGGTGATCCCCTGCTTTTTCATGGCCAGGGAAAACATTTCCCGGGTCAGCTCCTGGCCGCCCTCCGCCGGCGGGAGCACCAGCGCCCAGGCGTACAGCTTATCCGACGAAAGGAAAAAGCAGGGCATGGCATCCAGTCCCGGCGGTTCGGACGCCCCGGCGCTTCCCTCACCGGCCTTCTCCCTCCGGGCATGCCGGCTCGCGCTGCCCCGGATGGACTTCAGGCGGGCGGCGCATACGCTCTTCAGGCCCGTCTGAAGCCGGACCTTCTCCCGCCGGACCAGCTCCTCCGGCAGCACGCCGTCCTCGTCCATGCACAGGCGCGGCGCGGGCAGAGAACCCGCCGTTTGCCTGCGCAGCGCGTGAAGCTGGAGCATCGGGTGCTCTGCCGGCAGCTTGATCACCGCCGGATCCTCGGCGGCAAAGGACATGCTCTCCTCCGCCGCCTCCGTCTGCGCCCCTTCCTGACGCAGCGCCTCCTCGGCATCCCCCGTCTCGGCCTTCGGACCGAACAGGATGGCCACGAGTTTCTCCTTGATCGACACAGTTCAGCGCCTCCCCTCTTTCAAATTGCCATACTCGCTGCTCTCATTATAGCAGGACCCCGGCTCCTTGGCAAGAGGAGGCGGCGGCGAACTTTGCGCGCGTTTCGCCGCCTTTCACCCGTCCGCCGGCCCGGCCGCGGCCCGGATGGACGCGGCGAAGCGGGCCAGACGTGCCCCGATCCCGGGGGCGCGCAGGGCGCTGCCGGGATCGTTGGCGGTCTCCAGCAGGCAGAAGCGGGGCGGCAGGAGAAACGCCTTGTTGAGGCACAGCGCCCCCAGAACCTGCTGCGCCACCAGGTCGCTGCCGCTGTAGCCGGAGACCACGATGGCGTAGAGGTACTTGTCGTGGAGGGAATGGAACAGCTGCAGGCTGGTCAGGCGGTTGATGAAGGCCATGATATTGGCGCCGACCGAGTCGTTGTAGTTGGGGCAGAGGAGCATCAGCACGTCCGCGCGGATCATGGCCGGGTAGACCTCATCCACGATGCTCCCGCCGTAGAAGCAGGAGTTCTGCTGGGCGTAGTGGGCGCAGACCTTGTACGAGCAGCCCCGGCAGTCGTGAACCGCGCCGTTGCGCAGCGACAGCTCCTCAAACTCGCAGTCGCCCGCCAGCAGCTCCCGCACCCGCCCGCCCAGGGCCAGAGTGTTGGACGTGGCGTGGTCCGAGGCGTGGAGCAGCAGCACATGGGGACGCGCTGTCCGGGGCGGCACGAAGTCCTGAAGCCGCCGCACCAGCGCCCGGGCCGTCTCACGGTAGACCGCCGCCTGGGGCAGGCCCATGCGCCGGGAGAGCACGTCCAGGTTGTGCAGCGACCCGGTGCCCTCCACCAACGGCTTGCCCGGAAAGGCGCACCCGGCCTGATTGGCCGCCAGCACCAGCATCCGGGCGGCCTCCTTGGTGTACAGCTCCCCCTCGCCGTCCACCAGCACCACGGCGGAGGACCCCTCCATGCAGTCGGGGCTTTCCCGCAGCCGCCGCACCAGGCGGCAGAAGTCCTCTTCCAGCCCCCACGCGCCCGCCGACACCGCGAACACCACCCGACGCCCCGCCAGGGCCGGCGGCAGCGCCGCTGGCGTGACGGTTTCGTGGTCGATGCCCGCCAGGGCATAGGCCAGGACCTCCCCCAGCCGCCGGTGGGTCCCGGCGGAGATCACCAGCAGCTTAGCTTCCATAGCCGAAGTCCTCCAGCTTCCGGTGGGCCGCCTGCACGCGCGCGTACAGCGCCGGATGGAGCGGACGGCGCAGAATTTCCGGCCCCAGCATGGTCATCCGGCTCTGGCAGCCCAGGTACGCCCCGCCCACCGGCACCGCCCCGTCGTGCCACCGGCCCGTGAGGGTCCGCACGACGCTGACGGCCGCGGAGGAGAGGCCAGGGGCGATGTAGGGCTTGAAGCCCAGCTCCCGCACCGCCAGATTGGCCGTCACGGTGTCCTCAGTGAGCGCACTGGAGAGGGCCTCGTCGTACCCCTCTCCCCAGTCGTTGGCCACCACCAGGTCCTGGCCGTGGGGGCCGAACACTGCGCCGCGGGTGAAGTCCGCGCCGCGCTTGCGGGCATAGTACCGCGCCCGGGCCTCCATGACCCCCAGGCCGTAGCCCTGGATTTGCTCCGGCAGGAGGCCGGCGAAATCCAGCTCTCCGGCCGCATTTTTGCTGCTCTCCAGGAAAAACGCCCGGGACAAGTGGTCCACCGGATCGGAGATCTGGCAGAACAGGCCGGCAAAGCCCGCCGCGCGGGCCTGCCGCGCGTAGGGGGCCAGCAGCGCCCGGTTGGCCTCGTACTGGGCCATGCGCACGTCCTGCACGCCGCTGCCCACCGGCGGGACGCCCTTGGCGGCGGTGAAGAGCACCACGTCGCAGTCGAAGAGGTCCTGCGGGTCCCGGATTACCACCCGCGGGGGCGTCCGTCCGTCCACTGCGGACAGTACCTGGTTCAGCTCCAGCTCGTAGCGGCGGCAGAGGGGTTCATAGAAGTCGTAGATGCCGATCTCCGTGATGTGCTCGCCCAGGAGCACCAGCCCCGTCAGCACCGTGCCGCCCACGTCCCCCAGGCCCACCAGATTCACCCGGAGACCTTTGGGATGGGGCGACCAGTAAGCCCGGAGCACATCGAAGCACCGGGCAAAGGCCGTGTTGAGGACGCACGCGCCCGCATTTCGCACCAGAGCCGCTGCCTCGCCGGCCCCCTGTCCGGCGGGCAGCAGGACCCGGGGGCCTTCCGGCTCGTCCAGCTCCGCGATGTCATGAATGGCGAAGATGCCCCGGCTCCGCGCCGGGTCCCGGTCCACCAGACAGACCAGCGGGTCGAAGGGCCGCGCCGCCGGGACCGCCCCCGCCGGCAGACGGCCCCCCAGGGGGCAGAAGCACACGCCCTCCTTTTGAAAAAACTGACTCACTGGAATTCCTCCTCCCTGCAAATGCGCCGCAGAGCGGCGATATCGTCCTCCAGGTACAGCGAGGCGGGCATACTCAGGTTGTACTGGAGGTGCCGCCCCTTGTCGGGCAGGCGCGGGCGGACCACAGCCTCGGCCAGACGCTGGAGTGTCAGCGCCGCAGCGAACACCGCCTGATGCCGCCGCTCCAGCACTGCCAGGATGTCCCGGGCGCTCTCCAGCGCCGCCATGGACAGCACCCGCAGGTCGTGCTCGGCCACGCCGTGGAGGTACTCGGGGTAAACATAGGGCAGAATCATGTTCAGCGACGGCAGCATTCCCTCGCTCAGCCGCTGCCCGTCGGTGCTGTCGCCGCCCAGGAAGGGATAGAGCAGGCTCTCGGTGAACCAGTAGGAGAGGTTGGGGATGAAGTATTCGCACTCCACCCGCCGGCCCTGCCGCTGCATCAGGTCCTTCCCCCGGCCCGAGAGGATGCCCACGATGATGCGGTCGATGTCCACATTCTCCTCCTTGAAGATGGGGTCCAGCATCTCCATGCGGTATCCCTTGTGCAGCAGGTCGTCCACCAGCAGCACCGGCCGGCGGAAGGAGTTGATGGTCCGCGCCTGGCTGCGCAGGGGCGAGTAGCCGGGGTATTCGGTGATGCTGAAATGGTGGAGGTCCCGGTGGTAGACCTTGTCGGCGTGGAGGGTCTTGGTGACGGTGTTGGGAACAATCTCGCCGGATAGAATTTTGCCGTAGGGCACGCACATATACGGCCCCAGCCGCCGCACCCCGGGGGGCACGTCCAGCACGCCGTTGCATGCCTGGACCTTGGTCAGCAGCGCCTGATTGAGGATTTCCGCGTCAAAGCTCAGCACCAGCCGCCCCGGGAACAGCGCCGCCAGCGCCCGGCGCATTCTCGGCCGCGCCGCCTGGACGACGGCGCGGACCGCGCCGTCGTCCCGGTGGGGCTCCTTGATGCGCAGCAGCACGTCCTGAATGAAGGCCAGGGGCATCCGCATATCCACCACCAGCACCCGGGGGCTGCTGGGCACCGCCCGGAAGCCCAGCTCCGGCAGCGCCTCCCCCAGGGGATCGTCCCCGGCGGGGCGCTGGTAGAGGGCGTAGGTGTGGTCGTCCAGCAGCGAGCGGGCCAGCAGCTCATTGACCAGGGCGCGGCGCAGTTGCGTGCCGTCCCCGTCGGCCGCGTCCACCATCAGCACCCGGCCCGAGGTGTGCCGCCGCACATATTCGGCGGTCTCCAGGGAACCCAACGCGCCGTACAGCTCCGAGGCCCGCACCGTGTGCCCCACGGCCCAGCCCCGGAGCGTTCCGTCGCCGCGGGACTTGAGCAGCACCGCGTACACCTCGCCCTGAGGCAGGTCCCGCCGGCACGCCAGCTCCGGCGGCACGCCCCGCTGCCACTGGAAATAGAGGTCCTGGAGGCGCAGCACGTTCTTGAACTGCGGCGCGCGGAGGTAGAAGCCGTTGGCGTAGATGTAGCTCTGCACCATGGGGTCCACCATCATGGAAATATCCAGGTTCTTGTCCACATACTCGCGGATACGGGTGGAGCTGACGGTCTCGTAGTAGGCCGGCAGGGAGAGGAGCCTGAGCTTGCCGCGGATGATCTCAGAGATGGGCGGCTGGCCGTCGTGGGCGGCCTCGTCGCGGCAGAAGATGACGTGGTTGTAGTCCGCCGCGGACCCCGGCACGCCGCTCTGGTAGGCCGAGGCGTTGCGGATCACGTCGCTGCCCGCCACCAGATACAGCGCCTGGTCCGGGAAGAGGCTTCGCAGGTGCGCCAGGTCCTCCGGGATGGCGATGTTCACCGGCACGTCGTCTGGGAATACATACACGTCCAGCTGCCCGGCGGTGGACATGGCGGCGATCATCCGCCGCTGGAGCTTGGGCAGCGTCTGCTTGCTCCAGGAGAACTCGTCGATGGCCAGATACACCTCGAACCCCAGGGAATGGATTTCGTCCACGATCCGCTTATGGCCCGAGGAGAAGGGGTCGAAGGTCCCCGGGAAGAAAGCAGCCGGCCGCAGCGGCGGGAAGGGAAATTCTCCCAGCTCCACCTGGCAGAGCACCAGGAAGCGGTAGAGATGGTTGAGGATGGCCGCCCGGGTGAAGAAGGAGAGCTGTCCCGTCCGCGGCTCGGAGAGCAGGGTGAGCAGCTTTTTGCCGATGCGCAGGAAATAGTCCCGCCGGACGCGCAGGGGCAGCGTTTCGTCGTTGAGCAGGTCCCGGCAGAGGACGGACAGGGCGGTCTGATGGATGGTATTGTCGTAGTGGGCCACGCCCGTGAGCAGCAGGCCGAACACCTGCACCGCCAGCGGCTCCTCTGCCCGGCCGCAGCGGGCCAGGTCCGAGAGGATCACCCCCAGCGTCAGCAGCGCCGCCCGGGCCGAGGCCACGTTGGACCCCCGGATGAAGCCCGCCAGGAAGGCCAGCCCCTCGTCGAACTCCTTCTCCGGCAGGCGGCAGAGCATGGCCCCCAGGTACTGGGGAATATACCGCGAGACCTCCTCCTGTCCGGCCTCCAGCTCCCGCAGCAGGTCCACCACGATCTCGTTCTGCTGATCCATGGTCAGGAACGCCGCCGCCTCCACCAGCGCCTCTCCCGCCCGGGTGCGCACCGGCAGGTGCTCGCTGACCGAGAGAAGATTCGAGAGGTGCATGGCCGTGTGGAAGGCTGTCTCCGGGCGGCGCGCCACGTCGTCGCAGAGCAGGTCGATGTGGGTGTTCTTCACGCTCCAGTGGACCGCGTTTTTCAGGTTCGCAAGGTACAGCTGGGACTCCGGCTCCGCCAGCTCCAGCGGCGCCGTCGCCCCCATGGCCGTCCGCAGACGCCAGAGGAGGTAGCGCACCGCCGTCTCCCGGCTGCTGTCCAGCCGGGACAGCAGCGCCGTGATCTTCCCCGCCGCCGCGGCGCCGCCGGCGGGCAGAAGATATTCCATACACCGCAGCGCCGCGATCTGCTGGCGGAGATCCGCTGCCCGCAGCAGCACGCCGATCCGGTCGAGGCAGCCCAGCAGCTCGTCTCCGGTCAGAAGCTCCGCCGGCACATGCTGGAGGGTGTCCAGCAGGACGAAGCGGTCGTCGGCGTCCTTCGCGGCGTGGAGCTGCCGCAGGATGGGCTGGAGATAGTGCCGCGCCTCCCCGGCGTCGCAGCTGGCGAACAGGTGCTCCACAATGATCTTGATGGAGTTGGAGATGCGCTGGGCGTGCTTGGCGGTGATCTTGTGGTCGGGGTGGAGGCAGATCTCCAGATAGTGGGACCACAGCTCCGCCGACTCGGTGAGGAACGCCAGCAGCGTCGGGGCCGCGGCGGCGTGGGAGACGCCGGCGGGCAGCTCCTTGCGGTAGCGGGGGCCGCTGTTGGCCAGGATCTTGCCCATGAGCCGCCCGGCGCGGCGGCGCATGTCCCCCTGGGGGTGCATCAGCAGCTCGTAGAGGAACGAGAGCACCAGGCGCTTGTTGGCGCCGGTCATATAGGTGTGGTACTCGGAGAACAGGTGGAGATAGGTGCGGATGCGGTAGAGGTTTTTCTCGCTCCGGGCGGCCTCCAGCAGCTGCTCGAAGGAGGCGTCCACGGTGATGGTGTGCATCAGCGCCACGTTGTTGGAGAAGGTCAGGTCCCGGAAGGCGTCCAGCGTCTCTGGCAGGGTCCGCAGGGCCGCGTCCTTCCCCGGCTGCGGCGCGCCCAGGCATTCGCCGTCGGGGTCCACGCCCCGGGCGGTCAGGAACTGCTCAAAATCCCGGAGCTTGCTGTACACCGTCTGATACCGCCGCCGCTTTTCCGGCGTCAGGTTGTCCAGCTTGGAGAGGATCATGTCGTAGGAGGCCTTCAGGGAGTAGATGCGCACCACCTCTCGGAGGCTCCCGTCGTGGCCCGCGGGCTCCCGGGTGCCGCGGACGCGGAAGTCCGCGTAGATGAGGATCAGGGATTCCAGGGGCAGGTTCTCAAACTCCAGGTCCCACGTGGAGTGGTTGGCGGCGATGTGGGCGATGGTGGGGCAGCCGTGGTCCG
This sequence comes from Oscillospiraceae bacterium, assembly GCA_022792945.1. Taxonomy (GTDB): domain Bacteria; phylum Bacillota; class Clostridia; order Oscillospirales; family Oscillospiraceae; genus Avoscillospira_A. The sequence goes on along the minus strand of JAAWBZ010000038.1, from coordinate 10,460 downwards.
AGAGCCACTGCCAGGTGAAGTAGTAGTGGAGGTAGGGGATGCGCCCGGCGTCCTCGCCCCGGCAGCCGAATTTGCCGATGTCGTGGCCCAGGGCCGACGCGCTCACCAGCGCCACGTCCACCGGCAGCCCCGCCGCCGCGGCCTGCCGGGCCGTTCGCAGGGCGATGCTGTGGACGCCGATGGTGTGGGCGCCGGGGTCGATGGGCAGGAACAGCGGCTCCATGCGCATCAGCGAGAGCAGGTGCGCGTCTGCCACCGCCGCGGCGAAGCGCCGGTACTCCGCCCCGATGCGGCTTTCCGCCAGCTCCTCCTCCGTCAGCGCCGGCACGTCCCGCAGGGGGTCATGCCCGGCGTCCCGGGCGGCGAACCACTCCAGCACGGAGAGGTAGAACCAGAAGGCGCGGCGGGCGGCCTTGGGCGGGCGGACGTAGGCGCGGTCATGGAACAGCCCGTCGTGGAGGAAGTCCCGCACCGCCGCCAGCCAGTCGCCAGAGAAGTCCGGGTCCAGCCGGTCCATGACCGGCCGGCACAGCCGCAGCACGTCCCGCGGCCGGGCGGCGGGGCGGAAGGCCTCCAGGGTCTCGGGGAAGCCGGTCTCCCGGGCCAGGGCGCGCAAGGTTTTTTGAGAAACGGCGGGCGTCCGCGCCGGCGCGCCGCAGAGCGCGTCCAGCAGCGCCCGCCACTGCGTCGCGGCAGGTACAGCCATCTCGGATGGCCTCCTTTACAGAGAAATTAAGCAATTTATTCTACCATAGCCGCGCCGGATTTTCAACGCTCTTGCAAACCGCCGCGGCCTGTGATATCATGGCGGGGAAGCAAACGAGGAAAGGAGCGGTGGCAATGCACAGAGGCAGGACCGCCATTTTGTGGCTGCTGTTCATCGCCTGCGCGGCAGCGGCGGTGGTGCTGAACCTGAAAATGCGCAATCAGGACGTGGATTACGAGGAGGTCAGCGTCATGGTCCTCAGCGCCCGGGACGTGACGCTGAAGAACAACCGGACCGGCACCCGCACGACCCTCCACGAGGTGGAGGTGCTGTACGACGGGGAGCGTATGCAGCTGGAGAACGCCCACAACAGCTATTCCTACAAGGAGGGCCAGAGCACCCGGGCGTATCTGGCCGGCGGGCGCCTGTTCGCCAACGTGGAGGGCATCCAGACCACCACGACGCTGGCGAAGGTGTATTTCGGCTTCCTCTTCGGGAGCTTCGGGCTGCTGTTCGCGGCGTGCATCAGCATGAGCAAAAACGCCCAGGCCAAACGCCGCCTGCGCCAGCAGGCACAGCAGGGAACGGAGTGACCCCATTTCCGAATTGCAGCAGCGGCCTGCCCGGTATCTCCCGGGCAGGCCGCTTTACCATGGGGAAGCACGGATTTCGGCCCCCGCAGGGGCGCTGAGAGGCTAAGGACCTGCGGCAGCAGGCCCTGGGCGTTCCGCTCCCTTTCGGTGTCCGGACAGGAAAAAACGCCGCAGACTTTTTTTCAAAATCTGCGGCATTCTTCTGGCTTTTTTGAACGATTCAGGGAGGGGAAGCGGCCGCCTGGACCAAAGGCCGGCGGAAGCGCCTTATTTGCCGCTCTTGAGGCGCTTCATGCGCTCAGCGTGATCCAAGATACGCTTCCGGATGCGCAGGCTCTGCGGCGTAACCTCCAGCAGCTCGTCGTCCGCCAGGTACTCCAGGCACTGCTCCAGGCTCATCTGGCGCGGCGGCGTCAGCCGCAGCGCGTCGTCCGAGCCGGAGGCCCGGGTGTTGGTTAGCTGCTTCTTTTTGCACACGTTTACGGACATGTCCTCGTTGCGCGAGCAGATGCCCACCACCATGCCCGCGTACACCGGCGTGCCCGCTCCGATGAACAGCTGGCCGCGCTCCTGGGCGTTATAGAGGCCGTAGGTCACCGCCTCGCCCGTCTCGAAGGACACCAGCGAGCCGGTTTTCCGCCGCTCGATCCCGCCCTTCACCGGCGCGTAGGACTCCAGGCGGGACGCCATGATGCCCTCGCCCCGGGTGTCGGTCAGGAACTCGCTGCGGTAGCCGAACAGGCCCCGGGACGGCACCAGAAACTCCAGCCGCATCCGGCTGCCCACCGGGTTCATGGACTCCAGGTCGCCCTTGCGCTGGCTGATCTTGTCGATCACCGCGCCCACCGCGTTCTCCGGCACGTCGGCCACCATCCGCTCGACGGGCTCGCAGAGCTTCCCGTCGATCTCCCGGTTGAGAACGCGGGGCGTGGACACCTGAAACTCGTAGCCCTCCCGGCGCATGGTTTCGATCAAAATCGACAGGTGCATCTCGCCGCGGCCCGCCACGTTGAAGGCATCGGTTCCCTGCTCCGTGACACGGAGGGACACGTCCTTCAAAAGCTCCCTTTGCAGCCGGTCCCGGAGGTTCCGGGAGGTGACGTACTTGCCCTCCCGCCCGGCGAAGGGCGAGTCGTTGACTGAGAAGGTCATCTCAATGGTCGGCTCGGAGATCTTCACGAACGGCAGCGGCTCCGCCGCGTCGGGGGCGCAGATGGTGCGGCCGATGGTGATGTCGGAGATGCCCGAGAAAGCCACAATCTCACCGGCGGATGCCTCCTGAATGGGGCTGCGGCCCAGGCCCGTGTACTCGTACAGAGCTACCACCTTGGCCTTTTCCTTCACATCCGGGTCGTGGAAGTCGCAGACAATGATCTCCTGGTTCTGGCGGATGACGCCCCGCTCCACGCGGCCCACGGCGATGCGGCCCACGAATTCGTTATAGTCGATGGAGCTGACCAGCACCTGGAGCGGGCCGTTCCCGTCGCCCTTGGGCGGGTCGATATAGTTGACAATGGTCTCAAAGAGGGGGATCAGGTCGGTCCCCTCCACGTGGGGGGAGTAGGCGCTGACACCCTGGCGGGCCGAGCAGAAGATGGTGGGGGAATCGAACTGCTCCTGGGTGGCGTCCAGGTCCAGCAGCAGCTCCAGCACCTCGTCGCAGACCTCGTCGATGCGCTGGTCGGGGCGGTCGATCTTGTTGACCACCACGATGACCTTGTGGCCCAGCTCCAGCGCCTTCTGGAGGACGAACCGGGTCTGGGGCATGGGGCCCTCGGCGGCGTCCACCAGGAGGAGCACGCCGTCCACCATCTTGAGGATGCGCTCCACCTCGCCGGAGAAGTCGGCGTGGCCCGGGGTGTCGACGATGTTGATCTTGGTTCCCTTATAGTGGACGGCGGTGTTCTTGGCCAGGATGGTGATGCCCCGCTCCCGCTCCAGATCGCCCGAGTCCATCACACGCTCCACCACGGCCTGGTTCTCCCGGTAGACGCCGCCCTGCTTGAGCATCTGGTCCACCAGCGTGGTCTTTCCGTGGTCCACGTGGGCGATGATCGCTATATTCCGAATGTTTTCCTGCGCCATTGGAGGTCGCTCCCTTCGCTCGTACAAAAAATATCTCACAAATATTCAGTATACCACAGCGCCGGGGCACATGCAAGGGTCAATTGGCGGAAAACCGTCCGTTTTTCCGTGATAAGCTGGGAAAAAGACCGAAAGGAGCGGAGAATCGTGAAAATTTGGAGACGGCTGTGCCTGCTGGCCCTGGTGCTGGGGCTGCTGGCCGGCACGGCGGGGGCGTACCAGGCGGCGCACTCGGGCGGGCACTTCCTCAATAACGTCTACACCGAGGGCGTGGACGGAGACCCGGAGGCCGAGGCGCAGATGCTGCACGCGCTGGGCTTGCTGCAAGGCACGGACCGGGGCTTCGAGCTGGACAGTCCCCTGACCCGCGCCCAGGCGGCGGTGCTGCTCACCCGGCTGCTGGGCGGCGAGGAGGCGGCCCTGGCCGCGCCGCCGGCCCACCCCTTCACCGATGTCCCGGCATGGGCGGACGCCTATGTGGGCTGGCTCTATGAAAGCGGGCTGACCAACGGCATGGGCGGCGGACTCTACGGCAGCGGGCGGAACATCCGCTATCGGGAGTACGCCGCCATGCTGGTCCGCGCGCTGTACGGCGCGGGGACGGACTTTGGCCAGTGGACGAAGCTGGGGACGGAGGGCGAGGCGGCGTACTGGGCGCAGTATGAGGCGTTTCCCCGCAGCGCGGCCATGGGGCTGACGGTGCGGGCGCTGCTCCAGGTCCCGGCGCCGGGGGCGGAGACCCTTTTGCAGCGGCTCCGCGGCAGGGGCCTCTTCACCGCCGAGGCACTGGGCCGCACCGCCTACGGCGTCCTGCCCGCCCGGTATGAGGCGGACCGCGGCGGCATCCTGCGGCGGTACGTGGGCGGCGTGGACGTGGCTCAGTGCCCTGTGGAGGGCCTGAGCGCAGCGGCAGACAGCCTGGACCGGCCCCAGGACGTGCTGTACGCGGCGAAGCGGGAGAACGGCGGCCTCACCATCTACGAGCTGCGCTGCGACACGCTGGAGGTGAACCGCCAGGGACGCGCCCCGTCGGCAGACGCCGTGGGCGTCTCCCAGGTGGGCGGCTGGGACGGCCGGTTCTGCCTGGCGGAGCTGCGGCCCGGGGATGAGAAGCCTGTTTACGGCGCGCTGCTGGGCTGGCCGGACGGCGGGCTGGAAATCTACTGGACCGCCGGAGCGCTGTGGGGCGGCGAGGCCGTCCCCGCCGGCGAGGCGGGCCGGTTCCGGACGGCGGACGGACAGCTGATGGTCCTGGGCGGCGGCAGGCTGCACCTGCTGGGGGAGGGCCGGCGGCTGGACCTGCCCTGGCCCGCGGCGGGGACGGTGCTGTCCTACAGCGGCGACGGCCTGGTGGGGACCAGCCGCCGCGAGGACGGAACCTTGGAGGTGTTCGTGCTGGACGCCGCCACCGGCGAGACGCGCCAGTCCCTGGCCCTCCCGCCGGCGGACTTCGACGGCGACGGGACGGCGGAGCCGCTGACACTCCGCCAGGACGGCTGGTTTTTTGTGGGCAGCGCCGGGGCCTACACCCTCCAGGACGGCACGCTGGTGCGGTTGCTGGAGATTCCCACGGTCCAGGTGGTCCTCACACGGAACCTCTGGCCCTATTTCCTGACCTATACCCCCGGCGTGTCGCCGCTCTGCGGTGGCCGGCAGACCGGCGACGGCGTCTACAGCCTGGACAATGACGGCGCGCCCGACCCGATCCTCACCGCCGGGAGCGGCCACGGCGTCCGCTTCCTGGAGCTGACGGATTACTGCCATGTCACCGGCGTCAGTCCGGACGGTGTGCTGTGCAGCTATTTCGCCGCACAGGATCTCCTGGGCATCATCGCGCCGCTGGACGAGGATCTCAGTCCCGCGGAGCAGTCCGCCGCCGCACAGCGCGAACGCACCCGCCTCATCGCCCAGGGCCTGATGCCCGCGGAGACAGAAGCGTAAAAGACGGCCCCGGAGGGTCCCAAAATGGGGGGCCTCCGGGGCCGGCGGTGTTTTTAGAGCATGGCGGAGAGGAAGCTCTCGCCCTCTGTTTCCAGGCGGACGCTCAGGGCTTCGGCCGCCGTGGCGGCCAGGTCCGCGAAGGTGGAGCGCGTGCCGAGGTTCCCGGGGCGCACCTGCGGGCCCAGGGCAATCAGCGGCACGTACTCGCGGGTGTGGTCGGTGGAGGCGTCCGACGGGTCGCAGCCGTGGTCCGCCGTCAGGAACGCCAGATCCTCCCGGCCCAGCTTGGCCGTGAACGACGGCAGCCAGCGGTCGAACTCCGCCAGCGCCCGGGCGTATCCGTCCGGATCCTGACGATGGCCGTAGAGCATGTCGAAGTCCACCAGGTTCACAAAGCAGAGGCCGCGGAAATCCCGGTCCGCCAGGGCCAGGGTTTGGGCCAGGCCGTCGGTGTTGCCGCGGGTCAAAATCTTCTCCGTCACGCCGCGGCCGGCGAAAATATCCCAGATCTTCCCAACGCCGATCACGTCCTGGCCGGCCTCCGAGACCGCATCCAGGAGCGTCCGGCCCGGCGGCTCCAGGGAGAAGTCGTGGCGGTTGGACGTCCGGGTGAATCCTCCCGCCGCATCGCCCGTGAAGGGACGCGCGATGACCCGCCCCACGCCGTGGGGGCCGGCGAGGATGGACCGGGCCTGGCGGCAGTACTCGTAGAGCTGCTCCGGCGGCACCAGCGCCTCGTGAGCCGCGATCTGAAAGACGCTGTCGGCGGAGGTGTAGACGATCAGCTTGCCGGTGTCCAGGTGCTCCTGGCCGTAGTCGCGGATGACGTCGGTACCCGAATAGGGCCGGTTGCACAGGACGCCGCGGCCCGTGGCCCGCATAAACGGCTCCAGGACCTCCGGGGGGAAGCCCTGGGGGTAGGTGGGCAGGGGCTGGGGCGAGACGACGCCGGCCAGCTCCCAGTGGCCGATGGTGGTATCCTTGCCCCGGGAGCGCTCCCGCAGACGGGCCACCGCAGCTCCGGGCCGCGCCGCCGCGGGGACAGCCGTGACGCCGTCGATGTTCCCCAGGCCCAGCGCCGTGAGGCCGGGCATGGAAAACTCCGGCGAGCGGCAGACGGAGGCCAGGGTGTTGGCCCCGGCGTCGCCGAAGTCCGCCGCGTCCGGCTCCGCGCCGATGCCGAAGGAGTCCAGAACGATCAAAAATACGCGCTTCATGCCTGCGCCTCCTGTTCCTGTGCCAGCCGGACGACGCGGCTGGTGCCCAGGCGCGTCGCGCCGGCGCGCAGAAACGCCTCCGCGTCGGCCAGGGAGGCAATGCCGCCGGCGGCCTTGATTTTCAGATGGGGCTCGGCGTGGGCGGCGAAGAGCGCCACGTCGGGCAGGGTCGCGCCGCCGGCGGAGAAGCCGGTGGAGGTCTTGATGAAGTCCGCGCCGGACTGGGAGACCACGCGGCACATGGAAATCTTTTCCTCTTCGGTGAGCAGGCAGGTTTCCACGATGACCTTGAGCACCTTGCCCGGGCAGGCGGCGCGGACGGCGCGGATCTCCTCCAGGACCCGGCCCTTGCAGCCGGATTTGACCCAGCCGAGGTTGACGACCATGTCGATTTCATCCGCGCCGTTCTCCACAGCGTCGGCGGCCTCAAAGCACTTGGTCTTGGTGGTGGCATAGCCGTTGGGAAAGCCGATGACGGTGCAGACCGGCACGCGGCCGGCCAGGTGTGCTGCGGCCTGGGCCACGAAGCTGGGGGGAAGGCAGACGGAGGCGGTGTGATACCGCGCCGCGTCGTCGCAGACAGTCTGGATCTGTGGCCAGGTCGCGTCGGGGGCCAGCAGGGTGTGGTCCACGGCGCGCAGGATGGCGGAAAGCTCCATAGAAGCACTCCTTTCAAGTGGGTTTGAGCATATGATACCACGTTTTTGGCCCCGGCGCAATCCGGTTTCAGAACGCGCCGCGGGCCAGGGGGAGGCCTGCGGCCTCCGCCAAGCGCGTGAGGGCGACGCCGGCCAGGGTCACGGTGGATTCCACATGGATGAAGTCCGTCACGCCGGCGTCGTAGAGCAGGTTCGCCTGGGCCGGGAACTCGTCGTCTCCGTCCCAGAACAGCAGCTGCATGGGGATGCACGCGAACGCCGGCAGGAGAAAGCCCGCGTCGGACCGGGTCAGGGGCGTCCCGCCCAGGGCCGCGGCAGCGCGGCGGAGGGCCTCCGTTTTCCCCGAAAAGGTGGCCGCCAGGGGTCGCAGGACGCCGCGGTCAAAGGCCGGGGCGAACGCGCCCGCGCCGGGGACGCTGCGGAAGGGGACCCATTTGCCGGTCAGGGCGGCGCCCTCGCGGCAGTAGGCAAAGAGCGTATAGACGTTCAGCCGCTCGTTCCAGCTGAGCGGTCCGCCGTCCCGGGCCGCGATCTGGCCGGTGCGGCGGTCTATGGCCAGGCCGCGGCCAAAATGGCGGAGGACAAGGACGTTGCCCTCACGGCGCAGCTCCGGCAGGAGGCGCTGGAGGCGGAGATGGTCCATTTGGGTGAATTTTTCGGCCCATTCCTGGCAGAGATTTTCATAATTGGATATTTTCTCCATTTTTGGCCTCACAGAATGGGCTCCGCCAGGACAAAGTCCACGGGGACGTCGTGGGGATCGGTCTCCAGACGGTCCAGGAGCTGGAAGCCGTAGCACAGCGCACCCAGGGGGTGGCCGGGGTGGGCGGCGAGCCATTTGTCGTAGAAGCCGCCGCCGTAGCCGCACCGCCGTCCGGCGGGGTCGAAGGCCAGGCCGGGCAGGAGGACCAGGGCGGCGGGATCGTCGGCCTCGGGGCCGCCGGCCAGGGGCTCGGGGATGCCGGCGTAGCCCGGGGAGACTGCCGCGAGATCGTCCAGCCAGAGGAAGCGCATTTCCGCGCCGAACACCTTGGGCACGGCCACGCGCTTGCCGTCCCGCTGGGCCTGGGCCAGGAGGGGGCGGGTACGGACCTCCTGGTTGTAGGAGAGGTAGCCGTAGAGCGACCGGGCGTTCCGGTAGGCCGGGTGGGCCTGGAGGCGGCGCGCCAGGCGGGCGCTGCAATCGTCGATCTGGGCGGCGGTGAGGGCGCGCTTCTGCGCCCGCATGGCCGCGCGGAGGGTCTGCTTGTCCATGGGATGCACCTCGCAGGGATTTTTCTTTTATGATAGCAGTTTTTTCCGCCGGCGGCAAGGGGGGAAAATGGGGGGCGGCAGAAAACGAAGGGCGGGCCGTATGGCCCGCCCTCTTTCTTTGGGGAGATGATGAAGCGAATCGGGAGATTACTGGAGCAGCTGGAGCACGCCCTGCGGGACCTGGTTGGCCTGGGCCAGCATGGCCTGCGCGCTCTGAATGAGGATGTTGTTCTTGGTATAGGCCATCATTTCCTCGGCGACGTCGGTGTCGCGGATGGTGGACTCGGCGTCCTGGATGTTCTCAGTCATCACAGACAGGTTGTTGATGGTGTGATCCAGACGGTTCTGGGTCGCGCCGAGGGTACCGCGGACGTCGGAGACCGTGTTGATGGCGGCCTTGATCTTATCCACCGCGGCCTGCGCGGCTTCCTCGGTGTTGATCTTCAGGTTGGCAATGCCCAGGGAGTTGGCGTGCATATCCTGAACCGTAACGTTCAGCTGGTTCCAGGGATCGCTGGTGTCACCGATCTGGAGGGTCAAACCCTTGCCAAGGACCATGGGGGCAGCATCGCCCTTCTGGGCGGCGCGGACAGTGACGGTATCCTTGTCGGCGTTAATCTCAGAGGTGCCGCCAATCGCCGCCTGGAGGTTGGTGGCAGCGTCGGTGCCGCCCTTGGTGAACAGGACGTACTTGGTGTCAGCAGTGTCAGTTTTACCGGTTTTATCTTCGGTAAAGACATACTTGGTGCCGTCGATGTTCAGGGTGTTGCCCTCGGCAACCTTATCATTCTCGATCTTGATGTTAGTGCCGATCTGCTTCTCTGTGGTGGCGGGCTTCTGGCCGGAGATCACCGCGGCCACATCGGCATAGGTCTTAAGGGCCTTGGTGGTGTCGGTGGTGCCGGCAGTCTGGTCGATGTGGATCTTGGTGCCGCCAGCGGAGGAAATCGTCCAAGTGCGTCCGTTGTTTGCACCGTCGGTCTGGCCGGTGATGGCGGTTTGCTTGGACAACAGGTCGACGGCCATGTGGATGCGCTCGGCATCAGTCTTGCCTGCGCTCACGTCAATTACATTACCGGTATAAGTTTTGCTTGCATCGGTCTTGAAGATGTATTCCGTACCGTCAATGATCAGCTTATTGCCGTCAGCCACGAGGCTGGAAATATCAATGTCCACGCCAGCCATGGTGCTGGGGGTGATTGCCTTTGCATATTCAACGTTGGTAGTGTCGTGGATAATATTGCCGGACACTTCACCGCCAGCAACGGCGCCCAATTTCACGCCACCGCCGATTACATTATTAATTGCCGTGGCTTGGGCCTCAGTGAACTTATCATCAGTGGCAGTGGGGGTAAATGTGGTGCCGTCCTTCATATAGCCTTCATAAGTGAAGGTGATCTTACCATCCGTAGGAGTGGCGGTGAATGAGAACACCATGTCGCCGATCTTGACAGCATCGTTGTTGGTGGCAGTGGCATTTGTTGCACCAGTGGTCTTATCTACGCCAATAATGGTGCCGGTCGTAGACAGTTTCATTTGGTCAACTAAACCCTTCGCAATGTCCTTCGCAACATAATTTGCATCACCAGCGGCACTGCCGGTAGCAGTAGTGGAAATTGTAAACTCCTGACCAAGGACGCTCAGTTTAATGCTGCCAGCGCCAGTCGCCTTAAAGGCCAGATCGTTCAGATCGACCGTGAAACTGGGCTTCGCGACAGTAGAGTTGCCGCTTACCTCAGTGTGCAGATTTGCATCATCGACAGCCAGGGACGTACCAGCAACCGTGCCGCTGTTGGCCGCAACAAAGGCGGCGTCAGAGAAGCTGAAAGCATCCTTGTTCAGGCCCAGAGAGCCGTCGAGCAGATTGATGCCGTTGAAGTTGGAGCTGTCGGCGATGCGGTTGATCTCGCTGAGCAGCTGGTCCACTTCCTTCTGCATCTGGTTGCGGTCGATGGCGTTGTCGTAGGTGCCGTTGGCGGACTGGTCGGCCAGCTTGACCATACGG
>JAAWBZ010000037.1 GCA_022792945.1 Oscillospiraceae bacterium | reverse complement strand
TGACCAACGCCACCCTGCTGGTGCGCTATGCCTGTGACGGCACCAAGCCCGCCAGCAATCACGCCACCGTGACCGTCCCCAGCCGGAACGCCGCCCCCACCGCTGACATTGACCGTGTGGCGGAGCTGCTGACCGTCTCCGACACCGCGCCGGAGTATTGGACGGAAAACGGCTGGACTGCTGTGCCTGTTGATGGGCTGGACCTCCCCGGCTTCTACGGCAAGGAGCTGGCCGTTCGGGAAAAGTACGATTCCGAGCATTTTGCCAGCCTGCCCGTGCTACTGATATTGACAAGATCACTGGAAGCGTCCGGCACCGCAAATGGCAAACCTTTCAGCCTCACGAAGACTGGCACATGCTAACGGATGACAGTTGATCATCGGCTTTGATGTTGCCCAGGAAGAGGATCTAAACACATACGCTCAGCTGACAGGCGAGTCGGTATCTGCGCGCGGCAATCAATCAGGAGCTGGAACAGGAGCCGTCCGCCCAAAGGCTTCGGCTCGAGTGCGAACTGCTGCGCTGCCTGATAGAGCAATACGAGCCGCCGGAAACCGATCTGGCAAACTGCAGCGGGGCGTATGGATGGCTGGGACTGCTTTTAAATGCGACGGCCAATTACAGCCAGAACCTGTGAAACGAGGTCCTGAAGGTCATCCAGGGCGTCAGCCGCTGCTGAACAGCCTGATCGACGAAACCAACGCAGAGCATACCCACAAAGAATACGCCCAGCTCATCAATTGGGCCAGCCTTTGCGACAACTGCACCTTTGAGGAATTCCAGTCCTTTTATCTGGAACCAGAAACCCCGGAGCAAAAGCGCACCACTGCAAAAGGAAAAGTGTGAAAAGGGAACCGTCAGGGTTCCCTTTTCGCGTTCAATCAGTCCGCTTTTCAGAACTTTTCAAAGTTCTGAAAGGTGCTGCAGGCTGGCAAAAAGACTTTTTTGCCAGCCTGAAACGGACAGGCTCTGGGCCTGTCCGTTATCCAATCCGCGCCGCCGCGTCACAGCGGCGCAGGATCGCCGCCGCCTGGGCGCGGGTGGTCTGGCCCCAGGGGGAGAGCCTGCCGTCCTCGCCACCCTGGAGGATGCCCCGGTCCACGGCCCAGCCCATGGCTGTCCGGGCGGCAGGGGCAATCTGGTCCAGATCGGTATAGCCGGACAGCGAGGCAACCGGGAATTCACCGTCCCGCCGGATGATCCCGCTGCGGTAGAGGAGCCAGACCAGCTCCTGCCGGGCGATGGGCGCACTGGGCACGCGCGCCGGCCAGCCCCGCAGGAGACGCGTTTTAGATGCCCAGCGGTAGGCCGGCGCGTACCATGCCTCTCCCGGCCCCGCCGGCTCCGCCTCCGCGCCGGAGAGCCGCTGGACCAGCTGCACAGCCATGGCCCAGGACAACGGCGCGTCGGGTGAGAAGCGGTCTGGCTCTGTCCCGGCCAGGCAGTCGGCCTCGCAGGCGTAGCGCACATCGCCGTAGTACCACGCCCCTGGCGTCAGGTCGGCAAAGGGCAGCAGTGTGCCGCGGACCGTCACGGTACACCGGCTGGAGGCGCTGCCGCAGACGGCGGTGATCACGGCGGTGCCCGCCTGCCGCGCCGCGGCGCGGCCGGTTTGATCCACGGAGACCACCGCCGGATCACTGCTGGACCAGCTCACGGCGCAGGGCGTCTCCGCCGCGGCCAGGGCGCGGCCCTCTCCGGCGGTCAGTGTCACCGCGGTCTGCTCCAGCGCCACGGCGGCGATCAGGCGGCTGAGCCAGGGGTTGTCGCTCCGGGGGTCCGTGGGGTCCCAGCCGTTGTCCAGCGCCGGGGTGATCTCCGGGACCAGCTTTTCCGGTTTCCCCAGGGGGCCGGGGCTGGCCGCCTCACAGACAGTGACGCGGGTGCCCGCGCCGCAGTTGTCGTAGATCCACTTGGCGTCCGCGGTCTGCAAACGGACACAGCCCCGGGAGGCGGGAGAGCCCAGGAGGTTATACTCCTCGGTCATCAGCGCCGCCGGGTCCGGCTTGGTGTAGCAGACGGAGTGGAAGAGGTAGTTGCCGTAAAACTGCGTGGCATACTGGCCGTAGGACCCGTCGATCATGCACAGCCAGGCGTGCTTCTGCCCGGTGACGGAATAGGTCCCCAGGGGCGTGAAATAGGGACTCCGGGCCGTGGAGCAGATCATCGCCCGCACAGGTATCGTATAAGCCCCCTGGGAGTCCTGACGGTAGACAGTCACGGTATTGGCCGCGCGGTTGACCTCGATGGCATACGGCTGCGCCGCTGCGGCCCCCAGGCACAGCAGCGCAGCCAGCGCCAATGTCAGCAGCAGCCTGCGCACTCCTCCCATAAACGCCGTCTCCTTCCCGGTTCTGCAAAATTTGACAAACAGATTATACCAGTTTCCGGCCGCCGGCGCAAGGGCGGAAATCCGGATTTCCGCAATTGACCCGCTGGGAGGGATTGACAAGATGGCGGGCGATTCTTTATAATGGGACATAGACGTCCGGCGTGCCGGGGGGCACGCCGGACGGGAATGAAGTCTTTGAGGTGGAAACGAGATGAAAAGCATTCGCACAAAAATCACCCTCTGCCTGATCATGACCGTTGTGGCCGCGCTGGTGGCGGTGGGTGCATCCAGCATCGCGCTGAGCTACAGCAACACCCTGGGTACGGTGGAGCAGCTGCTGGGCGAGACCGCCGGTCTCGCTGCCGGACGTATCGAGCAGGAGCTGGCCGCCTACCGCAACGTCGCTATGGACGCCGGCTGTATCCCGCAGCTCTCCGACGACACCGTCCCCGTGGAGGAAAAGCGCGCCATCGTTGATGAACGCGTGTCCATGCACGGCTTCCAGCGGGGCAATGTCATCGGCCCCGACGGCATAAGCATCTTCGACGGCAACGACTATTCCGACCGCGAGTACGTCCGCCAGGCCATGCAGGGCACGGTCTACGTCTCCGAGCCGCTGGTCAGCAAGATCACCGGTGAGCTCTCCATCATGGTGGCCGCGCCGCTCCACGCCGGCGGCAGCAGCGGCGGGGAGATCGTGGGCGTGGTCTATTTTGTCCCGCCGGAGACCTTCCTCAACGATATCGTCTCCGCCATCCAGGTGGGCGAGAGCAGCCGCGCGTACATGATCAACCGGGAGGGCGTCACCATCGCGGATGTCACCCTGGATACCATCACCACGCAGAATATCGAGTCCGAGGCCCAGTCCAACAGGTCTCTTTCGGACCTGGCGGCCATCCACAGCGCCATGCGCCGCGGCGAGACCGGCTTCGGCAGCTATGAGGCCGACGGACATCCGCATTTCGCTGCCTACGCCCCCGTGGGCGGCACCGACGGGTGGAGCGTGGCCGTGACGGCGCTCCAGTCGGAATATCTGCGGGACACTATCTTCAATATCATCATCAGCCTGCTGGTCATCGGCGTGTCCATTCTGGCCTCCGTCGTGGTGGCTCTGTGGCTCTCCAGCAACATCGGCCGGCCCATGCGCGCCTGTGTCGAGCGGATGCAGCAGCTGGTCCAGGGCAATTTGCGCGCCCCCGTGCCGGAGACCCGCGGCCGCGATGAGACTGCGGTGCTCACCCGGGCCACGGCGGAAATGGTCGCGGCCCTCAACACCATCATCGGGGATATTGACGAGCTGCTCACCCAAATGGCCAATCTGAACTTCGACGTCCGCTCCGCCCACCGCGAGGCCTACGTGGGCGGCTTCCAGAGCATTCTGTATTCCATGCGCACCCTCAAGAACGAGTTCAGCGGCACCATGCGCCAGATCGACGCCGCTGCCGGGCAGGTTTCCGCCGCCAGCGGGCAGGTGTCCACCGGCGCGCAGACCCTCAGCCATGGGTCCATGGAGCAGGCCAGCTCCGTCGAGCAGCTGGCCGCCACCGTCATCGATATCTCTGCCAGCGCGCAGAGGACCTCCCAGGCCGCCGTGGAGGCCGGACAGCTGGTGGACCAGGCTGGCACGCAGCTGGGCGTCAGCGTGGGCCACGTGGGCGAGCTGAACGAGGCCATGGAGAAGATCGCCAAGTCCTCCCAGGAGATCTCGAAGATCATCGCTACCATCGAGAATATCGCCTTCCAGACCAACATTCTGGCGCTTAACGCCGCGGTGGAGGCTGCCCGGGCCGGGACCGCGGGCAAGGGCTTCGCTGTGGTGGCCGATGAGGTGCGCGATCTGGCCTCCAAGTCCGACGAGGCCGCCAAGGCCACCAAGGAGCTGATTGAGGGCTCCATCGCTGTGGTCGCCGAGGGCGCCCAAGCGGTGCGCCTGGTCACAGAGGCCCTCCAGCGTACCAGCGACATCGCCGGCAATGTGACGGGCAAGATGGATCAGGTGGTCGAGGCCGTGGAGACGCAGACCGCCGCGCTGACCCAAGTGCGCGACGGCATTGACCAGATCTCCTCGGTGGTCCAGACCAACTCCGCTACCGCCCAGGAGAGCGCCGCCGCCAGCGAGGAGCTCTCCGCCGAGGCCGCCAGCCTCAAGGAGCTGGTAGGGCGCTTCATCCTGGCGACCGATTAGGCTCCCAACACAAAAGATCAGGCTGGCAAAAAAGTTTTTTTGCCAGCCTCAGCTTGTCGAAAAAGTCTGCCATATGGCAGACTTTTTCGTGTAGATGTAGTAAAATAGGAGCGGGTGATACAAGATGTTGGAAAGAGGGAAAAATGAGCGCGGGGTCATAGAAATGGTAGGCACGGAAAGTCTGGTGC
>JAAWBZ010000145.1 GCA_022792945.1 Oscillospiraceae bacterium | reverse complement strand
CCCAGCGCCTGACATCGGAATTAACAGAATCGGGATTCAGCTTATAAGGCAAACGTTCCGAGACCTGTCGGCAAACCTCGAACATCTTACAATATTCCATTGCAATATGCTGCCCAAACATGAGCTCGCCTATCACATCAAGCGCGTATGCCATCGGAAGGACACATCCTTTGGGCGTTCCCAGAATGCCCAAAACGAGAGAAACAGAATCCATATAAAATCACCTTTCCTTTTAATAAAGATGATTCTAAGATAATACATTCTTTGTGTTTATCTGCATTTTTGAGCGCACATGAGCAAAATATCCATTTTATAGGAGGTTTCGGCATGAGTTACAGCACACGGGCGGAAGTCCGCGCGATGCTTAAAGATGATGTATTAAATACAATTTTGGGCGATGCGTTCCGTGAAGACGCTTCGGAACGCGAAGAACTGGCCGGGCCTGTCATTGATGAAGCAATCGCCGATGCGGACGGCGAAATCGACGGTTACCTTGCCAAGAGGTACCAGGTGCCGCTTTCCCCAGTCCCGAAAGTTATCAACAAATACTCAAAGGATATTGCAATTTATAACCTGTTTTCGAGATTGGGAATCAGTGAAGACAGCGAGCAAAAAATCTATTTAACGCGACACGATGCGGCAATTATAGCAATCATCAAAAATATCACCAAGGGTTGACAGGCGTGGTATAACAGAAGTAGGAGATGATAGTATGCTGCACAATGAGACAAGGGAACTGCTGGTAAAGGGATATGAAGCCACCCATGACGCAGAAGGGATCGCCAAAGCGTATTCAGTGAGTACATGGACGGTATACCGGTCGGTGAGACAGAAACGAGAAACAGGAAGTGTCGAGCTGCGGACTAGCCAGAGGGGGAGAAAGGCAGTGCTGATAACAGAGGACAAAGAAAATATTCGCCGCTGCATCGAAGAAAAGCCAGACATTACTGTAGAAGAAATCCGTGAGGAACTGAGCCTCTGCGCCAGTTATTCTACCGTAGAGCGTGCAATCAACGCCATGGGTTATACGCTGAAAAAGAAATCACTCTATGCAAGCGAGCGTGACCGTCTTCGATGTGCAGGAAAAACGCAGCGCATGGAAGGAAACGATAAAGCCTGATATGGTGGAACACTTAGTATTTCTGGATGAAAGCGGAGTTAATACGGATATGATTCGGAGGCTGATAACTGAACTGTGTAAACGGGTCGAATTTTGGCACCAGTGAGGGCATTTACACAGTTCATGCATCAGCCTCCATTTCGATATGCGTCTGGATGTTGCGCAACATAATCCTTCAGTTTATCCGGATTTATCTTCTTAAATGATCGCTTCGCTACTTTTGCTTTTAAGTCCCCCTTCTCTCAACTGCTTTTCCCATTTTCGGATGGTTGAAATTGACACCTTGAATGTCCGGCTTGTTTCTTCCAGCGTATGCTCTTGTCGATATTCAATTGTACGTTCTCTATACTTTACTGGATAACTCATACCCTTATTATAGTATATTGATTATTCCTTTTCAAGTGGTTTTACTAAAACGTGCAGCTGAACGCCTGTTGGAATCCGGCCGCAAATATCTTGAGGGGAAGCTAAAGCTCGAAATGAACATAGAAAAGAGCCGAGCAACAAGCGTCTTTGCGTGGAAGAAATTCAAGTTTCTTGGATTCTGTCTTGGCAAGAACGGCACGGGCATTTTCATTCGTGCACACAAGAGCGCACAGCGAAAGGCTAAAGCAAAACTCAAGCTTTTGACCAAACGAAATCGTGGATGCAACGTCCGTAAAGTCATGCAGGAAGTAAAGGTTATTCAGAGGCTGATGCATGAACTGTGTAAATGCCCTCACTGGTGCCAAAATTCGACCCGTTTACACAGTTCAGTTATCAGCCTCTGTATTGGTTGGCTGGGATATTACTATGTAGCCGACATGAAGCGAATCTTGCAGAGATGGAACGAATGGCTGCGGCGCAGATTCCGAATGTACATCTGGAAGCAATGGAATAAGCCCAAAACAAAGGTAGCTAATTTGAGAAAGCTGGGAATACCGGACGATAAGGCGTACCAATGGGGCAATTCCAGATTGGGTTACTGGCGGTTGGCAGGAAGCCCGGTGCTGACACGTTCCATTACAAACGAAAAGCTCGTACGGGCGGGATATTTTGATTTCCCAGCCTATTACGAGCTTATTCGTAAAACGCACTTATGCGATTGAACCGCCGTGTACCGGTCGGTACGCACGGTGGTGTGAGAGGTCGGCTGGTGAGATAATCGCCTGCCTCCTACTCGATTGGATTATGCTGCCGATCTCACACGTACGCGCAGCCCCTCCATGGGGAGGCCCTTGTAGCCAACGAGGTAGTAGTCCTCTCCGTTGTGTTCCACGGTAGTCCGGGTTCAGTAGGGGACATCGTGGTATTCGTCCGTTACCAGGGCCTCGATGCTGCTGCAACAATCGTAGTAGCGGCCCTTCGCCGTGCGGTACTTCCCGGCGGTTCCCTTCCGCAGACGGCTGACCCCAACGATGGGCCGGATAAGGTAGGAAATGTATTCCTCCACGTCCGCCAGCTTGTCCGTGATGCGCCGCAGTTCCTCCCAAAGAAGAAACTGCTCACCATCGGTGCGATCCATGTCGAGGCCGCTCAGATCGTCATAGTCCGTGTAGGTAGAGAATTTGAGAAACTGCGAAATGCTCTGGTTCAGCTTGACAGCCTCCGAAAGCGCCGCCTGTAAATCAGCCACCTTCCTATAAGTGTTCTTTTAAGGTCTGCTGGACGGACTGGATATGCGCCAGCCATTTCTTGCGGTCTCTGTCCTCGAGCCAGCATTGATACAACTCATGCTTCGGATTCTGAACGCTTTGAAGTTCGTCCAAAAGGATTTTGAGATCAGCTGGAGTGACAACAAACTCTTTGATGTGATGGACTACCGGGTTATACTTCTTGCCAACGTACTCGGTGACAGTCAGTTCCCTCGGTGCGGTAGTAGTCGGCCAGACACTTCGCGATCAGGAGCGCCCCGTGGGTGAAGTTCTGCGGAAAGTTCTCGCTGAAATAGAAAACCAGCTTCTCCGCAGAGCAGCCGCGATTGGCCTTTCTGATTTCTTCCATGATGTCAGCCGTGATTGTATCAATGGCCTCCGCCACGTTGAAAGTAGTAAGACCCGCCGATTTCAGTTGCGTAGCTACGATAGTCCCTAGCAGGTCTAAACCGTAGTAGCTCTCTCGCTCTGTAATACCCCAGGAACCCATTTTCACCCTCCTTCTCGGTCCGAAAAAATTTGTCCTTTAAGTGCAGCCCTGGTTTTTCACCCCCTCCCGTAGACCCCTTTTGAGGGCCGTTTTTAGTGGAAAAAGAATAAGGACATTCATATGCCATAGCCGCAATCCGTTCAGGTGATGATATCAAGACGGTGCAGGGCAACCTTGGTCATGCGACAGCCGCATTTACTCTGGACGTTTATGGGCATGTCACAGAGTAGATGAAGCGAGAGAGCGCAAACCGCATGGAAAACTACATCAAAAGCATTTTGGAGCTGTAAAGGGAAACATAAGGGAAAACATGGGCTGAAAAAGAAAGGACTGTCAAGCATGATGTATGAATTTGCATTTTAAAACAGACGTATATAACCCCTAATAAACCATTTTTTGAAACAAAAAGAAGCTTGAAACCATCTCGGCTACAAGCTTCTTTTTTGGCGGAGAAGGAGGGATTTGAACCCTCGCGACATTTTCACGCCCTACTCCCTTAGCAGGGGAGCCCCTTCACCACTTGGGTACTTCTCCGAACAAAACTTATTTAAAAACATATTGGCGGAGAGGGTGGGATTCGAACCCACGCGCCCTTTCGGACAAACGGTTTTCAAGACCGCCTCGTTATGACCACTTCGATACCTCTCCTTAACGAAATCATTGATATATCTTAGTGATGTTTATTATAGCGCATTTCTCTAATCTTGTCAACTCTTTTTTTAGATCCCCAGAAATTTCGTTTTTAACTTTATCTGTAAAATGAAGAAATATTATAATAATTTCAAAAATAATAGAAAGAGTTGACAGATGTGGTATAACAAACGAGAAGCGATGATAGTATACTGCACAATGAAGTACGAGAACTGTTGATAAAAGGATATGAATCCACTCATGACACGAAAGGAATTTCTAAAGAGTATTTAGTGAGTATATCGACAGCATATCGGTTGGTGAGACAGAAACGAGAAACAGGAAGTGTCGAGCTGCGGTCCCGCCTGAGGGGCCGAAAAACAATTCTGACAGTAGGAGTTAGCTCAAAATGATTTCACGTAAATCATAAGAGATAGCTATTCTTACAGCATTTCCAGTTAAGTTAGAGAGTATCCTGCTTTCTGGAATCAGGAAGCGATATCAGCAAGAGAAATGGCATCAAAAATAAAGGGGATAGCCTCCCACAATGTATTGATGTTACGGATAGGTGTGAAAAATAAATTGTGTAAATGGAAATATCGTATAAGGTTAGCGGTTTAAAGGTGTGTCCCAGAGGGTTCGCCCCCATGGGGCGGCGCGGCAGCCGCTGATGGCCACCGGCAAAGATAATTGTTTACTATCAAAATCGCAAATTTCCAGACTTAATGAACCCAAATATAAATCAATATCATGCAGGAAACCGATCTTCGAAAAACAGAGAAAACTGTGCATATGCAAGCTTCCAGTCACGAACAGGCTGCGTCCACTTTTTCGAGATGTTGCTGATGCATAGATACAGGGCTTTTCGAATCGAGTCGTCTGTTGG
>JAAWBZ010000036.1 GCA_022792945.1 Oscillospiraceae bacterium | reverse complement strand
CTCAGCGCCTCCGCGGCAGTGTCCACAGTGTCCTGATCGGAGTTTGCATTGCCAGCAATCAGCTTGGCAATCTCCAGCAGCTCATCCAATTCCTCTTTGGCTGCCTCGTCGGCATTTTCATAGGCATCGCCTGCTTTTGCCGCTTCGGCGGCCGCGATGGCAGCGTTCAGCGCAGTCATATCTGCGGGAGTTTCCACCTCAACAGGAGGACAAATTTCGATCTCGCTGATTGTCGGTTCGTCACTGCTGGCAGTGATGGAGATACGCACATAGCGGGCCTCTGCCATCTTGTCAAGCTCACAGATAATCACAAGGTCATCCGCAGTACATCCCTCACGGACATACACATCCGTCCAAGATGCATCTTCACCCGTCTCAGACACTCTGATGGTGAAGTTTTGGATGCGTGCCAGAACGTCCCCATTGCTCAACGGTTTCGGCTGATGGATGATGACTGTACTAAACTTTTTCAGACTCCCAAGATCAATTGTAATATCAGGTTTCCTAGAGCCATTTGCAGCCCAGCGGTTGTTCACATCGTCATCCACGCCATCCACCATTTTTTCCGGCCCAAATCCATTCCAGCTGCCGCCTGTTACGGTAACTTCTGCACCCAAGGCCACATTATTGGCAGAAATAACCTTTGTTACATCCTCTGTCAGTCTGACGCCGCCGACGAACAATGCAGCTTTCACCGTCAGCATCCGGTTCGGCAGAGCAACCGGTTCCTTATAAATCTTGGAAACGCGGCTGGGCGTATTGCCGTCTAATGTGTAGCGGATTTCCAAATCATCGTGGGAGGCGATCATCTCCACCCTGCCGTTCTTGACCTCAATGGTCAGGTCAATGGTCGCCAGCAGCTTGCGGACTTCGCTCATGGCGGTCTCCAGCTTGGCGGCAGCCTCGTCATAATCCGCCGCAGTCAGTCCCGTCTGCTCTGCCAGGGCTTCCGCCTCGGTGATGGCCGCTTTCAGCGCGTCCAGCGGTGCTTTGGCCTTGACCCAGACCGCGCCGATGTTCTGCTTCTCGCCGTAGTATGTCTTGGCCTGCTGCAATTTCTTTGCATAGGCTGCGCTGGCGCCGTCGACCAGCGACACATTCTGCATCGCCGCGTCCAGTGCCTTGGCATGCTCCGCGAAGGTCGCCGCCGTTGATGCTGCCTCACGCAAGGATGCCGTCGCCGCGTCGATCTTGCTCTGGAGCTGATCCAGCGCGCCCTGAATGGCGGCGTTGTCCTCGCCCAGCGGCGCGTTCTCACTGCGGAATGCCTCGGCCGCGTCGATGTCCGCCAGCAGCTTTATGGCCGCGTCGGCTCTCGCATTCGCCTCGGCACTGCCGCCGGCAGCGACAGCCGCATCCAAAATTGCTTTCGCGTCGGAAAGGCGGGCGTCGGACATCAGCTTGGAAAGATTCTGGCCAATCTTCAATTGGACAGCGCTCTGGTCCACACCCTCCAGCGTAATCGTATAGGTCTCGCCTTTGGTAGTCGCAAAGGAAATCTTATCCTTGCTCAAAGCGGTAACATTCACGGTCTGACCCTTGGAATCCTGGACCGTGTAGCCGGCCAGATCGTTATACTCGCCGATGAAATCGCCGCCCTGGTTGGAGGTGATGGCAAACTTGGTCGCCATACCGTTCTTCCAGGCCATATCGATCTCAAAGTTGCCGCGGGAGACGATGCCATTCACAAAGCCAGTACTCCACGCGTCGGGCAGGGCCGGCAGGAATTGGGTATAGCCCAGCTGGCTCTGCAGCAGCATCTCGTTGACGCCGGCGGTGTAGCCGAAGTTGCCGTCAATCTGGAAAATCGGATAATCTTTATAATTCGCACCGCCGCCATGGGAGGAGAACAGGTTGGTCAGGAAGCCGGAGTTGCCGCCGCCAACCGCAGACTGCACAATCTTAAAGCAGTTCTCCGCCTTGCCGGTCCGCGCCCACAGGTTCAGCTTATGCGCCTTGGACCATCCGGTGGCGTCCAGGCCGCGCTGGTTCAGCGAAAAAATCGCGGCATCCATGAATTCATCGTTGTCCTTGTTGATCAGGGTGCCGGGATACATGGCCATCAGGTGGGAAAGATGCCGGTGCGCCACCTCGCCGGCGCCCAGGCTGGCCTGCCATCTGGGAATAGAGATCTCCTCAAGATCACCAGCCTGCGCCTTGCCGATGTGGGTCTCCTCAAACCATTCCTTGATCTGGCCGTCATCGCCAACCAGAACGGGGTCCAGCTTGCTCTGCTTTTCGCGCCACACCTCGATCAGAGCCGCGTCTTCGCCCAGAATTTCCGCAGCCTGAATGGTATTCTCAAAATGCTGCCAGATAAACTGCTGATCGTAGGAAGCGCCGTTGACAATGGGACCGTGCTCCGGAGAGTAGGACGGCGCAGAGACGTACCGCTGCTGCGCCTCGCTCCACCACAGCGCCTCGTTCCAGAAGTTGGCAACCTCCTTCATGGACGGATAAATGTGGTCACGCAGATACGCCGTGTCGCCGGTGTACAGGTAGTACTCATAGGCATTGACCAGCGCCCAGGCGGAGCCGATGGGATTCCAGCCGGCGGCGTTGTTCTTCTGCCCCAGCGCCGCAAACATATATGGTGTGCTGAAGCAGCCCACCAGCCAGCCGTTCTCCTCGCCCGGCTCGCTCTTGATGCCATAGGCTGCGGCAGCCGCCACACGGCCCGCCTCACGCAGGACCTCCAAATACTCGTTAAAGGGCAACAGGCACTCGCCCAGGTTGCTGGCCATGGTGGGCCAGTAGTTCATCTGCACATTGATATTAAAGTGATAGTCGCCGCCCCAGTCAAAGCTGCCCTCGCCCCAAACGCCCTGGAGGTTGGTGGGCAGCGCGCCCTCACGGGAGCCAGCAATGGTCAGATACCGTCCAAACTGATAGCAGATGACCTCCAGCGCCCGCTGCTCGGATTCTGTAGGCGCGTTGGAGCCGTCTCCGTCCACCATGTTGCGGTACTTTTTAATCAGCTCATCTGTGGGGATCTGGGGAATCTCCTCATTGAAGCCAATTTCCAGTCGGGAGAACAACGCGCTGTGATCCGCCACATGGTCTCTCTTCAGCGCTTCGTAGCCCTTCTGCGCAGCATCCGCGATACGCTGCGTGACAGCCGCGTGGGGGTCCTCCCCGCGGAAGCTGGGCAGCTCCATCTTGTAATCGGTGCCGCAGGCCAGAACCAGCGTCACGGCATCCGCGTCGGCGATGGAAATCGTGCCGTCCGCCTTGGCCGTCATCGTACCGCCCACGGGGATCACCTTCAGCTGCGCCTCGGTCTTGAGGCCATTGCTGACATTGCCGAGCATTGTGATCGTATCACCCGCAGCCGTGGTACTGCGGTTTGAGAAAGAAACCGCAAACGTCAGGCTCGTGTCAAACGTCAGCTTTCCCTCCTGATCGGCCCCCAGCTGGATGACCAGCACGTTATCGGGATAGCTATTGAAGTACTCTCTTGTGTAGTGAACACCGTCAAAATCGTAGCTGACGGTAGCCAGGCCGGTACGCATGTCCAAATCGCGGATATAGTTCTCCGCGCCGGTGTCCGTCTGCCCACCCTTTGAAAAATCCAGCCAGATGTTGGCGTAATCGACCGGCGCGCCATAGCCTTTCAGATCGCCCATCAGCTTGTTCAGCCAGTTCATGGGTTCGCCCATGGTGTTGGTGCCGGAATCCTGATACGTGTTCTCATCAAATCCGAATACAAATTCGGACTTGTCGTCCAGCTTCTGGCGTATTGCATCCAGGTCGGCCTTGATCTGATCCAGATCCGCTTCCGTCGCCGTCGGGTTGGTAGCGCCATAGTTGTAGCCCTTAGACCCGGTTGGGCCGCCAGCCCACACAGTTTTCTCATTCAGGTGAATCTTGTCTCTGGCGACGCCGCCAAAGACCATCCCGCCCATGTAACCGTTGCCGATGGCCAGCGCCTCGGTCTCCCAGTTGGTCGCCGGCTCATCGTACCAGATGCGAAGAAGATTGTCATTATCCTTCCCCGTATCTGCCGCACGCACAGTGACATTCGGCACCAGAGAAAGCACCAGTGCACCTACCAGTACCAGCGACAGCAATCGTTTTATTTTCACTCGTCTACACACCTTTCTGAATCCGTTTTCTGTTCTCTTCTGTCTCTGTGAAATTGCCGTGAATCAGCCACCTCCCGTCATAGCGCCCGCAACCGGATTTTTGCAAGCAAATCGTTTTGTTTTTTCCATGCCTACTCCCCCTACTCTTTTGCACGGAAAAGTAGACTTTTCCGTTCGCTGATTTATTGGACGGGAAAACGATGGATATTATCATAAGACATTATATACATAACTGAACAGAAAAGTCTACTTTATTTTTCAATTTCATCATTCTTGACAAAACCCCCTACAGAATTTTATGCAATTCATCCATTCAATCCGCATATTATGCCCGCTAGTCCTCCTGGACTGGCGAGTTTTTTTGCATTCACAGCTGTTTTCGATAGTCACGTGGGCTGACGCCCCGGAGCGCACGGAAGATTTTAGAAAAGTAAGCCGCGTCCGTGAAACCGGTAGACCGGGCGATCTCTGTGATGCTCTGACGGGTGGTACGCAGAAGGCGTTCAGCCATTTGGACGCGATAGTCCAAAAGATACGCAAACGGCGTCGTTTGAATACAGCTTTGAAAGCACCGCAGGCATTCCCGCTTGCTTACAATCGCCGCTTCCGCAATCTGCTCCAGCGTCAGCTTCTCGGCATAGTGCTGATGAATGTACGACAGCATCGCCTGGATGCGCTCCTGACTCACATGATTCGGCAGTCCGGCGTGATCCTCCAAGGCCTCCAGTTCCCTTCTGAGAAGCAGCCAGACATCGGAAAACATATTCCGAAGGCGGAACTCCCGCTCCATCTGCTCTTGGGGAACCGCGGCCTGCTGAAGCAGCTGAAGCAGCTCATGCTGCCGGGGATTCTCTCCGCGGAAAGCCACAAGGTCATATTTGTGGCTTTTCAGCACTGGGTCCAGGTATTTCGTCTGGAAGATGCTGAGAAAATGCCCGCCCAACAGCACCGGGTGCAGCATATGGGAATCCCACAACACCTCGGCCGCCGTGTCAGCCGGCTCCATGGCGTGGAGCACATTGGCGTTGAGAAAGAATCCCTCCCCTGGCGCAAAGGCCGCGCGCCGCCCCGAGATCATCACGCGCAGCGTGCCGCGGCGGACATAGGTAAACTCCACCTCCTCGTGCCAATGCCAGGGGACTCGCGTCTCCGCGCTGCTGACCTGGTTCAAAACGTACGGAAAGGACGCCGTGACCCCCTCCACCTCCTGCATATGATTGCCGCGAATAATCAGCTCCATGGTGATCGCTCCTTATAAATGGCGTTATAATTATTATATATGTCGTATTATCCATATAATTTCGCAAATAATTATATTATAATTATATTACAAACAAAAACCAAAGTAAACCTGTAAGGAGGAATTTTCTATGCTGTACGTCGCTCTGTCCGCGTTTGCGCTGATCCTGACCGGCCTGGGACTGGTCGAAAAGAGAATGTCAGAATAAAAAGCCGGGACGGCGCCGCAATGCGGCGCCGTCCCGGCTTTTCCCAGTCCATGGGCGGCAAATCGCAAATCTGCCTTCGCAAATCACGAATCGTTTCGTACTGCTTGGTACCGTGATCGTCCGTTTACCTCCCTCTGAAAGAGCTTGTTGTGCTGTTCTACAAAAAAAGTAAAAAACATCTTGATTTTTAGGCACAAGTCTATTATGATAGAGAAGAACCGGGGTGTTTGGGCACAAAAAATGGAACGATTCGCGCGGGTTGGCGTGTTTCGGCCCCGGCGTTGTAGAAAGTGCAAAAAAGCTCCTGTTCGTTCTTGTGTAAAACGACGGCAGGAGCCGGGAGCGGACCCCGCGGCCTGTCTGCGGCGGCCCAATTTCAATCGGGAAGGTGAGGCAGATAATGGGTGAAACGATCCTGAAAATGAGCGGCATCCAGAAATACTTCCCCGGCGTCCACGCATTGGACAATGCGCAGCTGGAGGTGCGCGCCGGTGAGGTCATGGCCTTGGTGGGGGAAAATGGTGCGGGTAAGTCCACACTGATGAAGATCCTCACCGGGATCTACCCCAAGGATGGCGGGAAAATCGAGTACTTCGGGCAGGAAATAGAAATCCAAGGTCCCCGGAATGCCCAGGAGAGGGGCATTTGCATCGTACATCAGGAGCTGAACCTGATGCAGGACCTGACTGTAGCGGAAAACATTTTCATCGGCCGTGAGCCGAGAAAGGGGCCGTTTCTGGACCAGGCCGAGCAGAACCGCATGACGGATGAGCTGCTGACCTCACTGAATCTGCATATCCCGGCCAAAACGCAGATCAAGCGTTTAACCGTTGCCAAGCAGCAGATGGTGGAGATCGCCAAGGCGCTCTCCTACAACAACACCAAGATCCTCATCATGGACGAGCCGTCCACAGCCCTGACCACCAGCGAAATCGAGGATCTGTTCAAGTTCATCCGCCAGCTCAAGGCCACGGGTGTCGGCGTCATCTACATATCGCACCGCATGGATGAGCTGAAGGAGATTACTGACCGCATCACCGTTATGCGCGACGGACAGTACGTGGACACCGTGGTCACCGCCGACACCACCATCGACCAGGTGGTGCAGATGATGGTGGGCCGCGTGATCTACGAGGAACCCAAGAACCATTCCAACGTCCCGGCAGACGCGGAGGTGGTGCTGGAGGCGGAGCATCTGGTATCCAACGACGTCAAGGATGTGTCCTTCCAGCTGAAAAAGGGCGAGATCCTCGGCTTTGCCGGCCTTATGGGCGCCGGGCGGACCGAGACCATGCGTCTGGTGTGCGGCGCGGATAAGCGGGATGGCGGCACCATTAAGATCCGCGGGCGTGAGGTCAAGATCCACAGTCCTAAGGAGGCGGTTGCCGCCGGCATCGGCTACCTCTCTGAGGACCGCAAGCTTTTTGGCCTGTGTCTGGGCCTCTCGGTGGCGGACAATACGGCGCTGCCGTCTTTGGAAAAGCTGTCAGGCCCGGTGTTCGTCCGGGACGGCGAAATCGCAGAGGCAACAAAGGAATACGTTGATAAAATCCGGATCAAGACCCCCACGATCAAAACGCTGGTGCGCAGCCTCTCCGGCGGCAACCAGCAGAAGGTGGTCATCTCCAAGTGGCTCTGCCGCGACTGCGACGTGCTGATCTTTGACGAACCCACGAAGGGCATTGACGTGGGCGCCAAGAGTGAGATTTACAAGCTGATGAATCAGCTGGCCAGCGAGGGGAAAAGCATCATCATGATCTCCTCGGAGCTGCCCGAGCTGCTGCGTATGAGCGACCGCGTGGTGGTCATGTGCGAGGGCCGTGTCACCGGTGAGCTGGACATTTCTGAGGCGACACAGGAGAGAATCATGACATTCGCTACGAGAAGAGAGGTAGGCTGACATGGAAAAAATCGGACAGAAAAAAATGGATTGGCAAAAGCTCCTGGCCCCGGCGGCCCTGGTGATCCTGTACATTGTGTTCTCAATCTTCGGCAACAACTTCCTGACGCTGGAGACCTTCAAGAATATCCTGGAATCCAGCTATTACATTGGCTTCATGGCTTTTGGCGTCACCTTCATCATCATCACCGGCGGCATCGACCTGTCCCTGGGCACGGTCATGATGTGCTCGGCGCTGCTGGGTGCGTATGTGTTCAAGCAGCATTCGTGGCCCCTGTTCGCAGGCCTGCTGGTCACGGTGGGCGTTGGCACGCTGTTCGGCTTCCTCAACGGTAATCTGGTAGCCCGGCTGAAGCTGCCCCCCTTCATCGCTACTCTGGGCACCATGATGATGAGCCAGGGCATCGGCTCCATCATTACCAAGGTGCAGTCCCAGACCTGGCCCACGGCCGGCGCAGACGTGGGCGGCTGGTTCAAGAAGGTCTTTATCCGTGCCGACATCTTTGGCGTACAGGGCTTCCCGGTGGGCGCGTTCTGGCTGATCGGCTTCTTCGTCCTGGCCGCGCTGATCCTGCATAAGACAAAATTCGGCCGCTATGTGTTCGCCATCGGCTCCAACGAGGAGGCGGCGCGGCTGAGCGGCATCAATGTGGACGCCTGGAAGGTCGGCGTCTATACCCTCAGCGGTTTCTTTGTGGGTATGTCCGGCATCATGTATGCCGCAGCCTACACCACCATCACTCCGGGCACCGGCAACGGCCAGGAGATGAACGGCATCACCGGCGTCGTCATCGGCGGCACCTCCATGTCCGGCGGTTCCGGCACCATGGTTGGCACTCTGATCGGCGTGTTCATCATGGCGGTGCTGAAAACCGGCCTCTCCGCCTGCGGCCTGCAGGCGCCCTGGCAGACGTTCTTCACGGGCCTCGTGGTCATCGGCGCAGTGCTGCTGGATATCCAGCGGACCAAGGCGGCCAACCGCGTGAAGAAGTCCTGAGCATCATTTGTGATCTAAGCAGGTGGTACCGCCTGTTTTAGATAAAAAATCAAAAACACGAGGAGGAACATCAAAAAAATGACCAAAAAGATTCTAGCACTTCTGTTGGCGCTGACCATGGTATTCGCGCTGGCCGCCTGCGGCGGCGACGATACCCAGACCCCTGCCAACAACGACCAGCCCGCCACCAACAATGACCAGCCCGCTCCTGCTGAGAAGGATGATGAGGACGCAGCTCCCGTGGAGAGCGCCGACCCCGCTCCTGCTGAGACCGACGAGACCATTTATATCCCCGTCATGGCGAAGGGCTTCCAGCATCAGTTCTGGCAGGCCGTGAAGGCCGGCGCTGACGCCGCCGCCGCGGACCTGGGTGTGGAGATTTACTTTGACGGCCCCGCTTCCGAGACTGAGATCGACGCGCAGGTGAACATGGTCAAGCAGGAAATGGCGAAGGGTCCCAAGGCTATGGCCCTGGCCGCCCTGTCCACCGAGGCTGTGACCGAGATCCTCGAGGAGTGCGCTTCCAAGAACATTCCTGTCATCGGCTTTGACTCCGGCGTGCCCGAAGACACCACCGGCGCCGTGAAGGCCACCGCTGCCACCAACAACGAGGCCGCCGCCGCTTTGGCCGCCGAGAAGTTCGGCGAGCACGAGGGTCTGGTTGCCGCCATGCAGAACGCTACCTCCGACAGCCCCATCATCATTGGCTGTGTCTCCCAGGACGCCGTCTCCGCCTCCGTGACCGGCCGTACTACCGGCTTTGTCAACAAGATGGCTGAGATCGCCGAGACCTATCAGCCCGGCAAGGTCTCCATTGAGGGCCACACCCTGTGGGAGAAGACCGTTTCTGATCCCGCCATCATCATCCGCGTGGAGATCTCCGCCACTACCGAGGCGACCGCTGTGCAGACCGCTGCCAACGCGCTGCTGAACATGGATGGCCTGGTTGCGGTGTTCTGCTCCAACGAGGGCGCTGTCACCGGTTTCCTCTCCGCGGTTTCCGACGGCTCTGATCTGGCTGAGGGCGCCAAGTACGGCGATCTGGTCGTTGCGGGCTTCGACGCCGGCAAGGCTCAGAAGGACGCTGTGAGAAACGGCTGGTTCTATGGCTCCGTGACACAGGATCCCTATCAGATTGGCTATAAGGCCGTTGAGATGGCTGCCGCCGCGGCACGCGGTGAGTCCGTGTCCGATGTGGACACCGGCGCGCAGTGGTACGACGCCAGCAACATCGACGACGAGATGATCGCCCTGCTGGTTTATGACTAATCGATAAGCATTTGCTTCATACTGGCATCTGAAATCGGGGGTGTGCCGCTGGCACACCCCCTTTTTCGTAAATTCATCGGCATTTATGCTCTTTTCTCTTGACAAATGAACTTTTTTTCCGAGGTATGTTCATGGAGATCCCCAACGGCCACTACATCTTCGGCACCGTCAAGGTCGGGGAACGCGGCCAGATTATCATTCCCAAGGAGGCCCGTGAAACCTTCAGCATCCATGCCGGCGACACCCTCATCGTCCTGGGCGACGAGAAATGGGGTATCGCGGTCACCAAGTCCGACGTATTGGAGCGCTACGCCAGCCATGTCTTCGATTTGATGGCGGGAGGTGACGGCCATGCTGCTCTCTGAGACCCCGTTCGCCTTTCTCTCCGGCGACTGCTGCCGCTTCTTCGGGCCGGAGGCGGGCGCGGACCTCTTTGCCCGCACTGAGCGGCGCTATCAGGCGCTGCTGGACACCGTCGACGACCGCGGCAGCGCCGTGTTCCGTGCCCACCTCCGGGACAATCTGCTTCCACCTATGGCCTTCTACCTGACCCTCCGGGAACACGGCATGGACCAGAAGGATGCGCTGTCCAGTGTCCGGCATGAAACACAGCAGGCCGCTGGGGCCAAGGGTGCACGGATGCGCCGCCTGGGCCGCCTCCCTGGCGCTTATGGTCTGTTCCGTCGGAGCGTCCGCCGCGTTCTGGCGAAAAACTACCCCGCCACTGGCTGGGATACCGTCTGGGTGCGCTGTGACGCCCGGGAAATCCACTTTGATCTCCGCCGCTGCGTCTACCATGAGCTGACCCAGGCCATGGGCTGTCCGGAACTGTGCTGTGTCTACTGTGAGAACGACGAAATCGTCTTTTCCGGCCTCGCCCCGAGGATCCGCTTCCAGCGCGGCGGCACCCTGGCCGGCGACGCAGACCAATGCGACTTCCACTTCTACCGTGGCTAGAGGTGCCGCAGATTGGTTCGATAGCTGCGCAGGACATCCTCATCCACCGCTGCCATCAGCCGCCCCAGGCCCTCCGCCAGCCGCGCCCGGTCCCGGGGCAGCTCGCCCCGCACCTGCACCAGGTTGGACGCGCCGTCCGTAGCGATGCGGGTGGGGATGGTCAGGTGCTCGATCAAGGCTTTCAGCTCCGCCAGCTTCTCGATCTCCCCCGCCTCGCGCCAGCTGCCCAGCTGTATCTCCTGATACAGCTCGGAGGTCTCAAAAATCGTCAGCATGGAGGCGCCGATGGTCCGCGGGTGCAGCTGGTTGAACAGCCGCGCCGACGCCCGTGCGCCCGCCTCCCCTCTGCCGGCGCCGGAGATGCCGGTGAGATAGAAAAAGTGGTAGCTGATCCCGGCGGCATCCAATTTCTGGCACTGCTCCAGGACGTCCGCTGCGGTATAGCCCTTACGCATGAAGGCCAGTGCCGCGTCGTCGCCGGTCTCCACGCCCAATGTCAGGCCGTCGTAGCCCAGCTCCCGCAGCTGGGCCAGATCCTCCGGTGTCTTGCGCGTCACGTCGGTGACCCGGGCAAAGCAGCCGATGCTTTGGACCGCCGGGAAGCGCTGGTGAATCTCCCGCGCCAGTGTCCCGAGCTTCCCCGCTGTCAGGACGAAGGGGTTCGCGCCGGTGAGAAACACCCGTCCCACAGCCAAGCTGTACCGCGCGGCCTCGTCCAGGTCCGCCTGGACCTCCGCCAGCGGTGACATCCGAAAGCGAAAGGACAGGTCCTCGTAGAGGGTGCAGAATTTGCAGCGGTGGTGGGTGCAGCCCGCAGTCGCCTGGAGCAGCAGCGATCCGGCCTCGTAGGGCGGCCGCCAGATGGTTCCGTCAAAGTGCATCCAATCGTCTCCTTTCTATCTGATCCGCCTCCAGGATACCACCGGCGCGGCCGCGGCGCAAGTACGCACATTTTTTCGCAATAGTACGATTTTTGATACCATGCACCGGAATGTTCCCATGAAGGAGGTCCTAAAATGTCGGAAACGAAGTTCAATAACGCGGAGATGCTTGCCCGGTGCGAGCCTATGAGCCGTGTCCAGGCGGCGCTGGGCAGCAAATGGAAGCTGCTGATTCTCTGGTATGTGGCCTGCTACCGCGTCCAGCGGTTCGGGCAGCTGCTGCGCCGGCTGGACGGCATCACCCAGTCCTCCCTGACGCGCCAGCTGCGGGAGCTGGAGGGCGACGGCTTCCTCCGCCGCCGGGTCTATCCGGAGGTCCCGCCGCGAGTAGAATACTCCCTGAGCGAGCTGGGACAGAGCTTTGTCCCCATCCTCTCCGCGATGGTCCTCTGGTCCGAGCAGCATCTCTGCCCGCCGGACTACGTCCGCTCCTTCCATGACCTGCCGGAGTGACAGCGAAAAAAACGGGCAAAAAGTCCATTGGACTTTTTGCCCGTTTTGGGATATCCAGAACGCTTATTCCGCCGTCAGGTACCGCAGCAGGTTGCCCCAAAGCGTCCGATAGCCGTCCCAGGTGCAGAACGGCACCGGAGACCAGTGGGGCGCGCAGTCGGTGGCGTAGGCGCACACGCGTCCCTTGCCATAGGTCCCCAGGACCACCAGCGGATCCTCGCCCACCGTCGCCACCACCTCGCTGCCCACCTTTGGCAACAGGCGGTTGTAGCCCAGAATCTGCGGCCATGTCTCCGGCAGGCCCTGCATCACCGGATGGTCCGGCGCGCTCACCCGCGGGCAGACGCCCTGGCTGCTCTCCACCCGGTCGTCACCCTCCAGAAGGCTCACCGGCAGCAGCTCCTCAATGACCGTGCGCTTGTAACAGCCCCGGCCCTGGATGCCCTGGAAGGTCAGGTAGCCGCCGATCATCACGAACGCGCCCCCCTGCTCCACATACTGCCGCACCAGCTCCAGCTTGTTCACCGTGGGCTGGAGCCGCTGAAAGACGTTCATGGGCAGATTCATGGTGTTGGCCCCCACGTCGGAGAACATCACCACATCGTACCGCGCCAGCTCCTCCACCGTCTTGGGGAACCTTGCCTCCACCATGTGGGAGGGAATGTGACAGAACTCCGCGCCGTTGGCCTCCAGCGCCGCCTGGATATACTCTACGGCCTCCTCGTAGTAGTCGTAGCTGAAGGTATCGAAGCCCTTCGCCTCGGTCACATGCACATGCCAGCTCTCGCCGACCAATAAGACTCGTTTCATCCGCCGTCTCCTCATTCAAACCGGAAAATCTGCCGCATATCGCTGTAGAACGGCTCCTTGCTGTCCGCGCTATACCTGGTAAAGCACGGGCGGGTGTGGGACCACCAGTCCTGGGTCGCCGGGTCCTCGGCCATCCTGGCCATATCGGCCTCATAGTCCTCGCCGGTGTACTCAAAATAGCCGAACACCACGTCATCCTCAATAAAAATCGAGTAATTTTGAATATGACAGGCGTGAATCGTCTCCAGGACACCGGCCCAGCGCGCGGTGTGGACGTCGGTCTCATGGAGGCGGCAGTACTCCTCAATGCACTCCCGCCTGAGCCGGCCGATCTGACCGAAAATTTGTTTCATATTTCAGCTCCTCACCCTTTTGTTGGACGTGAAGTAGTCCAGCATCATTGCCAGAATCAGCACGCCGCCCCAGATCAGCGAGATATAATAGCTGGACATGTTCTGGAAGCGGTTGATGCCGGATTCCAGCAGCTTCAGCACGAAAATCGCCAGAATGACACCGGAGATGCGGCCCTTGCCGCCATTGGGGCTGACGCCGCCCAGCACCACAATCAGAATGGTCTGGAGCGTATACTGACTGCCGTAGTCGGCCCGGGCCGAGGCGTAGGTGGCCAGCATCATCAGGCCGCCCAGGGACGAGAGAATGCCTGAGGTCATATAGGTCCGCAGCAGCAGCCGGTTGGTCTTGAGGCCGGAGTAGACAGCCACCTTCTCGCTGGTACCCAGCAGATGGAGCTTGAGGCCGTAGGTGGTGCGCTCCAGCATGAACCACACCGCCACCGCCGCCACAATGAACACCAGCAGCCGCACTGGCACCACGCCGCCGATGTTGGCAGAGAGGGCATTGGTCATATCCTTGGGGAAGGAGCTGTAGGCCGCGCCGTCAGTGAGGACGATGCACACGCCGCTGAGCAGCTCATTGACGCCCAGCGTCGCCAGGATGGGCGGAATCCGGATCCTGGAGACCAGGAAGCCGCTGAACAGCCCGCACAGCGCGCCGATGGCCATGGCCAGCAGGAAAATCACCGGAAACCAGCCGCCCCCCAGGGAGGCGTCCGCGCCGCCGGCCAGCTTCGTCATAAGCATAGCCATGAGGATGCTTGTCAGGTTCGCCACGCCCACGCAGCTGAGGTCGATGCCGCCGGTGATCATGCACAGCATGACGCCCAGGGACATCAGGCCGAACTCGGGGAACTGCGAGGCGATGGTCTGGAAGTTGAGGAAGGTATAGAACTTCTGGAACCGGGTGATGGCCATGAAGATCAGCCAGCACACCATAATAACCAGCAGCCGGACCACATGCTGGTTGTTCCGGGCAGCTTTTTGAAGCTTTTGCATTTACGCGGCCTCCTTCCGGATCTTGGCTTTGTCCGCGGCCTTGTTGGCCCGGATGACCTGCATGGCGGAGACGCCGGTACCGATGACGATCAGAGCGCCGGTGAACACCTGCTTCCAGGTGGTGGGGACGCCGATGAGGATCATGGAGTTCTCCACCAGCACGATCAGCAGCGTGCCCAGCATACAGCCGGTCAGGGTGCCGGCGCCGCCGGTGATGGCCGTGCCGCCCAGCACCACGCCGGCGATGATGTTCATCTCCATGCCCAGCATATTGGTGGGATGGCACTGCTGCATCATGCACACGCGGATCAGGCCCGCCACCGAGGAGATCATGCCCACGATGACATAGAGGAGGAACTTGGTCCGCTTGACGTTGAAGCCCGCGGCCTTGGCCGAGGCCGGATTGCCGCCGATGGCGTAGATGCCGCGGCCGAAGTAGGTCTTATTCAGCAGGAACCACGCCAACGCCACCACGATCACCAGCCCCAGAAATGCCACCGGCATCCGCGAGGAGAGGCCCGAGACGGGGTTGGTGGCGGTGAACAGCGCGCTGGTGCCGAAGTCCTTCATGCCTGTGGGGATCACCGCCAGCTGCTTGGACTGGAGGGTGCCCTGCATGAAGCCCTTGAACACGCTGGACGCGCCCAGGGTGATAATCATGGCGTTTAGGTTGAAGCAGCCGACGAACAGTCCGTTGAATGCCCCCAGCACCGCGCCGATGGCCAGGGCCGCCAGCACCGGCAGCCACACGCCGCCCTCGTACCCGGCGTCCAGGAGCAGCTTGGTGGTGGCGTAGGCCGTCAGGGAGGCCAGCGCCGGGAAGGAGACGTCGATGCCGCCGGAGATGAGCACCATGAACGCCCCCACCGCGAAGATGCCCGGCACAATCAGCGCCGAGGCGATATCCACCAGGTTGTTGCTGGTGAAGAACTGCCCGGACTTGGCCTGGATCAGGATCGCCAGGGCCACGATGATTAAAAATACATACAATTCTGTGCGGCCGGCCAGTTTTTTCAATTTTTTCTGCATCTTTCCGGTCCCTCCTTACATCATGTGCGCCAGGATCTCGGCTTCCTGGAGGCCTTCGGTGGGGGCTTCCAGGGTGATCCTGCCGTCCTTGAGGACCAGCACCCGGGAGCAATTCTGCAGCACCTCGGGCAGGTCGTCGGAGATGATGATGATGCCCATGCCGTTCTCCCGCGCCAGGCGCTGGAGGATCGCGTGGATATCGTGCTTGGAGCCAATGTCCACGCCCACGGTGGGGCCGTTGAGGATCAGTACCTCGGGATGGCACGCCAGCCACTTGGCCAGCACCACCCGCTGCTGGTTGCCGCCGGAGAGGGTGGACACGGCGTTGGCGGCGTCCGGCGTCTTGATGGCCAGCTCCTTCACCCACTGGTCCACCTCCGCCTGGTACTTCCTCCGGTCAAAGACGCCGGCGGCGCCGCGCATATGGTCGATCTCGGAGACGGCGATGTTGTCGGCGATGGACTGCTCCAGGAACAGGCCCTCGGAGAGGCGGTCCTCCGGGATGAAGCCGATGCGCTGAGAGATGGCTTCCTGGACGCTGCGGATGGAAACCTCCTGCCCGCCGCGGAGGATCCTGCCGGAGGTAGCCGGCTTGAGGCCGAACATGGACAAGGCCAGCTCCGTGCGGCCCGAGTCCAGAAGACCGGTGATGCCCAGAATTTCGCCGCCGCGCAGCTGGAAGCTGATATCGGCGAAGTGGCCCTCCAGGCTCAGGCTCTGCAGCTCCAGGATGGGCTGGTCGGTGACCTGATCGGCCTGGAAGGTGTCGTGATTGAACTCGCGGCCGGTCATGTAGAAGGTGAATTTCTGGTCGTCCAGCTCCTTGGTATTGCCGGTGACCACCAGCTCGCCGGAGCGGAAGATGGTAAAGCGCTCAGAAATTTCAAAGACCTCGTCCAGCTTGTGGGAGACGAAAAGGATGGCAATGCCCTGTTCCTTCAGCTTCAGGATGATGCGGAAGAGGGCCTGGACCTCCTTCTTGGTCAGGGCCGTGGTGGGCTCGTCCATGATGATGAGCTTGGCGTTGAACATCAGCGCGCGGCTGATGGCAACCATCTGCTTTTCCGCCACGGAAAGCGTGCCCACCAGCGCGTCCAGGTCCACCTGGAAATCAATTTTGGCCACCGCCTCCTCGGCGATCTGCCGCATGCGCCTGCGGCTGACGATCCGCCGCTTGGCGGCCAGCTCGGTGTTCAGCGCCAGGTTCTCCATCACCGTCAGGTTGGGAAACACGGAGAAATCCTGGTAGATCACCTGGATGCCGTTCATGATGGCGTCGATGGGGGTGATCTTCCCCAGGGACCTGCCGTCGAACTCCACGGTGCCGGCATCCCGCTCGTAGACGCCGGAGATGATCTTGATGAGAGTGGACTTGCCGCAGCCGTTCTCACCGGCCAGGCAGTGAATCTCGCCCGGCATAATCTCCAGGGAGACATTTTTCAGCGCGTGGACGCCGGCGAAGGATTTGTTGATATCCGTTACCTTCAATAATGCTTGTGCCATGGAGCACCTCCAGTGTGGGCGGGTCGGGCCGCCCAAAGTTGTCGGGGCGCACGCCGATGCGCCGGAAACGCCGTGACCGGACGGGCCGAAGGGCCCGCCCGGCGGGTATCGCTTGATGGAATTTTAGAAGCCGAAGCTGTCAACGTTCTCCGCGTTGATGGTGATCCAGCCCTGGCCCTCCAGGACCGTGGTGCTGCCCTCGCGGAAGGTCATGGCGGTATAGCCGTCCACGCCCAGGTCCACGGTGTCGCCGATGGTCTCGCCGGCGAGCACCTTAGTCGCCAGGGAGATCATGGCCTTGCCGGCCATAGCGGGATCCCACAGCGTCAGGGACTTGATGACACCGGACTTCAGCAGCGCCGCGTTGTCGGCGGGCATGCCGGTGCCGGAGGTGAAGGCCTTGTCAACCAGGCCCAGCTCCTCGATGGCGCGTGCCACACCCGGGGCGTCAAAGGAAGAGGTACCCATGATGCCCTTCAGGTCGGGATACGCCTTGAACAGCTCCTTGGCAACGTTATAAGCGGTGTCGCCGTTGTCGTGGGACTCCACGCGGGGCTGGTCCTCCAGCAGGGTCATGTTGGGATAGGCGGTTTTCTGGTACTCGACGCCGGCGTCGGCCCACTCGTTATGGGAGCCGTTGGTCACGTCGGCCACCATGGTGGTGTACAGGCCCTCCTCGCCCATGGCCTCGGCCAGGTTATCCATGATGAACTGGCCGTAGCCGGCGTTGGAGAACGCCTCGATGTCGTAGTCCACGTTCTCCAGGGCGGAACCCTCGTGGGCGATGACGACGATGCCGTTGTCGCGGGCCTTCTTCAGGACCGGGTCGATGGACTGGATGTCAACGGGGACCACGCAGATGGCGCTGACGCCCTGGGCGATCAGGTCCTCCACCAGCTGCGCCTGGAGCGTGGCGTCGATCTGATCGGTGCCCTTCTGGTAGACGTTCAGACCGGTCTCCGCCTGATACTCGTCCACGCCGACCTTCATCCGCACGAACCAGGGGTTCGAGGAGTCCTTGGGCACGACCACGATCTCCCAGTCGGCGCTGTCAGCGCTGGGGGCGGGGGCGTCGCCGCCGTCGTCCTTGCTGTCGTTCTCGGCGGGCTTGGCCGCGTCGCCGGTGTTCTGGGCAGGCTGCTGATCGCCCGCCGCGGGCGTGGTGTCGTCCCCGCCGCCGCAGGCGGCCAGAGAGAACATCATGACCAGGACCAGGAGCAGTGCGATGATCTTCTTCATTTCGATTCCTCCAAAAATTGTTTTTTTCTATTCACTCCCCGCAGGGAGATGAACACGATCCATGGACGGGTCCGCCGGGGCTTTGCCCCGGCCCCCACGGCCTTTGAAAAGGCCGGCGAAACTTTCTTATGATTTACGCTTGAACTGGACCTCCCGCTCATAGCGGTCCATCTCGTCCAGCCAGGAGGCGCCCACCGTTACGCCCTTTTGCAGGCACAGATAATCCCAAACGGCGTTGACGGGCATATTTTTGCACTCATCCAGCAGCGCCATGCGGCGGCCCAGATTGCCGGCAGCCTCAGCCTCCTGGAGGAGGTGCGTCGGCTCCAGCAGCGCCGAGAGCAGCGCCTTGCCCGCCGCCCGCAGGCCGCAGACCCACGCCGTAACCCGGTTGACCTGGGCGTCGAAGAAGTCCAGGCCCACGCAGATATTCTTCCCGATGAGGTCCGCCCGCTTGATCTCCTGGAACACCTGATAGAGGCCGTCGTCCTGGATGAGCGTATGGTCGGAGTCCCAGCGGACGCCCCGGGAGAGGTGGAACATGATGCCGTTGACAAAGGGATAGACCGCCGAGATCTTATCCGCGAAATTCTCCGTGGGATGGAAATGGCCGGTGTCGATGGTCAGGCCCAGGTTGTTCTTGGCGGCGTAGGCGATATAGAAGTCGTGGGAGCCGGCGGTGAAGCACTCGTTGGCGATGGAGAACACCTTGCCCTCCATGCAGTCGCGCAGGTACCGCTGATCCAGCGGCTCGGCGTAGATTTTGTCCAGGGAGTCCTTCAAGCGCGCCCGGTAGCCCATGCGGTCGGCGGTGTTGTCCTTGACGCCGTCGGGGGTCCAGGTATTGTTGAACACGGTGCAGTTGAGTTCCCTGCCCATGGCCTCGCAGATGCGGCGGCCGTTGACGCCGGCCTTGACCCAGTAGGCCCGGACCTCGTCGTCCGGGGAGGCCAGGGAGCAGCCGTCCTTCATCATCGGGTGGGTGAAATAAGACACGTTGAAGTCCGCGCCCATCCTGTGCGCCTTGGCGAAGTCGATCCAGGCGCGGAAGTCCTCCACGCCGTAGTCGCAGCGCTCGGTGGGCGTTTTCGGCTCGGCGTACATGCTCTGGAGGCCCAGCCGGTGGGTGCAGGGGGACAGGCGCATAGCCTGGGCCAGGTCCTGGCGCAGCTCATCGCCGGACCGAGCCGCGCCGGGGTAGTTGCCGGTGACGGTGTTCTCGGAGTGGACGTTCTCGAAGTGCTCCAGGCCCTTCACGTCGTCTCCGGCCCAGCTGTGGATGGAGATGCCCACCTGGGAAAAGGTCTCGATAGCCTGTTCGGTGTCCACGCCGTAGGCCGCAAACAGCGCCTTGGCGTCCTGATAATGCTGGATCACGGTTTTATCCTGGGGAATATACAAATTCAACACTCCTTATGCCGGCAGCGCGCGTCGGCCCTCTGTCCTTTCATCATATCGATTTCCGCCGCATTTTTCAACCGGAATCCGTTGAATTCCATAATTTTCATTATTTTTCATTGCACACAGACCGGGACAGCCTGTGGCACATGGCATTTTTCACAAGTTTATTTTCGTAAATTTGTGCAGTTTTTTCATTGACTGACGGGGTTTTCCCCCGCCAGCTCCAAAACAAATGGCGTCAGCGGACAGCGGTCCGGCAATTAAAATTAATGAAAATTAGCCGCTGAAAACCGACTCACAGGCGTACCGACTCCCGGACGACGATTTTGGCGCGGATGACAGTCTCCCGGGGCGAGCGGGCGGCGTCCTCCATGCGGCCCAGGAGGACCTGGAAGCAGGTCTTGCCCAGCTGCTCCATGTCCTGGGCCACGGTAGTCAGGGGCGGGTCGCAGTAGGCGGCCAGGGAGATGTTGTCGAAGCCCACCACGCCCATCTCCTGGGGCACCTTCCGCCCCCGGGCGCGGAAGGCGGCGATGATGCCCATGGCGATCAGGTCGCTGCTGGTCAGCAGCACCTGGGGCAGGGCCGCGCCGCTGTCCAGCAGCTCCAGGAAGAAGCGATGGGCCTCCTCCGCCTTGCGCAGCCGCAGCTCCGGGCGGAGGAACACCCACTTTTTCTCCAGGCTCAGGCCGTTTTCCTCCATGCCCTGGCAGAAGCCCAGATACCGGTCGCGGGTATTGGACATGATGAGGTCCTCGGCCACGTAGCCCAGACGCGTGTAGCCCGCCCGGGCCAGCCGCGTCACCATGCGGCGCATGACGCCGGAATTGTCCACGCCCACCGTGTCCACCGGCGCGTTGGGCAGACGCCGGTCTCCCAGCACCACCGGCGCGCGGCGCGCGGCGCTGAGGATCTGCCGCTCGTCGTCGTCGGCCCCGCCGAAGAAGATGAGGCCCCGGACGCCGCACTGCAAAAGACTGCGGATATAGCTGACCTCGGCCCGGTGGCGGTGCTGGAGGGAGCAGAGAAGCACCGCGTAATCGTGCTCCTCCGCCTCGTCGATGATGGCCTGGAGAGAACGGGCATAGAACTCATTGGAGATCTCAGGGGCAAAGACGCCGATAATGCGCCGCCCCTGGTTGAGGTCGGCGGAGGCGGGCGGACGATAGCCCAAGCGGTTGATGGCCTGGCGCACCCGGTCACAGGTCTCACCGGAGATGCTGGCAGTCTGGTTGATGACGTGGGAGACCGTAGTCACCGAGACGCCCGCGGCCGCGGCCACATCGGCCATGGTGACGGCCTTTCTGCGAATTTTGTCCATTGCGTTTCCCTCCGCGCTTTTTGGTTTCTTCATTATAATATACCCCGCCCCCCGGCGCAAGTCCCGCCGGAATTTTGGAAAATCCCGCGCCGCGTCCTGTACAAACGGGCCGGGAAGCAGTATGCTGGGGGCAAAAAAGGAGGCGGCTGACATGGATCAACCGAAAATCGGAAAATTTTTACGGACGCTGCGGCTGGAGCGGGGCCTGACCCAGACGCAGCTGGCAGAGCTGCTGGGCGTGACCAACCGGAGCGTCTCCCGCTGGGAGACCGGCGTGAATCTGCCGGATCTCGACCTGGTTCTGGAGCTGACAGCATACTACCAGATCACCCTGGAGAAATTCCTCGACGGCCAGCGAAGGCCGGACCCGGCTGCGCAGCAGCCAAGCACAGAAACGCTGCTGCGGGTGGCGGACTACCAGCGGCAGGATCAGGCGCGGCTGTCGCGGCGCATCTGCGGGCTCTTCCTGCTGGCCATCGGGGCGTTTGTGCTCTACGGTGTCCTGGATGTCCTGGGCCTGGGCCGGTCGGGCGTGGGAGAGGCCGTGTCCTCCATGGCGCTGGGGATCGTGTTCGGGATGCTGCTG
Source organism: Oscillospiraceae bacterium (assembly GCA_022792945.1). Taxonomy (GTDB): domain Bacteria; phylum Bacillota; class Clostridia; order Oscillospirales; family Oscillospiraceae; genus Avoscillospira_A. The sequence goes on along the minus strand of JAAWBZ010000036.1, from coordinate 25,938 downwards.
CTGGGCGCGCTGCTGACCAGCCGCCGCATGGCCCGCATCCGCGTCTGGAAGCAGAGACTGCTGCACAGAGCGCCCGAATGATGCCGTCCAATCCAAAGAATCACAAAAGAAAGACAAAATCCTGCAAAAAAACCACTTGCAAAATCCCCGCTTTGGTTGTAAAATCAGTACAAACGCGCAGGGTGTGCAGACCGCATCAGTTTGGCACTCTGCACAAAAAGAGAAGGAGGAAATTGTTCAAATGGAAGGTATTGCTCTTATCATCGCATTTGTCCTGGCAATCGTCGTGATGATCGTGGCGATCTCCAAGTTCAAGGTGCATCCGTTCCTGGCCATCATGGCGGTCTCGCTGATCCTGGCCCTGCTGGCGGGCATCCCGCTGACGGACGTAACCCTGGAGGACGGGACCAAGATCAGCTCCATCCCCAACGTCATCGGCGCCGGCTTCTCCGGCACCTTCAGCAGCATCGGCATCGTCATCATCCTGGGCGCCCTCATCGGTTCCATCCTGGAGAAAACTGGCGCGGCGCTGAAGCTGGCGGACATGATCGTGAAGCTGGTGGGCAAAAACCATCCTGAAATCGCCATTGAGCTGATGGGCTGGGTGGTCTCTATTCCGGTGTTCTGCGACTCCGGCTTCGTCATCCTCGACCCCATCCGCCGGGCCATGGTCAAGCGGACCGGCACCTCCAGCGTCGCCATGACGGTGGCGCTCTCCGTGGGCCTGTATATCTCCCACGTATTCATCCCGCCCACGCCCGGTCCCATTGCCGCTGCCAACACCCTGGGCGTCGGCGGCAATCTGCTGATGGTCATGGGCCTGGGCCTGCTGTGCTCCATTCTGCCGCTGGCGGCCGGCTACTTCTTCGCCAAAATGATCGGCAGGAAGGTCAAGAGCGCCGATGAGACCAGCACCGACGCTTCCAAGGTCACCAAGACCTACGAGCAGCTGGTGGCGGAGTACGGCAAGCTCCCCGGCGGCCTCAACGCCGTCGCCCCCATCCTGGTGCCCATCCTCCTGATGGCTCTGGGCTCCATCGCCTCCATGGCCGGCTGGACCGGCACGCTGTTCGCCATTTTCGACTTCCTGGGCAAGCCTGTCATCGCGCTGATCGTCGGCACCATCTTCGCGGTCATACAGATGGGCACCTCCCGGAAGATGGCTGACTTCTACAACGTCACCAACGAGACCCTCAAGACCGTCGGCCCCATCCTCTTCGTCACCGCCGCCGGCGGCGTGCTGGGCAAGGTGATCTCCTCCACCAGCATGGTCGACTTCATCACCTCCAACTCCAACGTCCTGGGAGCCGTGGGCATCCTCTTCCCGTTCCTGCTGGCGGCGATCCTGAAGTCCGCCCAGGGCTCTTCCACCGTGGCCATCACCACCACCGCCGGCATCGTCGCGCCGCTGCTGCCCGCCCTGGGGCTGGGCACCCCGGTCCGCGCGGCCCTGGCCGTCATGGCCATCGGCGCCGGCGCCATGACTGTGTCCCACGCCAACGACTCCTACTTCTGGGTGGTCACCAACTTCGGCGAGATGACCCCCGAGCAGGGCTACAAAACCCAGACCCTGGGCACCCTGGTGCTGGGCATCGCGGCCATGATTGAAATCTTCGTTCTGTCTCTGTTCCTGTAAGCACCTGACCGAATGGGGCAGGGCGGCACGGGCCGTCCTGCCTCTTTGATATGAACAAGGAGGAAATTTCCAATGGATCAGCTGTTGCATTCCCACGCCCAGGCCATCGTCTCGGCGTCCATCCAGGCGGTACAGCCGGACGAGGCCGTGGCCCGCGCCCTGGCGGGGCGGGAATTCCCGGGGCGGGTGCTGCTGGTGGCGGCGGGCAAGGCCGCGTGGCAGATGGCCAAGGCCGCCCGCGGCTGCCTGGGCGACCGCATCGAGCGGGGCGTGGTGGTCACAAAATATGACCACGTTTTAGGCCCCATCGCCAATTTCGACTGCCGCGAGGCAGGCCACCCGGTGCCCGACGAGAACTCCTTCGCCGGCGCGCAGGCGGCGCTGAACCTGGTCTCGGGGCTGGAGGCCACCGACACAGTGCTCTTCCTGCTCTCCGGCGGCGGCAGCGCGCTCTTTGAAAAGCCGCGGATCCCCGGGACGGAGCTCCAGGACATCACCCGGCAGCTGCTGGCCTGCGGGGCGGACATCGTAGAGATGAACACCATCCGCAAGCGCCTCTCGGCAGTCAAGGGCGGGCGGTTCGCCCAGGCCTGTGCGCCGGCGCAGGTGTTCTCCATCGTCCTCAGCGACATTCTGGGCGACCCTCTGGACATGATTGCCAGCGGGCCGGCCTACCCCGACGCCTCCACCTGCGCCCAGGCCCGGGCCATCGTGGAAAAATACCGCCTCTCCCTCTCCCCTGCCGCGCTGGCCCTTCTGGAGGAGGAGACGCCCAAGGACCTGGGCAATGTGACCACCCAGATCACCGGCTCGGTCCGTGAGCTGTGCGCCGCCGCGGCCAGGGCGGCGGAGAATCTGGGCTATACGCCGGTGCTGCTCACCGACCAGCTCTGCTGCGAGGCCCGGGAGGCCGGCAGCTTCCTGGCCTCCATTCTCAAGACCCATGCCGGGGACGGAAAGTCCCTGGCCTATATCGCCGGCGGCGAGACCGTGGTGCATCTCACCGGCAAGGGCAAGGGCGGGCGCAATCAGGAGCTGGCCCTGGCCGCGGCGGCGGGGCTGGAGGGCCTTGCGGGCACGGCGGTGTTCTCCGTAGGCAGCGACGGCACCGACGGCCCCACTGACGCCGCCGGCGGCTATGCCGACGGCGGGACCCTGGCTGCGCTGAAGGCCCATGGCCTGGACCTCCACGCCGTCCTCGCCGATAACGACGCCTACCACGCCCTCCAGGCTGTGGACGGTCTCATTCTCACCGGCCCCACCGGCACCAACGTCAACGACGTGGCCGTGGCGCTGCTGCGGCAGTGAGGAGGGCGGCTATGCGGGTTGGATTTATCGGACTTGGCATCATGGGCCGGCCCATGGCCAGGAATCTTTTGAAGGCCGGATACGAGCTCTGGGTCAACAGCCGCTCGCGCGGTCCGGTGGACGAGCTGGCCGCCTGCGGCGCGCGGGCGGCCTCCCGGGAGGAACTGGCGGCGGCGTGCGAGGTCATTTTCACCATGCTCCCCAACGGCCCGCAGGTCCGGGAGGTGCTGCTGGGTCCCGACGGCCTGGCGGCGCGGATGCGCCCGGGGCAGGTGTTCATCGACATGAGCTCCATCAGTCCCGCGGTCAGCCGGGAGATCGCGGCGGCGCTGGCGGAGAAGGGTGTGGAGATGCTGGACGCCCCGGTCTCCGGCGGCGAGCCAAAGGCCATCGACGGCACCCTCAGCTTCATGGTGGGGGGCAGGCAGGCGGTCTTTGACCGCTGCAGACCCCTGCTTCTGGCCATGGGCAGCAGCGCCGCCCGCTGCGGCGAGGTGGGCGCGGGCAACACAGTCAAGCTGGCAAATCAGGTGATCGTCGCGGCCAACATCGCCGCCCTGGCCGAGGGCCTTCTTCTGGCCAAGCGGGCCGGCGCGGACCCGGCGGCGGTGCTGGAGGCCATCCGCGGCGGGCTGGCCGGCAGCGCGGTCCTGGACGCCAAGGGGCCGATGATGGTGGAAAACCGCACCGACCCCGGCTTCAAAATCGACCTGCACATCAAGGACCTCCAGAACGCCCTGGACACCGCCCACCAGTGCGGCGCGCCGCTGCCGCTGGCGGCCTCGGTGATGGAGATGCTCCAGGTCCTCCACGCCCGGGGCCTGGGCGGCTGCGACCACAGCGCTCTGGCGAAATACTACGAAAATCTGGCAAATGACACGATTTTCCAGAAAAATAAGGAGTAAATCATGCGAAAAAGACTTATCTCCACCCTGCTCACCCTTTGCCTGCTGCTGACGCTCCTGCCTCTGACGGCCCAGGCCGCCGGCAGCCTGGAGCGCTTCGCCCCCGTGCGCGCCTACGACGGCCGCTTTGCCGACGTGCCCGCCGGGGCGTGGTACTACGACAACGTAGCCGCCCTTTATGAGCTGGGCCTCACCGACGGTCAGAGCGCCAGCCGGTTCGGCGCGCAGAGCAGCGTTACCCTGGCCGAGGCCATGAGCTTCACCGCCCGCGTCCACAGCGCCTACTACCTGGGCGACGCCGCCGCCGGCCCCGCCCAGTACGAGGCCCCCGGTCAGGCGTGGTACGCGCCCTACGTGCAATATCTGAAGGACAGCGGCGTGGTGGACGCCCGGTTCGACGCCCTGCTCACCCGTCCGGCCACCCGGGCGCAGGTGGCGTACCTGCTGGCCCGGGTGCTGCCGGTGACGGAATTCGACGGGCGCAACGCCGATCTGGTGCTCACCGCCCACAATTCCGGCCGCTACATCGCCGACGTCACCAGCGCGACGCCCTGCGCCGCGGAGATCCTGGATCTCTACCGCTGGGGCATCGCCGCCGGCTCCGACAGCCGCGGCTCCTTCCGCCCCGCCGGCACCATCTCCCGCAGCGAGCTGGCGGCCATGCTCACCCGGCTGGTGGACCCGGAGCTCCGCGTCACCCCTGGCTGGGACATGACGGCGCTCTACTCTGCCAAGGGGGCCACCTACTCCAGCTTCGTCCCCGGCGAGGCGGTGTTCTACGCCTCCCACACCCGGGACGACCTCAAGGCCGTGGCCAACAACATCCGCTACGCCTTCCGGAACAACCTGACCTCCATCCAGGTCTACCTGACCGGCTGCACCGCCTCGGCGGCCAACGTGGATGCCATGATGGAGCACTACATGGACGCCTCCATGCTCTACCCCGAGCAGTGCTACAGCAACCTCCGCTACAGCTACAACTCCTCCGGCCGCGTGACCCTCACCTTCCGCAATCCCAACGGCGGCGACCGGAACGCGGCGCTCCAGCGGGCCATCGCCCTCCACGACCAGTTCTGGGCCGACGGCTCGCTGCGCCTGGGCATGAACCAGCAGGAGATCGCCCGGGTATATTTCGACTACCTCTGCGCCCACTGCGACTATGACTACGGCTACAACGACATCTCCCGCACCGCCTACGGCGCGCTCTGCAACGGTCTGGCCGTCTGCCAGGGCTACACCGGCGCCTACAACATCTTTTTGAAGCTGGAGGGCATCCCCTGCGCCACCTACAGCGGCGACAACCATATCTGGACCGTCGCCACGCTGGACGGTGTCGGCTACCACCTGGACGTCACCTGGGGCGACCAGAGCTGGGGCGTGGACGATACGTATTTCTGCATGACCCCGGAGGAGAGCCTCCGGCTCCACAGCTGAAAAAAGCCAAAAGAGAGAATTGCCGAAGCAATTCTCTCTTTTCTTGCAAGAAATTCCGCTCTTTGGTGTCTTTATAGGTGAAAGGAGGAATTCCCATGGAAGACCAAGCCATCCTCGCGCTCTACCTGGCCCGGGACGAGGGCGCCATCACCGCCACGGACAGGGCCTACGGGCCTTACTGCCGCGCCATCGCCCGGAATATCCTGCCCAGCCACGAGGACGCCGAGGAGTGCGTCAGCGACGCCTATTTCGCCGCCTGGCGCTCCATCCCGCCCCAGCGGCCCCGGCGGCTGGCCGCGTATCTGGGGCGGCTCACCCGCAATCTGGCGCTCAACCGCTTCCGGAGCCTGGGCGCGGAGAAGCGCGGCGGTGGGCAGACGGCGCTGGCCCTCTCGGAGCTGGGCGAGAGCGTGCCCGCCTCGGCGGACACCCTCCGTGCCGTGGAGGAAGCAGCGCTCACTGCCGCCATCCAATCGTTTCTCACCGCCCAGCCGCCCCTGCGGCGGCACATCTTTCTCCGCCGCTACTGGTACCTTGCCCCCATCCGGGATATCGCCCGGGAATGCGGGCGCAGCGAGAGCCAGGTCACATCGCTGCTGCACCGGATGCGAAAGCAGCTGCGAACCCATTTGGAAAAGGAGGGCATCACCCCATGAAAGCCGAGCTTCTGCTGCAAGCCATGTCCGGCCTGGACGACGAGCTGATCCTGGCCGCCCGGACGCCGCCCCGGCGGGTCCATTGGGTCCGGTACGCCGCCGCGGCCTGCCTGTGCCTGGTGCTCGCCGCCGCGGCGCTCACCCTGCGGCCCCGGACACCGGCGCTCGACACCAGAGATATGCCGCCCCATGTGGAATGGGACGGACGGACCTACATTGTCTCCTCCTATCTCGCCATGGAGCCGGCGCTGCCGGCGGGCTACGCCTACGTCGGAGAGAGCGAAAACGGTCCCTTCTACGCCAGCGCCAGGACGCCGGAGTGGGTCTACGTCTGGCAGGAGGTGTACACCGACGGCACCGTGGACGAGAGCGGCACCTTGAATCCCGCTCCGCCGCACCACGAATACGTCCGCTACGTGGACAGCCGCCTCCGGGGCCGGGACCTCATCTGCCGGGAGGGGCGGCTCTATGAGCCGCTGCTGGGCGCGGAGGACTACCCCGACCTGCTGGACGCTTACGGCCCGCGGATCGAGGGGGCGCTGCCGGCGGGCTTTGTCTCCCTGGGGACGGCAGCGTTCTCGGGGCTGGATACGGTGCCGGACGGCATACTCTCCTGCAACACCGGGTCCGCCGAGGTCTTTGCCGACCCTGCGGACGACCGTGTGCTGCTGCTGCCCGCCGTCTGGCACACTGCGCCGCAGAATGACGGCGAGGTAGAACACCATGGCTTCACCGTCTACGTCCCCTGCGTTGATAAGGCGTTCCTGGGAATGGTAGAATAGGAAAAATACCGCCCAAAGGAGCGACCAAATTCTGAGCCCCGACCGCCCTCTCCCCCGGCCATGCGGCCCTACAAGCTGATCCACCGCCATCCTCCGCTGCCTTGACCGCTACCGGACGCTGCTGGTAAAATGTACCCCATAAAGCGGACACGGAGCAAGGGGCAGAAAACCAAACTGTGGACGAGGAAAAGCAGCCGCTTCAGCCCATATGGGATAGCCCGTATACACATGAAGTCAGGCAGAAACAAATCTGTTTACAGCAGAGTTATCACGGCATTTTTTGTTTATCTGTCCACGATCCTGGACGCCTATACAAAGCAAGTCCTGGCTGATGTCCTCAGTCTATCTCTTGCATTAGACCTTGTTCTTGAAACGGTCAATATCCTGATTCAGGAGCACGGCCTTTCACTGGATGCGCAAACGCTGATTCACAGCGACCAGGGCTGCCACTACAGCAGCCTGCGTTTCATCCCAATCGTCAAAGACAGCGGCCTGCGGCAGTCTATGTCCCGCCGGGGCAATTGCTGGGACAATGCTCCGCAGGAGAGCTTCTTCGCTCATAGGAAAGACAAAATCGACCTGTCTGACTGCGGGACTTTCGACCAGGTCAGCGCAATCATGGATGACTGGATCGACTATTGCAATCACGACCGCTATCCGTGGCAGCTGGCTAGGCCTTGTTTGATAAATGGCAATGTGCCCAGCGACGATGGATTTTTTCGTCTGGCAAACAATTTTCCCGCAGGAATCCTGACGGATTTCAAGGGAAAATTGTACCGCCCAGACGGAAAAAGAGCCGTCGTTTGGGCATGTTGACATTTTTCAAACAAGGCCTAAACTTTCTCCCAATGAATTCTACGCAACAGTCCTCCGAGTACCTCTCCCGATCCCCTTTCATACATTGGCGATCTTCTTTCTGTCTGTATTTCACTTTGTCCTGGACAAAGGGGATACTGTACACCTACCCCGCAGTTCCGGTCTCACCGTGTTTTACGCCTCTACCCGGAAATCCAAAATGATCTTCTCCAGCTCCGTTCTCAGCCGGCGGCAGGCGACGCCTGCCGCATTCAGCATGCGCTTGGACGCCAGGGTGGCCGCCGACGCGGCATACTTGTCGGAAAGGTAGATTACCTCCCGGATGCCGCTCTGGATGATGGCCTTGGCGCACTCGTTGCAGGGGAACAGCGCCACGTACATCTTCGACCCCACCAGCGACTTGCCGTTGCAGTTGAGAATCGCGTTCAGCTCCGCGTGGACCACAAAGGGGTATTTGGTTTCTGCCCCCTCCCTGGCCCAGGGGAACTCGTCGTCGCTGCACCCCTTGGGGAGGCCGTTATAGCCGGTGGAGAGAATGATGTTCTCCGGACTCACGATACACGCCCCCACCTGGGTATTGGGGTCCTTGCTCCGCCGCGCCGCCAGCATGGCCACGCCCATGAAATACTCGTCCCAGCTGATGTAATCTGTCCGCTTCATCCCGGCGTCCCTCCGTCAGTTCCCCCGGTCGAAAGCCGAGGCCGTATTGGTTTTCAGCAGCGCGATGGTGTCCTCCATCAGCTTTTTGGTGTCCTCATCCGGGTCGCTGGCCAGCACGTCGTAGGCGCTGCGGACCTCATAGCGGTTGATGGCGCCCTCACCGTTGTCGAACTGGTAGACGGGCACATAGTTCACCGCGGAGATGGTGGTGGTCCCGGCGTTCTGGTCCTTGGTGAACTCCAGGTTCAGGATCACGCTCTCCTCCAGATACGGGTCGTCGCGGCCCATGGCGGCCATGAAGTTGCCCAGGGAGTAGGCGATGAACACGTTCTTCTCCTGGCCGTCCACGGTCACGGTTCTCTGCTCCATGGGGCCCACCACGTGGGGGTGCGTCCCCAAAATCACGTCCACGCCGGCGTTGATGAGCAGCTCCGCCACCTCATTCTGCGAGGCGCTGGGCTGGACCACATACTCGCTGCCCCAGTGGAGCATCGCAACGATCACGTCCGGCTCCAGCCCCTTGGCCTTCTCCACGGCGGAGGTCAGGGCTGCGCGGTTGACGTTGCTGAAATTGGTGTTGTAATCGGTGTACATCAAGTCCACGCAATAGCTCTTGTCCTCCGGCACCGAGAGGCTGTTGAGGCCCTTGGTGAAGGCGATGAAGGCGACCTTGATGCCATTGGCCTCCTTGAGCACCACCTGGTTCTCGTCCCGATCCTCCGCCGAGAGGTAGGTACCCAGGGTGTCCATGCCCGCGCCGCGGATGACATTGATGGTGTTGGTCAGACCGCTCTCGATGCCGTTCTGGATGCTGTAGGTGTTGGCGGTCTGGAGGATGTCAAAACCCAGGCCCCCCAGCGTCTTGGCCAGGTCCTCCGGCGCGCGGAAATCAGGCTTGCCGGAGTAGGGCGAGCCGGCGAAGTTGGCCTCAAAATTGCCCACGGTGATATCGGCGGCGGCCAGCAGGTCGCCCACAGGGGCAAAGCAGGGGAGAAAATCGTAGGTCCCGTCGTCCTTCCTGGCGTCCTCCAGCTGGGAATCATAGACCATGATATCGCCCACGGCAGCCAAGGTGGCCGTGGAGGTCTTCGGCTCCGGCTCCACGGGCAGCTGCACGTTGTTCTCCGGAACGGTGGGAGGCGGATCGGCGTTTTCCGTCTCAGGCGTATCGCCGCCGCAGGACCGGACGATCACAACCACCAGCACGACCAGCACCAGCAGCGCCACACCCAGGGTGATACGCTTTTGGATCATGCGCTTTCTTCTCATCTCCAGGCGCTTGAGACGCCGCGCTTCCAGCATCTGTTCATCGCGCTCATAATCTACGTCTGCCATGTCGAGACCTCCTTTATTGGATATCTAGGTCTATTCTACAATAGATTTGCAAAATACTCAACGAATTTTTTGCAATTGGCAGAATTTTTGATGAAGCTGTCGAAGATGAGGTGCACCAGGAGGTATCTTCACTGATTTTAAGGCCGCAGCAGCCTGGAAAACGTCCGCAGATCCCGTTGTGGAGCAGCCATCCCGGCGGCGTTCTGCTCCGCCGCACGGCTGTCCTGGGCGGCTCAGGTATGACACGGAGAAGCGGATATTGCGACTTCGCCGGAAGCCGGCGCAGACTCACCGGGCCTGCCGCTCCCGAGTTCCCGCGCAGAAAGGCCGGGGGCTATGCCCCCGGCCTTTTCGGTCGCCGGAAATCGGATGCTTACCGGCAGGGCCGGCAGGTGCTGCAGGTGTTATTACAGGTGTTGCCGCACCCATTGCCGGTGGACGTGCCGCCGACGCTGCCGCAGCCGCAGCCTGTGCTGGTCCCGCCGACGCTGCCGCACTCGCCGTCGCCGCAGGGCGGGAAGAACGACGCCACGGGGAACTTGATCTTGCTGAACATGTCACAGGGGTTCTCGTCGCTGCTGGAGCCGGTGGCAGAGCAGTCCTTGGTGGGAATGCAGTAGCTGTAGCTGGGAATGCGGAGCTGGGTGTCCCGCTCCATGCGGATGATGGAAAACTGGCCGATGGTCACATACAGCCGGCGCGCCTCACCGCTGAGCACCAGGTCGCCGTCGAAGCAGCCGCAGATGAAGGGCGGCAGGTCCACGTTGGTGTTGTCGCTGCAGCAGCAGTTGCACACCTCGACCACCTTGCTGGCCAGGACCATGGGGTCCACCACCTCCACCACGGCGTCGGGCTTGTTGCAGTTCATCATCTGATGACGGTCCGGACCGCCCGAGACGCACTTGCTGGTGAAGATTTTGGCGCTGCCCTCGCCGCCGCAGAGGATCACCCGCTTGGAGAACACCGCCAGGCCGCAGATGGTGCACGGCCGCGTCCCGCAGACAATGGCGTCCACCAGAATGCGGTAGTAGTAAGTAATGTCCACCGTGTAGTGGCCGGTGTTGAACTGGACCGGCTCCACGTCCAGGGCGACGTGCAAGAGCTCTGCGCTGCGGGCCTTGACGTTGGTAGCCTGCTCCAGGATGGTCTGGGAGTCCTGGGTCAGAAACACCCGCAGGTCCTCGATGCAGTCCTTGTCGATACACGCGTCACAGATTTTCTTGGTATGGATGCAGACGGCCTCCCGCAGGCTCAGGTCGCTCACGGCGTCTACTTTGCATTGATCGGACATCGGAATACCTCCTAATGGAATATAAAGCGGAGCGCTTTCATAACAGTCTATGCAAAAATGCTCGAGTTGTGCAAAAGGGGGGCCGCTGAATCGCGGTCCCCCTGGAGGTATTATTTCGTCTTCTTCTTCCGTCCCAGCAGCCGCAGCGCCGCAGCGCCCAGCAGCGAGGCCGCGGTGAGAACAGTCCAGAATACCCGGCTGCGCAGCTCACCGGTCTGCGGGACCTCCGCGAACCACAGCGGCACCTCATCCTCGGGAATCCAGACCCATTCCTCCTCCTCCGGGTCCCAAACGCGGACGTAGGTGGTGGGGACATCCTCATCCCAGATGGTGATGGTATCCGGCGCGTGGGGATCGTTGGGGTCAGGCAGACGCGTGGGGCGGTCCGGCACCTCCGGCGGACCATCCTCCGGCGGAGGTGCCGGGTCCTCCGGCTGCTGGGGAGGCTCCTCGGGCGTCTCCGGCGGCGTCACCGGTTCTTCCGGCTTCTTGGGCGGATCTTCTGGCTTCTTCGGCGGGTCCTCGGGCTTCTTCGGCGGATCATCCGGGTCCTTCGTGTTCTTAAAGGCCGCGATCATCATCCCCACATTGATCTCGCCGGAGAGCGTCCCCTCCTCCGCCGTCCAGCCGTCCTCCGCGCGCTCGGCAACCGTGTACTTCACGCCCTTGGGCAGGCCCGTTATGGTAACTGCCTCCCCGCCGCGGAGCGTGATGGTCCCGCCGCTGGCGATGGTGCCCGTCTTGCTGCCGGTATAGGAATAAGTTCCAGCGGCATTCTCAAAGGTCACAGTGAATGTGAACTCCCTTTCCCGGTCCGCGTCCGTCAGACTGCCGCTGACGGTCTTGGAGAGGACCAGTGAGACGGTCTCCGGCTCCGGCCCTGGCTCATCTTCCTCCCTGGCATTATGGAAGTGAACAGAAGCCGTTTCTCCCTGTACAATCGTGCCGGACATCGTCCCATTGGCAGGCGCATCCACCACCCAGCCTGTTTTGGGCTGCTCTGTCACGGTGTAAGCCGCGCCCGCGGGCAGGCCCTGGATCGTGGCCGTTTCCCCGCCGCGGAGGGTGATGCTGCCGCCGCTGGCAATGGTGCCGCCCGTGCCGCCAGTCACCTCATAGCTATAGCTGCCGTCGGCGTGTTCAAAGGTCACGATAAACGTGAATTCCTCCGCCTGGTCCGCCTCCGTCACTGTGCCGACAAGCGTTTTACTGATCTGCAGAGAACCGATATGCGGATTCTTGCCGTTGATAAACTCGGCACTGAACCTCGCGTCCGCCGTAATGCTGTCCCGGATCACGCCGGATACCGGATTGACGTGCCACCCAGACACGGTCTTCTCCGTCACGGTGAAGACCGTCCCCTCCGGCAGGCCCTGGATGATGATCTGCTCATCGTGGCTCAGGGGGATCGTCTCTCCGTCGTGGATATAGCCGGCCTTGTCGCTGCCCCAGAAGTAGAATGGTCCTGTCAGCGCTTTGCCGTCTGCATCCTCAAAATGCACGGTGAAGAGGAAATTCTGCCGATAATCCGCTTCTGACAGGTTCTCGCCGGTCAGCATCTTGCGGATCGCCAGCTCGCCGGTCTTGGGAAGCACTTCTTCTTCGGCCTGATCCGTCACCACCACCACGTTCATAAGGCTGAACAGGCTGGTCAGGTCCACGCCCGTCAAGTTGTCCTTGTTGGTATCGGTATTGACCGGCTCATATTTGGGATTCTCGCCGCTTAGCGCCGGATAGTTCTGCTCGACGCGGCTGCGGATGAGGCCCGTGTCGGTGGCGAAATAAGGTAAAATCTGGCCGTTCAGCTCTGTGCCAGTTCCCCCGGAGATATTGTCCACATCATGGAGGCCATAATCGATCACTGCGTTCTTGCCGAAGTGCAGGTCCATACTGCGCAGAACGCTGGTACCATCCAGCGTCACATCCTCCCAGCCATGGAGATCGAACGTGCCGGACCTCTGGGTCTGCATAAAGGCGGTGATATCGCGGAGGGTGATGTTCACCTCATTGTTCTCAGCGTACTGCCGCATGGTCTGCGTCAGCCGCCCGACGCCCGCCAGAACAGAGACGCCGTCATCCGCTGTCCCGGCGTCGGCGTAGATGGAATAGATGCCAACGACGATGGGTATTTGGGTCTCGTTCAGCTTGCAGCCGTCGGGAGCCTTGGTTTCTTTTAAATAGTATTGTGCCTCAGTCTTGGCGTCGGCCCATACCATCTTTGCCTCGCCGGGTGTGTTGTCCTTTGCGGAGGGCTTAAAGACCAGGAGTCCATCTTCGTCCGTCGTACCGCTGGCAACCTTCCGATCATCCGGCGTGAATACCCCAAACTCCGCACCTGCCAGGCCCTTTCCGTTTCCATCCACCTTCTGGACGCGCAGCTCGCGCTGCTCGTTGGGAATGTAAATCAGGGAACGGAAATTCCGGTTGAACTGGTCCACGTTGAGGAAGCTGAAGCCCCTGCCACTGGCGGTGCCGTCAACCTCCGTGTTCATAATGACTTTCAGCGTATCGTCCGCGCCGTGCGCCCGCACATATGCGCCCAGCTGTTCATAGCGCTCCTGCGCATTGCTGCCGCTGATGCCCAGGGCCGACAACGCCTCCTTTTCCAGGATGCCATAGACCATACGCATATCGCCGTTCTCGTTATTCAGACGGTAGCGGCTGGCAAGCCCCGGAAGATCGCTCAGGGTGCCGACCAGCTGACGGTTGGCGCTGTTCCAGGAGAGGTACCAGTTCTGCGTTTCACTGTTCGCAGCCTGTTCCAGCACGGCACGCAGAGCCGCTTCACGCCACTTCTCTGCGCTGCGCTCCTCCGGCACAACCGCCTGGAAGCCGCCGATATTGCTGCCGTGGAGCGCCACCCATTTGCCCTTCTGCGTCTGCCACAGCATTGGAACGGCGACAATCAGACTTTCGCTCTGCTTCTGGGCATTCACAGGCTTATCCAGATCCACACCGATGCCGCCCTCACTGTTGTCAAACTTTCCATAGGTCAGGCCGCCCACGCCCACAATGTTGGACACCGAGCATGCGTAAGCGCCGGTGGTCCAGCGGTTGGCGACGGAAAGCATACCTGTCTCCGTATCGTAGTACAGCACCACGGGAACGGGCAGGCTTCTGTAGCCCGGAGGCGTTTTGGTTTCCTTCAGGACAAAGAACTGGGTGTCCTGGTCGGCAAAATTAAATAATTCCGCTCCCTGCCGGAATTCCACCACGCCGTCCGGGCCGGTCACCAGCGCAGCCAGCGCCTCGCCGCCCGTCTCCTTGACACGGAACGCTTTCTGATCATTGACGGAGGCGTCCGTATAGAGGCAGTCAATGGCGTTCGGGCAGTCCTGCGGATCCTCGCAGACCTCAGCCGGGTACAGGCTGAATCCCACATCTTCAATGGGCTGCCCCTCCTGGTCCACCTTCTTGATCTGCTGGGGCAGGGGCGGCTGCAGGTTGAAGCGGACCGCCAGGCTGGAGTCGTAGTTGCCCCGCTCCAGGAAGAACATTTTCAGCGTGTGGTTGGTCTCGCTGGCGAAGGTATCTCCCCGCCAGGAAAGCGCGTTTGCCGCCTCCTCCCCCAGCGCATTTATAAACTGCGCTTTGATGGTTGTATGTTGAATGGAATTTTCTTGCAGCGCCGCTACGTCAACCGTTCCGTCCGCTTTCATGGGAAAACCGTTGGTTTTCCAGCTCTGTCCCACAGAGACCTCGCCATTCGAGAAGTCAATGGTGCCATAAATCTCGCTGTGGATGCCGCCCAGGTCCAGCACCAGGACATCGTCGATGAACACCCACACATCGTCGTCGCCCGAGAACAGGAAGGACATGGGCTGCATACCCTGCGTACCCATGTTGATCTTTCCGTTCGCCGGCTGGCGGAAGTCGATCTCCACCGTCATGCCCAGGTGGTGGTTCATGTACGCGCCGTTGGTCTGCCCATTGTGCGTTTTGATATTTTCGCTGCTGTAGAGCTTGCCGTCCTGGATGCCGTCAAACACCTGCGCGCAGGTGTTGAACGGCAGGAAGTTGCCCACGCTCCGCCCGCCAACGAAACCGCCGTTTGTATAGCTCTTGTCTGTGCGCTCAACGGCGGGCGCGTCATAAAGAATAAACTCCTTATTGGCTGCGTCCAATTCGGCAAAATTCTGCCGCATATCGTAGTAGTAATAGCCGTTGTTGTCAATTTGGAAAAGGCCGGCTATGTCGGGATAGGAGTATTTATACTCGATTTGAACGCTTGGATCAAACAAATACGCCAAGGACGCATCCCCTCCAGCGGCCTCCCATTTTTCTTGCACAGTATCACTAAGATTTTTAGGGTTCTTAGAACCGTGTGCTGCGCCAGCACTGGATGTACCAATATCACCATCATGGTCGCCGCACAGCTGCCAGTCAGAAATTCCAGCAAACCCTTCAATCTGTTCGTTGACGCCGCCGGTGTTGATCTGGGGATAACCATCCTCTCCCAACGTGCGCTCCACAATCCCCATCATGCCCGCATTGGCTTTACCATATTGTGAACCAGCGCCGGCACCTTTGTTCCAGAAGCCGGCATGGATGTTGCCGTCACCAAACAGCAGCGCGCGACCTGAGTTGATACCCTGATCCCAACTATCTACACCAGACCGATTTACGTTCTCAGAATGGTCTTCTTTCCAATGATAATCCGAACCAGTCAACAAATCGTTTGCCCCGGTGCTCCCGTCTTCCTCTACCCAATAGTCGAACAGATTCACCCGCGTATTTTCAGGACTAGCGGCAGGGATGATGTGATCGGCAGCATAAACGGGATGCACCGTAATATCAAGCGGCACAGCTTCATCATTATCATCATTCAAATAATACGTTCCGTTATTCGGCGCCTTTGCCCTAATCACAAAATCCTTTTTATAGTCAACATCTTGCCCAATCGTCAAGTTGCTCCAATCAATCGTCAAATAGCCCCAAGAAATATTGACATAGTTTGCATTGCTACCCGATTTCTCAAATTCATAAAATTCATACGAGTTTTTGGTGCCCACACTCCACCCGTAGATTCGCTTTGGAAGCATCTCTTTGAGGCGCTCCACCATTGCTTCCGGAGTCTGAATATCATCAACAATTACAGCACAAACAGCCTCGGTCCCTCTTTTATTATATCCTTCCCATATCCAATCATTGATTGCCAGCTTATACTCATCAAACGTCTCCCCGCCTCCGATTTCCAGCAGAATCTCCAAATCCGGGACATCCTCCCGCAGGACGCAGTCCTCCTCCGTCAGGGACGCATACAGGGCATATGCGCCCGCAGATGCCCCGGCCTCCGGGAGGCCGGACCACACAATGGGAACCTCACGTACTCCCGCGGGCGTCTCCGCCAGAACTGCGGCGGGCAGAAGTGACAGCAGGTCCTCCTCCGTCAGCGGCATCTCCTCGCCCACGCCCGGCAGACACAGCGCCCAGGCTCCCGCCTCCTCGCTCCATTGCAGTACGCCGTCGGGATCCGCCCACTGCCACCCCAGCACGCACCGCCCGCAGGCATACCCGCAGGGCACGCCCGCCTCCGGCGCGGTATAGCCGCAGGCCTCGTCGTGAACGTGCCCGCAGGGCACGCCCTCCGATGCCGGCACATAGCCGCAGGTCTCGCTGTGCTCGTGGGCACAGCCGCCCGCCGCCTGCCCGGCATCGTAGCCGCAGGCCTCGTCGTGGACATGGGTGCAGGCATCCTCGCCGCCGCACGCCTCATCGTGGACGTGCGTACAGGCCGCTGCCTCACGCGCCTCGGCATAGCCGCAGTCCGCATCGTGGACATGGCCGCAGGGCGCGCCCTCCGCTGGCTGCGCGTAGCCGCAGTCTCCGTCATGCTCGTGGGCGCAGGGTGCCTCCTCCCCGGACGGCACATAGCCGCATTCAGCATTGTGTGCTGGATGGTGCGGACAGAGACCATCCGTCCACGGCTCCGCCAGCGCCGACGCCACCGCACCGCACAGCGGCGCAACCATGGCAAAAGTCAGTACCCAAGAAACCAGCTTCCAGAATCCTGCCGGACGGCGGCAGCGTTTCCGCGGCAGCTTACAGCGTTCATCCATCGTCAAGCGACCCCCTTAGAACCAGCCTTACTGTTTACGCGGGCGCAGACTCCTTGCCCGCACATATTGCCATTTATCAGTATATCACGCCCGCTGTCCGCCGGCAAGTGGTTGTTTCCAAAAATAAGTTGGATTTTTACCGGAAAACCTCCGAAAAGCCCCCTGTCTCCTAGTTTTACGTCCGTTTTCTCCCCGCATTTTCTTCGGCAGAAAAATGAAAAAAACACCATGACGGCACGGATGCCGCCCCGGTGTTTTTCTCACATTCCACTAATTACCTATCCACTTTGCGGCCCTGGCCAGCAGCGCGCCGCGCTCGTTTTCCAGTGAGCCGTCCACCACCTCCGCCAGCAGTGCCGACAGCGCCTCGCCCACCGCCCGCCCCGGCGGGATCCCCAAGGCCAGCAGATCGCCGCCGCGGACCGCCAGGTCCCGCAGGGAGGTGCAGGCGCCCGCCTGCGCCGCCGCGGCCTGCCGCAGGGCCTGACACCGTGCCCATCGCGCCGCGTCGCCCGCCGCCCGGGCCTGGACCGATTCGGCGTCCAGCAGACGTGCCAGCCCCTCCGTTCCCAGTCGGGCCAGCCACCGGCGGGCCGACGCCGGGGACGCCTCCAGCGGTGCGTCCCGCCATTGCAGCAATTCCGCAGCCCGCTCCACGGTCCGGCGGTCGAACCGCAGGCGCGCCAGCACCTCCGCCCCCGCCGGTCCCAGCGGACGCAGCAGCAGCGCCATCCGCACCGCCGGCTCCGACGCCGCCAGCGCCGCCCGGACGGCCGTCTCATAGTCCGCCGCAGGATACGCCGCCGTTTCCGGCAGCGGCACCGCCAGCACATCCCGGTACGCCAGCAGCACCGCCGCCGCGGACGGGCCGACCAGCAGCTTGCCCAGCTCCTCCCGGACGCGCTCGGCAGCGACGGCCCGCAGCAGCTGCGCCTGGGCATGGAGCGCCGCGGCGGTCTCCGGCGACAGGGCGAAGCCGTAGACCGCCGCGAAGCGCAGCGCCCGCAGGATACGCAGGGCGTCCTCCTGAAAGCGCGCCGCCGGCTCCCCGACGCAGGCGATCTCCCCCACCCGCAGCGCCGCAGCCCCGCCAAAGGGGTCCACCAGGCCCTCGCCGGGACGATAGGCCATAGCGTTGATGGTAAAATCCCGGCGGGCCAGGTCCTCCCGGACATCTGTCACGAAATCCACCCGGGACGGGCGGCGGTGGTCGGCGTAAGGACCGTCCACCCGGAAGGTAGTGATCTCGTACCGCCCCTGCGCCCCCAGATCGGCGGTGATGGTGCCATGGCGCAGGCCGGCGGCAAGGACGCGGATGCCCCGGGCCTGGAGCAGCGCCGCCGTGGCCTCGGGCGGGGCGGCGCTGCAGATGTCCCAGTCCTGGGGCGGCAGGCCCAGGAGGCTGTCCCGGACGCAGCCGCCTACCACGTAGGCCGCATAGCCGGCGCGTTCCAGCAGCGCCAGCACTGCCGCGGCTCCCGGCGGCATCAAAATCTGCATCTCACCGCTCCCCCACCCCGTTCGGCTCCAGCAAGTCCTCCATGGTGCAGTCCAGCGCCCGGGACAGCGCCCGCAGGGCCGTTCCGGAGGCGCGGTTGATCTCCTTTGCCCGCTGCTCGTACTGCTGGATCATCCGCAGGGACACCCCGGCACGCGCCGCCAGCTCCCGCTGGGAGAGGCCGGCGGCGCGGCGGAGGCTCTGCAGGGCTGTAACCGGCGCGTTCCGGCGGCTCAGGTGCTCCAGGGCAGCCGCCAGGGACGGACCCTCCAGCGTCTCCAGGGCCGCCGCCTGCTCCAGCAGCGCCGAGGCAGGCAGACGGCGCAGGATGCCGGCAAAGCCGCAGCCGGTGTACCACTGGTAGTAGGCCAGCGTCTGGCCGCACCAAAACTCCGGCGTCCGCCGCGGCCCCTTCAGTGCCGGCGGCGGTGCGGCGTCAGTTCCCGCGTGCTCCAAGGTGCGGACGACCTGCTCGACACCGGGACGGCACAGCTCCGACGGCGCGCCGGCGGCAAAGCGCGCCGCCTGACCGCTGGCCGTCCAAAGGGCCAGAAACGCGTCCAGGCCCAGGCCGCAGCCGTGGACTGCATAGTCCAGCGCTTCCCCCAGATGACCCATGGCCTCCGTCAGGTACAGCGCGTCGTAGGCCCGCCCCGCCGCCGTCTCTCGGACAGCCTCCGGCCAGAAAGCGGCCCGGGCGGCGCGGTCCCTGGCCCGGCCGCGTCCGGAGATCTGGAAGGGATCCGCTGCGGCACAGGACTGGAATCGCAGCGCGGCCAAGGCCCGCGGTGTGCGCAGGACCAGCTGCGTACCGCTCTGCGCCAGGGCACGGTACAGCCGGTCCATGGGCGCGTTGTCGGAAAAAACAGCCTGGGCGAAGGAAAACTGTGAGCTGTCCCCCCGCCAGCCAAGCACCGCGTCCCAGCCGTCCAGCGCCGGACAAGCGTTGGCCCGGAACCAGGCCGCGCCGTTGGACGCCGTTGGGGCCGCATCCAGAAACCGCCTGTGCGCCGCCAGAAGCCCCAGCCAGTGAAACGGCCCAATGGTCTCCGCCGTCAGGTCCAGGATTTGCAGCGCGTCCGTGTCCAGCACATACCGGCTGACGAAGCCACCCCGCAGGCCCTCACAGGCCCACTCCTCCGCCAGCTCCCGCTGCGTGGTGCAGTAAAAGCCGACGCCAAAGTCCCGGTACGGCGCACCCGCCCCGCAGGCAGGCCGCTCCACCACCCGGTCCGCGCCGTGATATACCTCCAGCTCCGCCATCTTTGCCGCTCCTCACGCCTATCTCCCAAGAGATGGGCTCCTTTTGTATATATCTCTTTAGAGATATGAACTTTCAGAGTATATCTCTAAAGAGATATTTTGTCAATACTAATGGCACAAAATACTTGACAATATTTACAGCTCCTCCTATGTATCGTTGAATTTTTGCAGCGGCGACCCCAAAACGATCGGAATTGCCAACTTGAAGAGAATACACCCCTGCACATTGGCCACGCTATGCCAACGGCCATTGCCGGTACAACAATTCAGGAATAAAGTGTCCGCCAAGTGCCGCCCGCCTCCGGCTTGTCATTGTGGGACGCGAGACAACGCGGCAGTCCGCCCCCTTTGTAGGGAAAAACGGGCTGCCGCGTCAGGGTTTTGCTCCCCGCTGTGGCGGGCGGGGAGGGCTTCTTCATTCTATGACTTTGCGTAAAATTCGTCTACAGCTTGGAAAAATGCGTCGATATTCTCCCACTTGGCCATGGGCGGGATGTCACAGCCGGAGGAGATGACGAAGTTGGGATATTTACAGCACTTCTCCATCACCGCCAGCGTCGCCGCGCGGACCGACTCGGGCGTGCCGTTGCGGAACTCACGGGCCGGGTCCACGTTGCCCAGGGCGATGACGCCCTCGGGCATATGGGGCATCACCTCTGCCATATTCACTGCGTTGCCGAAGTGATAGAGCTTCGCGCCGACGTCCAGCAGAGCATCGATGGTCAAAATCGCCGTATTGCCGCAGTTGTGGTAGAACATAACGAAATTCTCGTCCTGCACCGCCTGGGTGATCTTCTTGCAGTAGTCCGCCGAGAACTCCTGCGCCAGCGACGGGGACAAAAGGCCCGCCAGAGGCTCGGCCATGACCACGCCGTTGGCCCCCACCGCCTTATACGCCTGGATATACTCGATGAGAAACTCCGTGGCCTTCTCCAGCAGGGTGTGGACCATGTCCGGCTCGTCGTAGCAGTTGGCCAGGGCCTCCGACACGTCCATCAGCCGCCCCGCCAGGGAGAACGGCCCGATCACCCCCGCCAGCACCGGCCGGTCCTCGATCAGGGCCACGGCTTTCTCAATGGCCTCGATGTAGACGCCGGTCCGGCCCGCGCCCACCCTGGGCACCGCCAGGGCGTCGGCCTCCTCCTCGCTGGTGACGATCTTGCCCACCACCGTGGGCACCTCGTCGTCGCTGACGCGGATCTCCGCGCCAAAGCACTCGGCCTCCACCGACAGGTCCATCAGGCTCACCGACGCGCCCGCGGGCGTCCGGTCTGCCACCAGCTTCATGCCCCGGGCCTGCAGGTCGCTGCTGGAGATCAGCTCGCGGACGGTAATGCCCATAGGCTGGATCGCCGGGAAGGACAGCACCGGCAGGGCTTTCTTGGGTCCCGCGGCGCAGAGGGACGCGGTCCATTCATACATATTGCGTTTCATAAGCATGGCCTCCTCTTGATTTTTCTCCATCATACCACATTTGGCCCGCCGGCGTCTGGCAGTATCTTTTCATTTTTGGCAGGATATTTTTGTATTCTGCCTGTCAAAATGCCAAATACAGCGGAATCTGCCCGGGGTTTCCCGTGAAGGGCACACAAAAAATGAAAAATTCCTATGTTTATGGTTGAATTTCCGGCGATTTTATCATAGAATAGGCTGTGCGGAAAAAACAACGGACAAGAGGGGACGAGCCATGCTCCATATCGTGCTGGTGGAACCGGAAATCCCGCAGAACTGCGGCAATATCGCCCGGACCTGCGCTGCCACCGGCAGCGTCCTCCATCTGGTGGAGCCGCTGGGATTCGACATCTCGGACAGAGCCGTCAGGCGCGCTGGGCTGGACTACTGGCATCTGGTGGACGTGCGGACCTACCGGAATCTGGACCGCTTCTTTCAGGTGAATCACCCCGCCGAATTCTATCTCCTCTCCACCAAGGCGCCCAGGGCCTACACCGAGGCCGCTTTCGGCCCCGACGCCTATCTCATCTTCGGCAAGGAGACCCGGGGCCTGCCTGAGGACCTGCTGCGCCGCCACTACGGCCGGTGCCTCCGCATCCCCATCCGCAGCGAGGCCAGAAGCCTGAATCTGGCCAACTCCGCGGCCATCGTCGCCTTTGAGGCCCTGCGGCAGCAGGGATTCCCCCATCTGGCACAGGCGGGCCGCCTTTCCGACGCAGAAACCATCAAGATTTGAAATTTTCTGGAGGTAATCATATGAACTATAACAAGAAATCTGTCAAGGATGTAGACGTCCAGGGTAAAAAGGTCCTGCTGCGCTGCGACTTCAACGTGCCCCTCAAGGCCGGCCAGATCACCAGCGACAAGCGCATTGTGGCCGCGCTGCCCACCATCCAATACCTGCTGAAAAACGGCGCCGCCGTCATCGCCTGCTCCCACATGGGCAAGCCCAAGGGCGAGTGGAAGCCTGAGCTGAGTCTGGCCGTGGTGGCCAAGCGCCTGGGCGAGCTGCTGGGTCAGGAGGTCATCATGGCCAAGGACGTAGCCGGTGAGGACGCCAAGGCCAAGGCCGCCGCCCTGAAGCCCGGCGAAATCCTCCTGCTGGAGAATACCCGCTATATGAAGGGTGAGACCAAGAACGACCCCGAGCTCTCCCGCGACCTGGCCTCCCTGGCTGATCTCTTCGTCAACGACGCCTTCGGCAGCGCCCACCGCGCCCATGCCTCCACCGCGGGCGTAGCCGACTACCTGCCCGCTGTCTGCGGTGAACTCATCGAGAAGGAAATCGGCGTCATGGGCAAGGCCCTGTCCGACCCCGCCCGACCCTTCGTAGCCATCCTGGGCGGCGCCAAGGTCAGCGACAAGCTCAACGTCATCAACAACCTCCTGGAGAAGGTGGACACCCTCATCATCGGCGGCGGCATGGCCTATACCTTCCTGGCCGCCAAGGGCTGCGGCGTAGGCAACTCCCTGCTGGACAAGGAGAAGATCGGCTACTGCCGCGAGATGATGGAGAAGGCCAAGGCGAAGGGCGTGCAGCTCCTTCTGCCGGTGGACACCGTCATCGCCTCCCACTTCCCCGACCCCATCGACGGACCCATCGAGGTTTCCACCGTCTCCGTGGACGCCATCCCCGACGACATGGAGGGCATGGACATCGGCGAGGAAACCCGCAGGCTCTTCGGCGACGCCGTCCGCGCGGCCAAGACCGTGGTGTGGAACGGCCCCATGGGCGTCTTTGAGAACCCCACCCTGGCGGCGGGCACCATCGCCGTGGCCCAGGCCCTGGCCGACTCCGGCGCGGTCACCATCGTCGGCGGCGGCGACAGCGCCGCGGCCTGCGAGCAGCTGGGCTTCGCCGACAAGATCACCCATATCTCCACCGGCGGCGGCGCCTCCCTGGAGTTCCTGGAGGGCCTGGAGCTGCCCGGCATCGCCTGTCTTCAGGATCGCTGACCACCCATTTGAAGAAATCTGGAATAGGAGCTACGACCAATGAACAGAAAATACCGCAAGACCATCATCGCCGGGAACTGGAAGATGAACAAGACGCCCTCCGAAACCAAGGAGTTCATGGCTGAATTCAAGTCCATCATGCCCAAGGGCCGCTGGTGCGACGTGGCGCTGTGCGTCCCCGCCGTTTGCATCCCCACTGCCGTGCGCGCCATGCGCGAGACCCGCGTGGGCATCGGCGCAGAGAACTGCAACGCCAACGCCTCCGGCGCGTACACCGGTGAGATCGCGGCCAACATGCTGGTGGACGCCGGGTGCAAGTACGTCATCATCGGTCACAGTGAGCGCCGCGCCATGGGCGAGACCGACGCCGAGGTCAACGCCAAGGTCCTCTCGGCTCTGAAAAACGAGCTGTCCCCCATCGTCTGTGTGGGCGAGAGCCTGGAGCAGCGGGAGCTGGGCATCACAGAGGACTGGATCTCCATGCAGGTCAAGTGCGCCCTCAGCGGCGTGCCCGAGGAGAAGATCCGCAAGATCGTCGTGGCTTACGAGCCCATCTGGGCCATCGGCACCGGCAAGACTGCCACGCCCGAGCAGGCCGAGGAGGTCTGTGAGCACATCCGGACGGTCATCCGCAAGCTCTACGGAGCCAAGATCGCCCGGGCCATCTCCATCCTCTACGGCGGCAGCATGAACGAGAAGAACGCCTTCGAGCTGCTGGCACAGCCGGATATTGACGGCGGCCTCATCGGCGGCGCGTCTCTGGTACCGGAGAAATTTGTGAAAATCATCGAAGCAGCCAATCAGCCTACGGTCTAAGCTCAGCAAAGTGCACAAAAGAGGCGCAGAAAAATCTGCGCCTCTTTTTTCGGGATTTAACACTTTTTTCATGCCTTCGCGGCGGGGATATGGTACAATAGAAAAGAAAGGAGATGCGCCATGAACATCCTGTTTTTTCTGACCCCCAAGGCGACCTGCACCTGCCTGGAGGAAGACAACACCGTGCGTCAGGCGCTCGAACGCATGGAGCAGGCGGGCTACGCCGCCCTGCCGATCTTACGCAAGGACGGGAGCTACTGCGGCACACTGACGGAGGGCGACCTGCTGTGGGCGCTGAAGAAACTGTGCGGCATGGATTTGAAGCAGACAGAGGCCCATACCATCATGGAAATTGCCCACCGGTGCGATAACCAGCCGGTGTCGGTTTCCACGGATATCGAGGATTTGGTCTCTATGGCAACGGACCAGAATTTTGTTCCGGTCATTGATGACCGGAACGCTTTCATCGGCATCGTGACACGCAAGGCGATCATGCAGTATTGTCTCAAGAACTTCTTCGTGACCCAGCGGCAGCGCATTGCCATTTCATAAAAAGCACCGGCAGACGGGGCGGTGACTTAAGCAAACATTTTACGCGAGGGCCGGCGCAGTGTCAAGCTGCGCCGGCTTTCGCATTGGTAATACCAAAGGCACCCCCTTGTCAGCGCCGATGATAAATGTAAAAAATACCGAGGAAAAATGTAGTGTGATGTGGTACAAAAAAGTTGACACCTCCAACTCACGGAAAAGGAGTGATTTTGTCAAGATTAGTTGACACATATACCTCAAGGATTTCGTACCTTATGCTGCTCCTTTCAGGGAATCATAGTATTGCTGTCGTTTAGTCATTGGGGGAAACCCTCCATTGACGGAGCAGATCCTACGGTTATTCCAATAACTGATGAAATATCGCCAAATGATAGTCCTGAGTTCATCAATACGGTAAACGGTGCGTTCACTGGGGATATCCACATTTTCCGGCTGTTTCAGAGTCAATGCCTGATACATGCGGATCCGGCCATAAGTATCATTGCATTCATCTTCTTCCAGGAGCTCTTTCATGGCATCTGCCAGAGGTTGGTATTTCCATGGCCGGTCTTTGTTTGCAAGGTCCTGGTAAAATCCCTGTCTGCTTTTAAGTGGCGGTTTTCTTTCTCCACTTCTTTCACCTGCACACGAAGCTGGATCAGTTCCTCATTAAGCGTCATAGCACTTTGAGGCGTCTGTGATCCGGCCCCAAGGTCCAAATTGCCAAGACGATTGGCCTCCACCCAGCCATACATGGTATTCTTGGGCGTATTGTCTGCTTTCTGCCATTTATGTTCACTCCTTATTCTCTTGATTATATACCCAATCCTTGAGAATGGAGTGTCATCTTTTTTATACCACATCAATTGAGCAGCTCTGTCCCCGTGCCGAAGGTGGAGCGGATGCCGGGAACCCCGGGGCGTTGGTGGAGAGCCAGAGCGGCGGGATAAAGTCAAGGAACCGTATCTTCCGCGTGGCATCCATTGGCTTCTGGGCAAGATATTTTGTTTCATACAGCGAATTGCAATACACCGAAAACTGAATTAAAAACATAAAACTGAATTAAAAACATATTTCTCTCTTTGCTGTCGGTATCTGGAAACTGAAATGCTACAACTTCTTTCAAGGTGTTTTGAAAGGGCAATGTTACTTTTGCGAAGTGCCGCAGTATGGAATCATCGTAGCTGGGATTCCAAATAGGCAGATGTAAAGAAAGAAGTTTTAAAAGTGTCTCGTGTTCCCAAAGGATATCCGTCATCGTTTGGCAGAACTGTTCTTGGGAACAGCGCCGCTCCAAAAACGGTGCCATCTGCTTACCCCACTCCCGGTACTCCTGGATGATCAGATCTACGAAAACACTCTCCTTCTTGTCATAATAATGGTACATGGATGGTCGTGAAATGGAGGTTTTCTCAGCAATTGTGGCCAGTGTAATGGATTCATAGCTCATTGTCATAAACTGCTCTTTCGCCGCAGCCAGAATTTCCTGTTTCCTTGCGGCAAAATATAACCGACAAATTGTTTGTTCTGTATTAACAAACTG
>JAAWBZ010000218.1 GCA_022792945.1 Oscillospiraceae bacterium | reverse complement strand
GTGGGAACCTGGGCGGCAGACCCGTATTACTTTGTTTTAAATGCATTTGATTTCTTTGACTATAGTCTGATTAAACTGAAGGATGGAAAGTTCAGCTCCTGTGCAGATACAGAAGGATTTAAGGAGGGACTTACTTTTCTGAACAAGCTCTATTCAGAAGGTCTTCTGGATCCCACCTCCCTCACTCAGGACGGAAATCAGCTCACACAGCTGGCACGAAATGAAGGGGATTTGATTGGTGCCTACAGCGCAGGTCATATTGCAATGGGGATTGATGTGAATAATAGAGAGGCTTTTGACAGATGGACTTACATCCTGCCCCTGAAAGGACCGAATGGTTATCAGGGTACACCTGTGGCAGAGCAGGAGACAATCGCGGGAGGGCCGTTTGCTATCACGGATAAATGTAAAAATCCTGCGGCCGCTTTTCGTTTGGCGGATATGTGGTTTGGAAATCTGGACTCTTATGTCTGGCAGAACTGGTCCAAAGGAAAAGAGTGGGAGGATGCCGCAGAGGGTACAAAGGGTATAACCGGTTATGATGCAGATTATAGGCCGATTACAGCTCCCAGCAATTCTGGAATTACCACCACAAACTGGTCATCAACCACCGCTTTAGGAAACAGAAAGGATCATAAGCTTTATATTGAATTTACCGGGGATATCAAGGATAGTGCAAACTATGAGGCATATTTGATTCAGGTGACAGAAGAATATAAGAAGTATAGAGCAGATTATGAACAGCTGATGCCTACCTGGTATGATATGGAGCTGTCAACGGAATTAGGCAATTTGTTTACGCCCATCAATGATTACGTAAAGGCCGCCATCGTTGACTTCATCACAGGCAATAAAAGTATAGAAAAAGACTGGCAAAGTTACCTTGACGGTCTGGAGCAGCTGGGATACTATCGCTATATAGAACTGGTTCAGGAAAACTATTTTAACTCATAACTGTTAGCGTTTTTACTGTCGAGGAGACACCATGACCTCCAGACTCTGCTTTTACTGGCAGGGTCCGGAGGAATTTTAAATGTTATAGGCTGGCCGCAGGATTTGTGCGCGGAAGGAGAAAAAAGATGAAAAAGCGG
>JAAWBZ010000217.1 GCA_022792945.1 Oscillospiraceae bacterium | reverse complement strand
TATATTTTTCTGTTTCGCCAGAATTTTATGGGAATACCGGAAAGTATTGAAGAAGCGGCGAAGCTGGATGGTTCAAGCGCATTGCGTACATTCTTTCAGTTAATTATCCCGTTGGCGAAACCAATGTATGCGACTGTTGCAATATTGATTTTTGTACAGTACTGGAATGATTTTGTATGGCCTGTTATGGTGATTTCAGATAATAAGAAACAGACAATACAGATGGCGCTTAGCAGTCTGTTTAACATTCAGCCGGTAAATTACGGACATGTAATGGCCGGATTAACGATTGTTACAATCCCGGTACTGATTATTTTCCTGAGTTTACAAAAATATTATGTGGCAGGAATTACACATACGGGAGCAAAGAATTAATAACATGGTAAAGTTGGAGAAGATGCATGGAAAGTCAGAGTTTGAAAAAAGCCAGAGAATATGAAAAGTTAAAAGAAAAGAATATCAAAAAAGAAGAACGGCCAGAAATTCATTTCTCTCCAAGAGTTGGCTGGATGAATGATCCGAATGGATTTTCGTATTATAATGGGAAATACCATTTGTTTTATCAAAATCATCCATATGACGCTTATTGGGGGCCGATGCACTGGGGTCATGCAGTAAGTGAAGATCTGCTGCATTGGGAATATTTGCCGGCAGCATTAGCACCTGATCATCCGTATGACCAATTTGGGTGTTTTTCGGGCAGTGCCATAACTCTTCAGGACGGAAGACAGCTTCTGATGTATACCGGAGTAGAAAGGATATATCAGCCGGACGGCTCTTATTTTGATAAACAGCAGCAGTGCCTTGCAGTGGGCGATGGAGTAAACTATGAAAAATGGGAACATAATCCGATTCTGACCGAAAAAAATATTCCACAGAACTGCAGCGCAACGGAGTTTCGGGATCCGAAAATGTGGAAAAATGAGGATGGTACCTATAGTTGTGTGGTAGTAAATCTTGCAGCAAATAAGAGTGGACAGATTCTTTTCTATACCAGTAAGGATGGGTTTGAATGGGAATTTAAAAGCGTTCTTCTGGAAAATAATAATCGTTTTGGTATTATGTGGGAGTGTCCGGATGTATTTCATGCAGATGGCAGGGATGTCGTTCTGATCAGTCCAATG
>JAAWBZ010000216.1 GCA_022792945.1 Oscillospiraceae bacterium | reverse complement strand
GATAAGCTTCTCAGCCTCATAGAACAGCTCCTGGCGCTTCTCCATGTCGGTTTCCACAGTAGCGTCGGCAATCAGCTTGTCATATTCCTCGCTGGCATAACCAGTCTGGTTGTTGCCGCCAGTGGACACCCACAGATCCAGGAAGCTCATGGGGTCGTTATAGTCGGGGCTCCAGCCGGTCAGGGACATGACATAGTTGCCGTCCTTCCGGTTCTGAGAGCCGTTCTTGGTGGGCATGGGGTTCACAGTCACTTCAATGCCCAGGTTCTGCCTCCACTGCTCCTGATAGTAAGCGGAGATGGAAGCGGAGAAGTCATCGTCGCCGCAGTCAACAGACAGGTTGGCGGACAGGTCTTCCACAGTGCAGCCCAGCTCGGTCAGGGCTGTTTCCAGATAGCCCTTGGCAGCCTCAGGGTCGCCATTGGCGGGAGTCAGGGCCTCGCCATTGTTCCAGGCATCCAGGCCCTCCTTGAAGGGCTTGCCGTCAAAACCGACTACGTCAGGGCAGGTGAAGCTGGTCATAGGCATGTTGCCGTTCTTCATAACGGTGTCGCACAGGCCCTGCTTGTCAAAGCCCAGAGCCAGGGCCTTGCGCAGGTTCTTGTTCTGCAGATACTCATTCTTGTGGTTGAAGTAGATATAGAAGGCGCCGCCATCGCTGAAGCTGGTAGGCTCATAGCCGTTAGCCTTGGCCTGATCAATCAGCTCGGCAGTGGAAAGGCCAACCATGTCCACGCCGCCGGACAGGAACTCGTTGAGGGCGGCCTGGGGCTGCTTGATGTAAGTCCAGTTGATTGTGTTCAGGGACACTTCGCCAGCACGCCACCAATCGGCGTTCTTCTCCAGCACGATGCGGGTGTTGTGGGTCCACTCCTTCATCTTGAAAGCGCCGTTGGTGCAGAAGTACTCGGCCTCAGTGCTGTACTTGTCAGCGCCCACTTCATTGTAGAACTTCTCGTTGATGGGGCACAGGGTGCCGAAGGTGAACAGGAAGGGAGCATAGGGAACAGCGTGCTCCAGGGTAACCTCCAGGTTATAGTCGCCGTCCACCTTAATGCCTACCTCTTCCCAATCGCACTCGCCCTTGAAGTACGCGGAAGCGTTCTTCACAGCCAGTGTCTCGTAAATAAAGTAAGCATAGTCAGCGGCTACCTCGGGGTTCAGAACCTCTTTCCAGGCAAAGGCAAAGTCGTTGGCAGTAACGGGGTCGCCGTTAGACCACTTCTGGCCCTCGCGGATGTGGAACTTGTAGACAGTGCCGTCCTCGGAAATCTCCACGTCGTCGGCGGCGGAGAGCTGAGGCTCGTCGTTGTCGTCCAGCATGTACAGGTTGTCATACATGTGCTTAAACATGGAGAACTCAATGCTGTAGGTAGCCTTCATGGTGTTCAGGCCTGTAGGCTCCATGGTCAGCACCAGGTTCAGGGTGTCGTCGCCTGCGGGCGCGTCATTGTTGGTGTCGCTGGTGGCAGGCTCGCTGGCATCGCTGGCGGGCTTGCTGGTATCGGTGCCGGCGCTGCTGGCGCCGCCCTGGCTTGCGGTGCTGCTGTTGCTGCCATCGCCGCAGGCCGCAAAGGTGCCGACTACCAGAAGAACTGCCAGAACCAGCGCTAAAATCTTGCTG
>JAAWBZ010000174.1 GCA_022792945.1 Oscillospiraceae bacterium | reverse complement strand
TATTACCATCCCATATGAGGAGCTTAAGAGTATCACAGTAGTGACAGAAGCAGGAGAAAAAATAGAAATATTACGAGATGGAAGATTTGTGCTTGAGGGTACAGAAGAGTTAAATAAGCCGTTTTAGGACGGCTTATTTTTGTTTGCCCAGCATGGGCAAACTCTAACGGGTGTAAGTCCCGAACATGCCCAGATAGTGGGAAGTGTATAGCTGAACAGCAAGGGTGTTTGTCGTGAGGCAAAATCTGAAAGAAGCTGTCGGCAAACCTCTGGTCTGACGAACAGAAATCACATATAAGGCTAGGTTCTGATAGATAAGCTTGCAAAATAAAGCAAAGTCTAATAACTATCACTTTTGTAGGAACAGAGTAAATGTGGCAGATATATGGAGGGAAAGAGTTTGCACCTTAACTGGGGAGGTCTCACAGAGGTTTCATTAGCCTAGTAACAACGAACTGTGAGAAGTCAGCAGAGCCCATAGTAATGAAGAAGTTTCTGTAATGGAAATGGAGCGAAGGGGTGAACAATCAATCAGTTTTAGTAGAGTCTCGATTGCAGAAAAGACAACATCTGCCGTAACCAATCGGGGAAAGGGTGGTCAATTCAAGCGAGACGGAAAGGAACGAACGCATGGACGCAAGTAGTCTAATGGAGCAGATATTAAGTAAAGATAATCTCAATACGGCATATCTGCAAGTCGTACGAAACAAAGGTGCAGAAGGAGTGGATGGAATGAAGTACACGGAACTTAAAGAACACCTTGCAAGGAACGGCGAAATCATCAAGGAACAGTTGAGGACAAGAAAATACAAACCTCAACCAGTACGCAGAGTGGAGATACCAAAGTCAGATGGTGGTGTCAGAAACCTAGGAGTACCAACAGTAACAGACCGATTTGTACAGCAAGCCATAGCACAGGTAATAACACCAATCTATGAGAAACAATTCCATGAGAATAGTTATGGATTTAGACCGAATAGATGTGCACAACAAGCAATCATCACAGCATTAGACATGATGAATGGCGGCAATGAATGGATAGTTGACATTGACTTGGAAAAGTTCTTTGATACAGTAAACCATGATAAACTGATGACCTTAATTGGTAAAACAATCAAGGACGGAGATGTAATCTCAATCATTAGAAAGTTCCTTGTCAGTGGAATTATGGTAGAGGATGAATACAGGGAATGCGTGATAGGAACACCGCAAGGTGGAAATCTGTCACCACTTCTTGCTAACATCATGCTGAATGAACTGGATAAGGAAATGGAGAAAAGAGGATTAAATTTTGTTAGATATGCAGACGACTGCATTATAATGGTCGGAAGCGAAATGTCGGCAAAGAGGGTGATGAGAAACCTCACAAAGTTTATTGAAGAGAAACTGGGGCTCAAAGTAAACATGACAAAGAGTAAAGTAGACAGACCAAGCGGTCTTAAATATCTCGGATTTGGATTTTACTTTGATAGCAGAGCGCACCAATTTAAGGCAAAGCCACATGCAGAAT
Organism: Oscillospiraceae bacterium; assembly: GCA_022792945.1. Lineage (GTDB taxonomy): Bacteria > Bacillota > Clostridia > Oscillospirales > Oscillospiraceae > Avoscillospira_A. The sequence continues at coordinate 4,602 of JAAWBZ010000174.1, read as the reverse complement.
CGGTAGCAAAGCTCAAAGCAAGAATGAAACAACTCACTTGTCGTAGTTGGGGAGTAGGAAATGACTACAAGGTTAAGAAGCTAAATGAACTAATCAGAGGGTGGATTAACTACTTCAAGATAGGAAGTATGAAAACCCTTTGTGCAAAGTTGGACAGTAACATTCGTTATCGGCTGCGCATGTGCATCTGGAAACATTGGAAAACGCCACAAAATAGGGCAAAGAATTTGATGAAACTAGGAATTGAAAAGAACAGAGCCTATCATGTCGCATACGCAGGATACAGAATAGCATATGTATGCAATAAAGGAGCTGTAAATGTTGCGATAAGCAACAAGAGATTAACCCAATTTGGATTAATCTCAATGTTAGATTACTACACCGAAAGGTGTGTTACTTGTTAAGTTGATTGAACCGCCGTGTACCGAACGGTACGTCAGACTGTCTAACAATTAGAATAAATGGTATAATTAAATCACAAAATATGGGAACTAGGAGGTTTGATTATGGCATATATTGTTGGAACAGATAGAAATCAAACTAAAATGATAACTGCATCATTAGATGACCTTATTGATAAAGATAATTCTGTTCGTGTTATTGATGCTTATGTTAATTCTTTAGATTTAATGGAATTAGGATTTGTAGAATACAGTGGAAATAATAGAGGCCAATCTCCATATCGTCGTTCCGATTTATTGAAACTCCATATTTATGGTTATCTTAATAAGGTTAGATCAAGCCGTGCTCTAGAAGTTGAGTGCAAGCGAAATATAGAACTGATGTGGCTGATTAATGCAATCACACCAGATCATGGAACTATAGCTGGATTTGTAAAAAATAATCGTGAAGCCTTTCATAGTACTCTTCGCAATCTATCACTCATACTTAAAGGATGGGGTTTAATTGATGGTAAGCTTATAGCTATCGATGGCACCAAGATTCGAGCCCAGAATAGCAAACACAACTGCATTACTCAAAGTGGATTGAAGAAAAAGATAGCTTATGCAGATGAGCAGATAAAAGCATATCTTATGGCTATTGAAAAAGAAAATCAAAGCGAACCAGAGTTCAAAGAAAAGTTAAAAACTTATCAAGAATTGAAGGAACAGTATATTCAGCAAAAACAAGAACTAAAGGATGAAGGACTTGAGCAAAAAAGTATTACTGATCCTGATTCGAGACGAATGAAGAATAATGGCTCTCTAGATATTTGTTATAATGTTCAATCAGTTGTCGATGCCCAAAATCATTTTATTATAGATATATCTACAACAAATGACATTAACGATCAAAATCAGCTTTATGTGATGGCTAAGGATGCAACAGAGTTGTTGAACATTGAAGAATGCGCTGTTGTTGCAGATACTGGATATTATAATGGAACTGAAATAAAGAAATGCATAGATGATGGAATGACTGTCTTAATAAAGAAGGCAAAGGCTAATAATAGCACCAAAGATAATGAGTTCCGGAAAGAAAAATTCACGTATGATCCCGAACGGGATATTTACATTTGCCCAACAGGTCAGCGGCTGGATTTTTTCGAAAACACATCGAAGAATGGTATGAAATATAAAAAATACAAATGCTCCTCTTGTGCTGATTGCAAATATAGAAATAGTTGTACTTCATCAAAATCTGGAAGAACAATCCAAAGATGGGAGCATGAAAGTGTATTAGATGCTGTTTATGAAGAAACCCGGAATAACAACAACATTTACAAGCAAAGGAGATGCATCGTTGAGCATCCTTTTGGAACAGTAAAGAGAACTCTGGGATACAGCTTTTTCTTGAGACGAAAAATAGAAAATGTTAATGCAGAAGCTGCCTCTATGTTTATCGCTTACAACTTTAAGCGATTATTAAGTATGTTTTCAACTCAGGAATTGGCTGAAAAATTTAGTTAAAAGGTAAGGTATACTCTCAAGAACATTAAAAATTATCAATTATGGGTGAGTATAAAGAAAAAAAGATGCATCATACAATTAGACTGCCAAATTTCTATGAGAAAATAGCTTTGTTAGACAGTCTGACGCACGGTGGTGTGAGAGATCGAAATTTCTCAATTATGAGAAATTTCTCCTACTCGATATATATAAAATACACTTGACATGGTTGCTGCGACCAAGATTAGTATAAGATAAAGGATAGAAGTTCGCGAACCTACTGTATACAAATTTAAAGGAGGAGAAAAAATGTTAAAAAAAGATGACAAGACTAATTACGACAATTTTTTAAAGGATATCAGAATGAATGAACCAACTAGTGACGAGGAGCTTAGGGAAGCTGTAAAATCGGCGATTAAGGACCGGTCAAAATTTTTTTACTGTGTTTATAAGACATTGACAGAACTACATCCGGAGATTGACGTGGCAGAAGTTATGAGAGAGGCATCCCGCCAGTTTGGCGCCAGCCGTTCAGGTAATTTTCATGGTACAGATGACTGTCGTGAGGTTGTGAAGAATGATTTTCCAAAAGAGGCAATGCTGGTTTATGATGTTGATATTGAGGAGTTGAATGAGGACAAAGCAGTCTGCAATTTTAAAAAATGTCCGCACATGGAGGTATTTGAAGAATTAGGGTGTACACCAGAGGAAATGGAGCATTTTTGTCTGGATATGTTGATTCATGGAGATTATGCAGCTTATTCTGGCTGTAAAGATATCGAATTAAGCTTTCCGCAGATACTGGCCCGCGGGGAGTCTGTATGTGGGTATACTCTGACTAAGAAAAAGTAGGAGGTGTACAGTATGGAAAAAATAAAAGGTCCAAAGATTGACATGACGCTTGCAGTCCCTACAATGGCTGTTACACTGGCTGTGGCTCTTTGCCTTATTATTGCACCTGATAGAAGCGCAAGTGTGATTAATACTCTCCTTGGCTTTTTGACAAATCAGTTTGGATGGCTTTTTGAAATCGCAGGGCTTGGGGCGCTCCTGTTTTGTCTGTGGCTTTCCTTCAGCCGCTATGGAAGAATAAAACTGGGAGGCAGGGAAGAGAAGCCAGTACATTCAACAATAACCTGGTTTGCAATGCTGTTTTGTACAGGTATAGGAACAACCTTGTTTTACTGGTCGGTGGCAGAACCACTATCGTATCTTATGGGACCGCCAAACGGGGTGATTCCAGGCAGTGAGTTTGGTCAAGCGGCAGCAGGAGAATTTGCCCTGTCTTATGGTTTTTTTCATTGGGGATTTACTGCATGGGCGCTTTATATCATACCTACAATTGCAATTGCTTATTCTGTCTATGTACGTAAGCAGAGTGCATTTCGTTTCAGCATAGCATGCCAGGGGGTATTAAAGGAGCACAGTAAAGGAGTTTTGGGAAAGATAATAGACGTTCTGGCGCTCTTTGGTATTTTTGGTGCGACAATGGCATCGATAGGTACGGGTGTTCCGCTTCTGGCAGAGCTTGTTCATGGGCTGTTCGGATGGGAAAATAATTTTGCAATGACAGTTGGAATCATAATTGTATGGCTGGCCTTATTTGGAACCAGTGTATATCTTGGATTGGAAAAAGGGATTGCCCGTCTGTCGGATATCAATCTTGTGATATCATATGGACTACTGCTCATTGTTTTACTGGCTGGTCCTACAATGTATATTTTAAATCTTGGAACAAACAGTATTGGCCTGATGTTTGATAATTTTCTGCGGATGAGCCTTTGGACAGATCCAATTGCGGCAGGAGGATTTCCCCAGGGATGGACAACTTTTTATTTTGCATGGTGGCTGGCTTTTGGTCCCGTTATGGGCTTGTTTGTAGCAAAAGTTTCCCGAGGACGTACCATTAAGCAGGTTGTGCTGGGAGAACTGCTTGCAGGTACTATGGGGTGCTGGTTGTATTTCTTTGTTTTTGGGGGCTATGGAATAAGCCTGGAATTCAGCGGAAAGCTTGCACTTTCTGAAATTTTCGCGGCATCTGGAGGTAACACGGCAATTGTTGAAGTTTTAAAGACACTTCCTCTGCCAGGATTTATTCTAATACTTGCAATTGTAAATGGCTTTATTTTTTCAGGAACCTCTTATGATTCTGCAGCGTATACACTTGCATTTAGCACATTGAAGGTTCAGGAGGAAAAAAGTGAAAACCAGGAGGAACCTGCCAGATGGTGGAGACTTGTATGGGCAGGCATGCTGGCATTTGGGGCTTTGGGTCTGCTGATGGTCGGAGGGCTTTCTTCTTTACAGACAGCATGTGTTGTAGTAGGGCTTCCTTTGATTTTCGTGTTTGTAATTATGACCATATCATTCCTGAAATGGGCAAAAGAAGATTTTGGAGCAGCTTCAGATAAAGAGATTTTGTTTATAGAGACAAAAGAAGAATAGACAGCCAGGTGTGGCAGCGGTTTTTCCGCTGCCACACCTGGTATAAATATTTAGACTTAATAAAAAATGGATTTAAGGAGAAAATAATTATGGATATAAAGCTTGAAAAGATGTATGGATTGTTTATCAATGGCGAGTTTGTCCCGGCACAGTCTGGAAGGACATTTAAGACATGTAATCCGGCTACAGGAGAGGTACTTGCACAAATTGCAATGGCCAGTGCAGATGACGTAGATTGTGCAGTAAAAGCTGCGTGGGCTGCATTTTC
>JAAWBZ010000182.1 GCA_022792945.1 Oscillospiraceae bacterium | reverse complement strand
TCCTGCGCTGCTGGAAAATCCGCAGTTTGGACCTCCTCCCGGATGCCATTCAGAAAGCCCTCTCTTGTGTTTCTCCTCTGGACTGCTCCCATTGGTTCGCCGCTTCTGATTATTGTTAGGTTTTTTGATGATTGCTATAGATCAGAATCAATTCCTATCTTTCAGAAAGCATCTGTGTGCAGTCTTCCCGCGCTTTATCCATTTGGAGATCATTTATAGCAAGCACGATCACAAACCATATTGACATGCCAATGCAGAGACAAGCAAACCCTACATAAATTACAGTGATAGGATCCCAGCCGTTACCCGAGCGAACCACAAAATGATATGCACAGCCCAAGCTTGTTGCAAATATGACGGACAAGACTAGTGCCATCATGATTGGTCCGCGTTTGTTCACTGAATAATCTCTGTACATTTTACCCATCAAATAGCTGTTATACTGCATGATATTCTGATTAAGCATTGCATTTGCCTGTTCTTCAAGAAACTGCAAATACCCGCGCATCAGCGATATGCGCCTACAACACATCGCAAAGTTGTAAAGGAACAGCGTAATAACACCGGGAATAATCAAAAACAAAGCGGGGAGAATCTTGCTGGAGAGGAGACCGTCGGGCGCTTCAGCAGCCGGGGCACATAGAATCCCACCGATGGCGGCGATAATTGCTCCAATAAACCCTATACAAGAGGTACAGGCAGTAAACTGAGCCTTATCATAATCCTCCAGTTGGTTTGTGTATAGAGTGATCATTGAAATCAGGGCATCTGTCGTAACTGACATATTTTCTTGACTTTCAGCTATTATGTTTCCGTGCATACTGATTCCTCCTTCTGTTCGTTTGCAGTCGAATTCCTTTTGAGTTTTCATCTATATATTCGGTCCCCTCGTTCGCAAACATGGGGACAGCATTACAAAAGCACTGTTAGGCTAATAAAGATATGCACTGCAGATTATTTATCTTTAATTTGCATCATTTCCACTCCTACTTCAAAATCGTTCAGTTATCGGATTTGGAAGGTATTGCTATTATTGCAGGAAAAATAACGCTGATAATAGCTAATAGTATGGAGGTCATATTTGTCCTAAGCCATTGTGAACACGTCAAGTAGAAAGAATGACCTGCCATGCTCAATTCTCCAACACTGCCCGAGACTGTAAGCAATATAGGATATGCTCCCATATCAGAAACACTGGCCGTTACACTACCTTCGCTTTGTGCAGTTCCCACTAATCTGATATGACCAATTTCTTTGAATTCTGTTGAAGAGTCTACGGTAAATTCAAACGTTTGTCGCTCAATATTAGTAAATTGGAAAGATTGAACTTTACCATCACTCAGATTATGCCTGCTTTCTTCATCTTCTGTGGCTTGTGACAATTTACAACACATAGGAAATGTGATGCTGCTACATCCGATCATCCGATAGCGTCCTGCATCCATATGAGCGTCGGTAACATTTCCATACATTCCGATTTCGGATTCGCCGCGAACATAAATGATGGTGTCCTCAGGAAAATTTTCGATTGTGATAAAATTTTGTGGACTGTTACCATCGTCCTTCCTAGTAATTGACAGCGAATAGGTAAAATAGGAATCGCTCGGCCCCTCCATTGTCAATTCCAGATAGTTGCTGCAGTTGAGAGTAGCGACTCCATCGTTGAATAAAAACGTTTGATTATCCTCGTATGTCTTGGGGTCTAGTTCATCAAGCGGTATTTTTTCAAGAAGCCCTTGGTCAATCGCCCAAACTTCATTGGACGCATCCCGTAGCCAAGGACCACCCCCAGGCTGAACACCAGTGATTCCATGCGCTGTTAAGAAAGTCCTGGATGGGCCATAGGAAAAACAGGAGAGAATCAGCTTGACCAATGTGTCTGATACACTGAAATAGGCGAGTTTCGCACCGAATGTATACGTCAAATTCTCTGAAAACACTAGCGACTCTTTCGCATCCGAAAGGCCCGTATTCATTAGGCGGAAACCCAAATCAGTCTTCAGCATTTTAGAATACTTAGAGTAGTTTTCTTCGTGCCATTTTGCTAGGGCACGAACCAAAGAATGGTATTTGGGAAGTTGGTCATGATGGGTTCCATTTTCATCTTCAAGTTCGGTGCAAAATTGCCGCATAGAATCCCCTCCATCAAAGTTATCATAATGGATAAAACTTTTATCTATCGTTAGTTTACAACATCTTTCTCCAAATTTCAACCCACAATATGAATACATCAAAGGCTTATTCAAAAAAGGAAGATACTCTAAACGCACTTCGGGAGATACTCGCTTAGAACTACCTTTGGTAAAGGATGGCTTTAAGGGCGTTTCCTTGGTTTCATATAAATGGATAAGGAAGTATGGTGTGGGTGTGAATCACCGGAGTCCTTAACCCTAACTTACAACAGATGACAAAATGCGAGAGAGAAAAACTGTGAACGAGAAGGGAGACTGACATTTTGTCAGCCTCTCCACCGATATGGCACGAAATGCGATGGCGAACGCAAAATTTTGTGGGGATTTCGGCCTCGCTTTGCAGATAGCTTGCTCTCCCAGCTGAGCTATACCCCAGGGGTCAAATTTTCCTCAAATTCGGGAGACTTTTTGGTATTTTTGCTTCTGTTTTTATCGGGAACTGATTACCCCTGCCATAAGGAGGTTTTAACCAAGCCACATACTTTTCCTGTTGCCTGCAAACGCTATACCCGAGGTGATAAGGAAGGCACTATTCTGATTTGAACCCCCTACTCCGCAGCGAACCGGAGGCGAAACGCTACTTTGACACGCTTCCCGACTATGCCAGAGAGCAGATCCAAACCCGCTCCGACAGCGTCAATTTCTTTGACAGTCTGAGAAACTACGCAGAGAACATTCTTCGCGGCGATGATTAACAAGCAAAGCGGAAACCGTTCCAAAGGCAGTTTCCGCTTTGTTTGGCTCTTTAGAGACAATAAACCACCAGCTATGCTGGTGGAATAAAGGGCTTATAGCAATAAAAAACCTCCCATGATAGAATAGTGAAGGTTCGCCAACCGCACTACATCAAAGGGAGGAGTCATCATGGATGACATAAATAGTTTATCGCATTCTCGTTGGAGATGCAAGTACCATATTGTGTTTGCACCCAAATATAGGAGGCAGGTGATTTATAGTAAAATCACTTAAAAACAATCAAGTGGAAGAGAGTTTGTCCCGAAAGTAAAAGGCGGCAAAGATGGCCTGGTCAAGGGAGTCAAGTTTTGGAAGAATTTTGCGCAGAGTACGCTTTAACCAAGCCCAAAAAAGTTCAATGAGGTTGAGGTCTGGAGAATATGGTGGTGGGAAAATGAGGTAGCATCCATATTTTGGGGTAAGACAATATAACTGCTCCTTGCGATGGAAAGAAGCGTTATCCATCACAATCACAGTTTCTTTAGGAAGTTCTGGAAGCAGGCAGTTCTCAAACCAAGCCTCAAACATTTTATGGTTCATCGTTCCGGTGTACTGGCAAGGAGCTATGATTTTATCTCCTATTTTAGCTGCCACGATGCTTGTACGCGCATATTTGCGCCCTC
>JAAWBZ010000035.1 GCA_022792945.1 Oscillospiraceae bacterium | reverse complement strand
GGGTTCTTGTCGTCCTTGATGAGGACGGCGGCGTTCTCGTCAAACCGGACGTAGGAGCCATCGGCCCGGCGGAGGCCCTTCTGGGTCCGGACGATAACGGCCTTGACCACCTCGCCCTTCTTCACCGTGCCGCCGGGCTGGGCCTTACGGACGGAGGCAACCACTACGTCGCCGATATTGCCGAACTTCCGCTTGGAGCCGCCCAGGACGCGGATGCACTTGATTTCCTTGGCGCCGGTATTGTCGGCAACCTTCAAATAGCTTTCCTGCTGGATCATAGATTGTCGACCTCCTTACTTCGCCTTCTCGATGATTTCCACGAGCCGCCATCTCTTGTCCTTGGACAGCGGGCGGCACTCCATCACCTTCACGGTATCGCCGATGCCACACTCGTTCTTCTCGTCGTGGGCCTTCAGCTTGTACGTTCTCTTCATAATCTTCTTGTACAGCCCATGCTGCACGCTGTCCTCAATCGCGACCACGATCGTCTTGTCCATCTTGTCTGAGACAACGGTACCGACCCTGGTCTTGCGGAAAGCTCTGACTGTTTCACTCATGTTCGCTTACCTCCTTAGGCCTCGGGCCGAAGCGCCTTTTCGCGCAGAATAGTTTTGATGCGGGCGATGTCCTTTTTCACGCCGGCGATCTTCACAGGGTTGTCGAGCTGATTGGTGGCGTGCTGCATACGCAGGAAGAAGAGGTCCTTCTTCAATTCGGTGAGCTTTGCCTCCAGCTCCGAAGCGGACATGCCGCGCATTTCATTCGCCTTCATCATCATTCACCACCATTTCCCGTATCGACATCTTCCTTGGCAATGATCTTGCACTTGATGGGCAGCTTGTGCATGGCAAGACGCAGCGCCTCGCGGGCGACCTCCTCGGAAACGCCGCCGATCTCGAACATCACCTTCTGGGCCTTCACCACGGCCACCCAGTACTCGGGCGCGCCCTTACCGGAGCCCATACGGGTACCCAGCGCCTTGGAGGTGACGGGCTTGTCGGGGAAGATTTTGATCCAGACCTTGCCGCCGCGCTTGGTGTAGCGGGTCATGGCAATACGGGCGGCCTCAATCTGATTGCCGGTGATCCAGCCGGGTTCCAAAGCCTGGATGCCGAAGTCGCCGTAGGCGACCTTATTGCCGCGGGTAGCCACGCCGGTCATGCGGCCGCGGTGCACCCTGCGGTATTTCACTCTTTTGGGCATTAACATCAGCGGTTGCCTCCTTCCCGGCGGCCGTAGTTCGGGCGATTGCCGTTGTTGTTGTTATAGGGCCTGCGGTCGCCGTCGCGGCGATCCCGGCGGCGGCGGTCGCCGTCCCGGCGCTCGCGGCGGACAGGCTCGGGGTTCTCAGCGCGCAGGGTGGAGTTGAGGACCTCACCCTTGTAGATCCACACCTTCACGCCGATGCGGCCGTAGGTGGTGGCGGCCTCCGCGAAGCCGTAGTCGATGTCAGCCCGCAGAGTCTGCAGGGGGATGGTGCCCTCGTGATAGCTCTCGCTCCGGGCGATCTCGGCGCCGCCCAGACGACCGCCGCAGCAGACCTTGATGCCCTTGGCGCCCAGGCGGGTCGCCCGCTGCATGGCCTGCTTCATGGCCCGGCGGAAGGAAATGCGCTTCTCCAGCTGCGCGGCGATGTTCTCAGCCACCAGCTGTGCGTTGAGGTCGGGGCTGCGCACCTCGACGATGTTCAGGGCCACGCTCTTGCCGATCTTGCTCTCCATCAGCAGGCGCAGGCGCTCGATCTCGGTGCCGCCCTTGCCGATGACAACACCGGGGCGGGAGCAGTGGATGTTGATCTTGACCTTCTGATTGTTCCGCTCGATCTCGATCTTGGCGACGCCGGCGGAATAGAGGGTTTTCTTCAGATATTTCCGGATATTGTAATCCTCAACGATCAGGTCTCCGACCTTATCGTCGCGGGCATACCAACGAGAGTCCCAGTCCTTGATCACGCCCACGCGCAATCCATGGGGATTAACTTTCTGTCCCATAGCTACCTCCTGCTCAGTTCTTCTCGCTCACGCCGATGGTGACGTGAGTGGTTCTCTTGAGAATCCGATTGAATCTGCCCTGGGCTCTGGGCATGCCGCGCTTGAGCGTGGGGCCGGGGTTGGCCACGGCGGTGGAAACGTACAGACTGCCGGCATCCATACCGTGGTTGTTCTCGGCGTTGGCAACGGCGCTCTTGAGGACCTTCAGAACGGGCTCGCAGGCCGCCTTGGGCGTCTGCATGATGTATGCAGTCGCGGTGGCGACGTCCTTGCCGCGGATGAGATCGCAGACGATCTTCACCTTGCGGGGGGACATCCGCAGGTATTTCAGATGTGCTTTTGCTTCCATTCTAGCTTCCTCCTTACTTGGCATTGGTGGTCTTGCTGCCGGAGTGACCGCGGAAGGTCCGGGTCGGCACGAACTCGCCCAGCTTGTGGCCGACCATATCCTCGGTGATATAGACCGGAACGTGCTTGCGGCCGTCGTGGACAGCGATGGTGTGACCAACAAAGGAGGGGAAAATGGTCGAGGCGCGGGACCAGGTCTTGAGGACCTTCTTGTCGCCGGCCTTATTGAGCTCCTCAACGCGCTTGAAGAGCTCAGGCGCTACGAAGGGGCCCTTTTTGATGCTTCTGCTCATTTCATTTCCTCCTTACTTCGCGTTTCTGCGCTTGACAATGAACTTGTTGGTCGGGTTCTTCTTCTTCCGGGTCTTGAGGCCCATGGCGGGCTTGCCCCAAGGCGTCACAGGACCGGGACGGCCAACGGGAGACTTGCCTTCACCACCGCCGTGGGGGTGATCGCAGGGGTTCATGACAGAACCGCGAACGGTAGGACGGATGCCCATATGACGGGTACGGCCGGCCTTGCCGATGTGGATATTCTCGTGGTCGAGGTTGCCCACCTGACCGATGGAGGCGGTGCAGTTCATGCGGATATACCGCACCTCGCCCGAGGGCATGCGCACCTGCGCCAGCGCGCCGTCCTTGGCCATCAGCTGCGCGGAGGTACCGGCGGCGCGGACCAGCTGGCCGCCGCGGCCGGGGTTGAGCTCGATGTTGTGGATGACGGTGCCGGTGGGGATGCTGGAAATGGGCAGGCAGTTGCCGGGCTTGATATCGGCGCTGGCAGAGGAGAGGACCGTGTCGCCGGCCTTCAGCCCCGCGGGAGCCAGAATATACCGGAGCTCGCCGTCCTCATATTTGACCAGCGCGATGAAAGCGCTGCGGTTGGGATCGTACTCCAGGCGCTGCACCACGGCGGGCATATCCACCTTGTCGCGCTTGAAGTCGATGATGCGGTACTTGCGCTTGTTGCCGCCGCCGCGGTGGCGCACAGTGATTCTGCCGTAGCTGTTGCGCCCGGCGTTCTTCTTGAGCGTCTCCAACAGGCTGCGCTCCGGCTTGGCCTTCTTATCGACGCCATCGAAAGCGGAGACCGTCATGTTTCTCCGGGACGGCGTATAAGGCTTGAAAGATTTAATCGCCATTCTGCGTTACACTCCTTACTGAGATTTTAGACCATGCCTTCAAAGAACTCGATGGTCTTGGAATCGGCGGTCAGCCGGACCATAGCCTTCTTCCACTGGGCGCGGCGGCCCGCGGGATAGGAGCCGGTGCGCTTCATCTTGCCGTCCATGCGGATGGTGTTGACCTTGGCCACCTTCACGCCGAAGATCTCCTCCACCGCGCGGGCGATTTCGATCTTGTTGGCGTCCACCGCCACCTGGAAGACGTACTTCTTCATCTCGGCATCCTCCATGGACTGCTCGGTGATGATGGGCTTCATGACGATATCATAAGCGGTCTTCATTATGCGAACACCTCCTCGATCTTGGCGAGGGCAGCCTGATCCACCACGAACTTCTTGGCGTTCAGGATGTCGTAAACGTTGATGACGGAAGCGAAAGCGGTGGAGACGCCGGGGATGTTCCGGGCGCTCTTGACAACCGTGCTGTCGTTCTCGGCGGTGACCACCAGAACCTTGCCCTCGGCGTCCACGGCCTTGAGGAAGTCCACGAATTTAGCGGTCTTGGGCTCCTCCATCCTGATTGCGTCAATCACGACGATGTTGCCCTCGGCGGCCTTGGCGCTGAGCACGGACTTCATGGCCAGGCGCTTGACCTTTTTGTTCAGGGTGTAGCTGTAATCGCGGGGCTTCGGGGCAAAGACGATGCCGCCGTGGGTCCACTGGGGCGCGCGGGTGCTGCCCTGACGGGCGCGGCCGGTGCCCTTCTGACGCCAGGGCTTGATGCCGCCGCCGGAAACCTCGGCGCGGGTGAGGGCGCTCTGGGTGCCCTGACGGCAGTTGGCCAGGTGGTTCTTCACAACATCGTGCACAACGGACTCGTTGGGCTCGATGCCGAAGATGCTGTCACTCAGAGTGACTTCGCCGACCTCTTTGCCGGACATATTCAAAACTTTTACGTTAGGCATTTAAAAGCACTCTCCTTTCCTTAGCCTCTGGCGGAAGCCTTCTGCGGGTTGCGCCCGGAAGCCTTCTGCGGGTTCTTGCTGATGTCGGCGCCGGCCTGCTTGACCTTGTTGTGCTTGACCGTGCTCTTGACATAGACGAGGCCGCCCTTGGGGCCGGGGATGGCGCCGCGGATGACCAGCATTCCCAGATCTGCGTCTACCTTGACCACGTCCAGGTTGAGGACCGTGACCTGCTCGGTGCCCATCTGGCCCGCGCCGATATGACCCTTGAAGATGCGCGAGGGCGTGGAAGTGGAGCCCATGGAGCCGGCGTGGCGGTGCACAGGGCCGCCGCCGTGGCTGGTGGGAGTGCGCTGCGCGCCGTGGCGCTTGACAGCGCCCTGATAGCCGTGGCCCTTGGTGATGCCGGTGACGTCCACCTTGTCGCCCACTGCGAAGGTGTCGGCCTTGACCACGTCGCCCACGTTCATCTCGGCGGCGTTGTCCAGGCGAAACTCCTTCAGGTGCTTCATCATGCCCACTTCCGCTTTCTTGAGATGGCCGATTTCAGGCTTGGTCAGCTTGGACTCCTTGACTTCCCCAAAGCCCAGCTGCACGGCGGCGTAGCCGTCGGTCTCGGCGGTCTTCTTCTGAGCGACGACGCAGGGGCCGGCCGCGATCACGGTAACCGGGATAGCCTTGCCGCTCTCATCGAAGATCTGGGTCATGCCCACTTTCTTGCCGATGATTGCTTTCTGCATGTTGTGTGTTCCTCCTATATAAGGTTATTGGTTGACGCCGCGGCCATTGGGCTGCCGTGGGGCCAACATGACCCGTCCATCCATCTTGATGGACCGTGGCGGGCAGCTGTAATGCTCAGATTACAGCTTTATCTCAATCTCAACGCCGGCCGGGAGGTCCAGGCTCATCAGAGCCTCGACGGTCTTCTGGTTGGGGTTGAGGATATCGATCAATCTCTTGTGGGTTCTGCGCTCGAACTGCTCACGGGAATCCTTGTATTTATGGACGGCCCGCAGGATGGTGACGACCTCCTTCTTGGTCGGCAGAGGGATAGGGCCAGAGACGGAAGCGCCGTTGCGCTTTGCAGTCTCCACGATCTTCTCGGCGCTGGCGTCGATGAGCTGATGGTCGTAAGCCTTGAGACGGATGCGAATCATTTCCTGATTTGCCATGTTTGGTGTTTCCTCCTTGAATGTCGTACTCAGTGTTCGTTGTCCCTGGGTACGGTCGGGGATCTCTTGTACGCTAAGCCGTGCGTATCATTCCCAGCGCATGAAAAAAGCCGACGCTTGCCGACTGTTCATGATGCGGCGATATACGCTGTATCATGAGATCCTCAGCCGCCCGATGACCGGACATACTCCGCGGAAGTTACCGTCCCAAGACGCAATCTCCCGCTTCATCGCATACTCCGCGCGCAGTTCTCCCGCACGCGCCTTTTCATCATACAACGAAACCCCCTTGGTGTCAAGGGGGTTTCGGAAAAAACATACAAAAATTTTAGAAATTTTTATGGATTTCGGAGAAATCCCGCCGGATGCCGTTTTTTAGTACGCGACGCCCCAATAAATCATTTGCTTTGCCGGCCTGCCGCAGCAGACGCACGCCTCCCCCACCAGCTCCTGCACCAAGGGCATACAGCGGGAGGTGACGCCGGCTTCTTCCTTCATTTTCAGCTCGCACGCCAGATCGCCGCACCACATGGTTCTGGCAAAGCCGCCCTCGGTCTCCATAAATTCCTTGACCTCGGCCAGGGTCTGGCAGGTTCTTGTGTGGTCCTCCAAATTCTTCCTCGCCCGGGCGTACAGGCCGTCGTGAACCTCATCCAGGAGGCGCTTTACGGTCTCCTCCAAATCCGCCAGGGGCACGAACACCTTCTCGCCGGAGTCGCGGCGACAGATGCAGCACTGGCCCTTCTCCAGGTCCTTCGGGCCGATCTCCACCCGGAGGGGCACGCCCTTCATCTCGTACTCGGCGGCCTTCCAGCCCATCGACTGGTCGGAGTCGTCCAGCTTTGTGCGGACGCCCGCAGCCTTCAGCCGCTCCAGCAGCCCGCCGGCCGCCTCCAGAACGCCTTCCTTGTGCATGGCAACGGGGATGACCATGGCCTGAATGGGGGCGATGCGGGGCGGCAGCACCAGGCCGCTGTTGTCGCCGTGGGTCATGATGATGCCGCCGATCATCCGGGTGGACACGCCCCAGGAGGTCTGGTGGGGATGGTGGAGCTGGTTGTCCCGACCGGTGAAGGTAATGTCGAAGGCCTTGGCAAAGCCGTCGCCGAAATAATGGCTGGTGCCGGCCTGGAGGGCCTTGTGGTCGTGCATCATGCACTCGACGGTGTAGGTCTCCTCGGCGCCATTGAACTTCTCCTTGTCGGTCTTGCGGCCCTTGACCACAGGCATCGCCAGCACATTTTCCAGGAAATCGGCGTAAATCTCCAGCATCTGCATGGTCTCCGCCCGAGCCTCCCCGGCGGTAGCGTGCATAGTGTGGCCCTCCTGCCACAGGAACTCCCGGTGGCGCAGGAAGGGGCGGGAGGTCTTTTCCCAGCGGAGCACGCTGCACCACTGATTGTAGAGCTTGGGCAGGTCCCGGTGGGACTGGATCACGTTTTTATAGTGCTCACAGAACAGCGTCTCCGAGGTGGGACGGATGGCGCAGCGCTCCTCCAATTTGTCCGCGCCGCCCACCGTGACCCATGCGCACTCCGGTGCGAAGCCCTCCACATGGTCCTTCTCTTTTTGGAGCAGGCTCTCGGGGATCAGTACCGGCAGATAGACATTCTCATGACCGGTCTCCTTGAACCGGCGGTCCAGTTCCTTCTGGATGTTCTCCCAGATGGCGTAGCCGTAAGGTCGATAAATAAACATGCCCTTGATGGAGGAGTAGTCGATCAGCTCCGCCTTTTTGCACACGTCGGTGTACCACTGGGCAAAATCGACCTCCATATCGGTGATCTGCTCCACTTTTTTCTCTTTCGCCATCTGTCGATCATCCTTTCAAAGCGCCGCTTTGCGCGGATTTTGCAATACCTTATGTATTATAGCACATCTGTCAATCCCCCGCATAGGATAAATTACCTTTCGGTGTGCCGGAGGGGAAGAAATTTCTGGAGGCGTGAAGGTATGGGCAGTTCCCTGAAGTTTTACATCAAGACCGTCCCCGGCGAACGGGTGGAGGCGGACGTCTCACTGCCGCCGGACAGCGGCGGCGTACTCACCGGCACGGTGGTCCGTGCCGACGGCGAGCCGGCGGCGGGCGTGGTGGTGCTGGCGCTGGACGCCGGAACCATGCAGCCGGTATGCCACGGCCTCACCGACGCCCACGGCTTTTTCATCCTGGGGCCGCTGCCCGCGGCGCTCTACCAGATCCAGGTCTATGACGGCGCAGCTCCGGTGCGCACCGTCCAGATCGCCCTTTAAAAGAGGAGGTGCTCCATGCCGAGCTTCACCGTCACCCTGGACCCGTCCACCGCCGCGTTCTACGGCAGCGTCGCCCGCCGCGCCGGACGCACCGAGGAGCAGGTTCTTGCCGACGCCCTGTTCAAGCTGGCCGGCGAGCTGTCCCTGGAGGCCCTCTGCCGCAGGGACCGCCGTCCCCAGGGCCGCGGCGCGGAAATGGGAGAAAACTGGAATTGATTTTTTTCGGTTTTTGTTATAGGATATAGCATACGGCCCGCGGGCCGGAAAACCAAGAAGAAAAAGGAATCCATGCCATGAAATCGATCCAGGATCTCTACAAGATCGGCAAAGGTCCCTCCAGCTCCCACACCATCGGCCCTGAGCGCGCCGCACGTCTCTTCCGGGAGAAGCACCCCGACGCCGACCGCTACACCGTTATTCTCTACGGCTCCCTCAGCAAAACCGGCCGCGGCCACGGCACCGACCGGGTTCTGCTGGAGGTCCTCTCCCCCACCCCCACGGAGATCGTGTTCTCCGAGGCCCAGACCGGCTTCTCCCACCCCAACACCCTGGACTTCCACGCCTGGTACGGCACGGAGAAGTCCCCCCGGCTGCGGGTGGAGAGCATCGGCGGCGGCGACATCCTCGCCGAGGGTCTGCCCGATGTGGAGCCGCCGGAAGTGTATCCGGAGAACTCCTTTGCGGAGATTTTAGAGTTCTGCCAGCTGCGCCGGCTGTCGCTGTGGGAGTATGTGGAGGTCAACGAGGGACCGGAAATCTGGGATTTTCTGGGGACCGTGTGGCAGGCCATGTGCCGCTCGGTGGAGGAGGGCCTCACCGCCGAGGGTATCCTTCCCGGCGGACTCAATGTGGAGCGCAAGGCCAAGCACCTGCTGCAAAACTCCCATCCCGGCGAGCTGGACGAGGTGAAGGAGTGCCGCATTGTCAGCGCCTACGCCTTCGCCGTCAGCGAGCAGAACGCAGACTGCGGCACCATCGTCACCGCCCCCACCTGCGGCGCCTGCGGCGTGCTGCCGGCGGCGCTGCGGTATATGCAGCAGCGCCACCGCTATTCCGACCAGCGCATCTGCCGCGCCCTGGGCGTAGCGGGCCTCATCGGGTCGCTGATCAAACGCAACGCCTCCATCTCCGGAGCCGAGTGCGGCTGTCAGGCGGAGATCGGCTCCGCCTGCGCCATGGCGGCGGCGGCGCTGTGCACCCTCTGCGATCTGGACGCCAACCAGACCCAGTACGCTGCCGAGATCGCCCTGGAGCACCATCTGGGCCTCACCTGCGACCCCATCTGCGGCCTGGTGCAAATCCCCTGCATCGAGCGCAACGCCGTGGCGGCCATGCGGGCCTTTAACGCTCTGAACCTCTCTTTCTTCCTCTCCGATACCCAGCGTATCTCCTTCGACATGGTTGTCAAAACCATGTATGAGACGGGCGTGAACCTCGCGCAGCAGTACCGCGAGACCTCCGAAGGCGGCCTCGCCAAGCTCTACAACCGCCGTTCGCGGTAACCATAGAAGCAAGAAGCAGCAGTCCGTCCTTTGACAGACTGCTGTGCTTTTTCTAATAGGCCCGTGCCTGGATGCTTTCCAGCGTCAGGTCCTCTGCCGTAAAGACGGCCTCCTCCACATAGGAGTGCTTGGGCGGCGTTTCGCCGCGCTCCAGGGCCTGCACCACGCCCTCCACCAGGGGTCCCAGCAGCGGATTGCACTCCACCGCCAGGGCGATCCGCCCGTCCAGACAGGCCTCCAGTGCGCTGCGGGTGGCGTCAAAGCTGATGACCTGCACCCCGTTGGGACCACAGGCGTAGCCGTGCCCCGTCAGGGCCTCCAGCGCCGCAAAGGCGGCGTTGTCGTTCTCGCAGTAGATGACGTCCAGAGGCGGCCGGGCATCCAGGTAGCCGTCAATGACCTCGTAGGCCTTGGCGTAGGTGAAGTCGCTGTCCAGCTGCGCCAGGAGGGTCCAGTTCCCGTGGCGCGCCGCGGCGTCCTCCAGCGCGCCGGAGCGGCCCAGCTGCGCCGTGGAGCCTAACGTTCCCCGCAGGTGCAGGATGTTCACCGCCCGCGTCTCATCCGGAAACGCCGTCTCGATCCATGCCACCGCCCGGCGGCCCTCCAGGGCGAAGTCCGAGCCGATATGGGCCGCGTACAGCCCGTCGTCAGCCACGTCCACCCGCCGGTCCACCAGGATCACCGGGATGTTGGCGTCCCGGGCCTCCTCCAGCACAGAGTCCCATCCGGTCTCCTGAATGGGCATGAGGACGATGTAGTCCACCTGCTGCTGGATGAATTTCCGCACGGCGGTGATCTGATTTTCCTGCTTCTGCCGCGCATCGTCGAAGAGGAGGCGGTAGCCGTTCTCCTCGGTGAACACCGCCTTCATGGACTCGGAGTTGGCCACGCGCCAGTCGGACTCCGCGCCGGACTGGCTGATGCCCACCACGATCAGCTCCGGCTCCGCCGGCTCAGGCGGCGCCGCGCAGGCGCTCAGCAGAAGGCCGAGAGCCAGCAGCGCCGACAGGATGCGCTTCATGCCTCCGCCTCCCTTTTGGTGTTGGGGATACGCACGGTAATGGTGGAACCGGCGCCGGGTACGCTGGAGAGTGTCAGCCCATAAGGCGGGCCGAAGAGCAGCCGCAGCCGCTCGTGGACCGTAGAAAGGCCAAAGCCCACCCGCTCGCCGCTCTCCAGCGCCTGGCGCAGCTGCGCCAGGCGCTCGGGGGACATCCCCGCGCCGTCGTCGGCGATGAGCAGAAGGATATCGCCGCCCTCCTCGTGGCTGAATACCTGGATGCGGCCCTTGGCCCGCTTCTGCTTGATGCCGTGGTAGAGGGCGTTCTCCACCAGCGGCTGGAGGGTCAGCTTGGGAATCACAGCCTCCCCCAGCGCCGGGTCCACGCGGATGTCATAATCCAGGATATCCTGGTAGCGCGCCTGCTGGATATGCAGGTAGCTGCGCACATGGCGCGCCTCCTCGGCCAGGGTGATGACGTCCCTGCCGCGGCTGAGGGAGTGGCGGAAAAAGTCGGAGAGGGCAGACACCATTTCCACCGCCGCCTCGGTCCGACCGGCCTCGATGAGCCACATGATGGTGTCCAGGGTATTGTAGAGGAAGTGGGGATTGATCTGGGCCTGGAGCAGCGCCAGCTCCGCCTTGCGCAGGCTCTCCTGCTTCTCGCCGGCCTCATCCAGGAGCGCGTTGAGCCGGGCGATCATCTCCTCCATGCCCACGCTGAGGGTGCGGACCTCGCAGGCGTCGGACTGCACCGGCTCCCGGACGGTCAGATCGCCCCGGATCACGTCCTCGGCGCGGCGGCTCAGGTCCACGATGGGCTGGGTCACCGAGCGGCTCAGCCGGACGCTGTACCGGGCCAGCACCACGATCAGCGCCGCCGCCATGGCCACGAACACCACGATCTCCGCCGCCACCTGGCGGGAGATGCGCTGCTGCACCGCGTTCAGGTGCACCGCCTCGGTGTATAGATAGTTGTACATATACTCCTCGATCAGCGCCGTGAGGATATAAACGTTGTTCTCCAGCTGCATCAGCCGCTCGTCATAGCCGGGGGTGCGCTGGATCAGGCGCATCTTCTCCTCCAGATTCTCGCACAGGTTCAGAACGCTGGAGATGGCGCGCCGGCTCTCCTTCTGCTCGGTGGTGCCCAGCAGCGTCCGGGCCAGCTGCTGCGCCGCCTGGACCTCGCTGATGGGCAGGCCCTCGGAGTAGCGGCTCTCAATCACATAGTAGTACATCTTCTGGTCGATGTTCTCCTTGAAATCCTGGTTGAACTCCGACGCGGTGGTCACGTTGCGCAGGAGGCTCCGGTACTGCCCGTTGTAGATCAGCAGCAGCGCCACCATGCTCACCATCACTGCCGCCAGCACCGCGCAGAAAATGAACACCAGCCGGTGGATCCGGCCCTGGATGGAGCCGGGCCGGCTCATGAACGTCTCCCACGGTAGTCCCGCGGCGTGCAGCCCTGGGTCTTTTTAAAGAGAAAAGAGAAATAATGGGGATCCCGGTAGCCCACCGACGCGGCCACCTCGCCGGAGCGCTGGTCGGTGGTGCGCAGCAGCTCCCTGGCCAGCTCCATGCGCTTGGAGGTGACATACTCGGTGAAGGTGCTGCCCAGCTCCTGGCTGAACACCGCCGAGAGGTAGTTGGGCGAGATATTCACCTCCCTGGCCACCCGGTTCAAGGACAGGTCCTCGTCGGTGAAGTGGCGGTCCACGTAGCTGACCGCCTGCTTGAGGAGTCCCCGGTACTGAGTGGTGGACGCCCGGTCCCGCAAATCCACCGCCCGCTGCAAAATCTCCCGGAAGTAGCCCTTGAGATCCGCCGCCGTGACGCTGCGCCCGGCCATGTCCAGGCACTGGAGCGGCGAGAGCAGATCCTCCTGGGCAAGCCCCAGGGAGAGGACGAAGCGCACCGCCGTGAAGCGCACCGAGAGCATCAGATACTGACAGAAGGGCTTGGAGCTGAGGGCCTCCTCCACGCTGTGGAGGTACTCGTCCACGAAGCCGGAAATCTCGTGGGCGCCCGCGCTCTGGAGCACCCCGGTGAGGATGGCCGGGTCAGTCCTGCTCACATCCAGGCGGTCCAGGCCGCAGTCCGGGTCCGTATCGGTGAGGAAGCTGACGGTATCCGCCGTGAGAACATGCTCGGCGGGCAGGATATAGCGGTAGGCCCAAAGGCGGGAGACCTCCTCAAAGCAGGCCGGCAGGGCGCTCAGCCGCTGAGTAGGCCGGCCCACGGCCACATGCCAGCCGTGAGCCGGGGCGTAGGTCTCATAGCGGCTGCGCACCGTGTCCACACACCGACAGATCAGGGCGTCCATGTGATCGGTGTCGCTCTTGAGGAACAGGGCGTAGGTGTTGAGGCTCCAGTGGAGCAGAATATACTCGGGATATTTGAGGAAATGCTCCAGCAGCGCGTCCCGCAGCCGCGCCCCCGGCTCGCTGTACAGCTCCGCCGCGCCGGGCCGCTCCGGCAGGACCGAGAAGAAGATGATGCCGTAGCACTGGGCCCGCAAATCAATGTCCAGCTTGTCGGCGGCAGCGTAGATCTGCTGCACCGTCAGCTGGCCGGAGACCACCTGCTCAAAGAAATCCCGGCGGGCGTACTGCTCATACTCCTGGGTCTCCCGGCGGAACTGGGAGAGGTAGCCGCGGCTGCCCCGCTCACTGTCCAGCTTCTCCTTGATCTCCTCCAGGACGCTGAGGAGGCTGCTCTTGGTGATGGGCTTGAGCAGAAAGCGCTCCACGCCGATGTCGATGGCCTGACGGGCATACTCAAAGTCGTCGTAGCCGGAGATGATGACAATCTTGATATCGGGCAGCTCCCGGCTGACCAGCTCGCTCAGTGCCAGACCGTCCATAAAGGGCATCCGGATGTCGGTGATGAGGACGTCCGGCTTGACCTGCCGGATCAGGGGCAAGGCCATTTCCCCATCGCTGGCCTCGCCGGCGAAGGTATAGCCGTATTGTGTCCATGGAACGGTGTCCCGCAGCGTCTCACGTATGATGCTCTCGTCCTCCACCAGAAATACGCGCAGCACGGCGCTCTCCTCCCCCGCGGGGCTTTTTCCTGCGCCCCGCCTGTTTTCTCCCAGCATACCATATCTGGCGGAGAAATGCCACGTTTTTCTTTAAAAAGCCCCCTGTAAATCCAGAAAAAGGAGATTTATCCTGCCATAAAATGTGATATCATGACAAAAAAGGAGGGCAGCGACATACTGGAATTCCGATGCGGCCTGTGGTGCGGTGCGTTCGTGTGCGCGCCGCTGCACAAATTCGCCTATGGGCTGCATCAGCGCGGCCGCACAAAAAACGCCGCCGGTCTTTGGGGAGACCGGCGGTCATTTTTATAGCTTGCTCAGCGTGGCATCACGGAACCAGCCCAGATCCACCGGATTCGGCGCCGGCAGGTCCGGCAGGGGGAATTCCTGCTCCAGGAGGCCGTATTTCGCCGGGGCGAAGCGGTTGTACTCCAGCAGCTCCACCGGGGACTCGCCCGCCAGGGCCGCCACGGCCCGCAAATTCTCCTCCGTGTCGGTAATCCCCGGGATCAGCGGCGTCCGCAGCAGATGCGGCGTTCCGCTCTCCTGCAAAATCCGCAGGTTCCGCAGGATCTGTGCGTTGTCCACGCCGGTGTACCGCCGGTGCTGGGCGGGATCGGCCAGCTTCACATCCATCATCACATAGTCCGTCTCCGCCAGCACCGCCCGGAAAGCGTCCGCCTCCGCAAAGCCAGACGTTTGGATCGCCCGGTGGACGCCCCGCAGCCGCTCCAGCAGCGCCGCGGCAAATTCCCACTGGTACAGCGGCTCCCCGCCCGAGAGGGTGACGCCGCCGCCCATGGACCGCAGCATCCCGCCATAGCCCAGCAGGCGCGCCGCCAGCGCGTCCAGCTCCCAGGTCCGGCCGCTGAGGCTCAGGGCCCCGTGGATGCACCGGTGACAGCACCGCCCCAGCGGCTGGCACTCCAGGTGCCCGCAGGGCACCCGGCACGCGCCGCAGCCGGTGCAGAGCGTCCGCTTCCACAAAAGCTGCGGCGCGGGCAGCAGCCCCTCGGGGTTGTGGCACCACTGGCAGCGCAGGGGGCATCCCTTGAAGAACACCGTCACCCGCGGGCCAGGCCCGTCGTGGACAGAAAACTCCTTGATGTCGAAGATAGTACCGGTCATAGCTTGTATTCGTTCCGCGCGATCACGTGGTCCTGATAGCGCTTATCCAGCTCCACGAAATACGCGCTCCAGCCCCAGATGCGCACGATCAGCTGCGGATATTTCTCCGGATGTGCCTGGGCGTCCTTGAGCGTCGCCGCGTCCACGGTGTTCAGCTGGAGCTGGTGCCCCCCCTGCTCCACGAAGCTGCGCACCAGCAGCGCCAGCTTCCTGACGCCGTCCTCCGAGGCGAACATACTGCTGTGGAACTCCAGGGTCAGGGGCCCGCCGTTGACGGTGCGCGCCAGGTCGGGCTTGCAGAAGGACCTGACGATGGAGAACGGCCCCTGATTGCGGGCGAACAGGCTGGCGGAGTAGTTGGTGCCCAGCCCCTCTCCCCTGCGCCGGCCGTCGGGGGACGCGCCGATCTCCTCGGGATGCCAGAGGTAGTACATGGCCGAGCCGGTGCCGGCACGGAACACGCCGCCGCGGCAGTTCTGCTTCCCCTCCAGTGCGTCGGAGAAGCTGCGCAGCAGCCGCACCGCCATGGCGTCCACATAGTCGTCGTCGTTGCCCATCTTGGGCGTCTCGTAGCGCAACTTCGCCAGCAGCGCATCGCAGCCCTCGAAGTCAGCGTCCACGGCGGCGATGTACTCTGCCGGGGTGATGGATTTCTCGTCAAACACATATTTTTGGATGGCCGCCAGGGAGTCTGCGGCGGTGGAGACACCGGAGCCGTGGATGCCGAAGTTGTTGTACTTGGCCCCCCGGGAGATGTCCGGGAACGGGAAAAACAGGCCGTAGAGCGGCGAGGGGATGTACCAGACGTCGTGCATTTTCCCGGTGATCTCGTCGCTCTGCTCCCGGATGGCCCGGTCCACGGCGGCGTAGAAGGCCTCGAAATCCTGCGCGCCCTCCAGATCCCGGTGAAAGGCCGTGTCCACCGCCCGGGCAAAGGACAGCGCCCCGGCGTTGATGATGTCGGCGCTGAGCACCGGCACCACGATCTCCCAGCAGGCGGCGATGGCGTAGTCCCGGGCGTCCTCCAGGCTATAGCCCAGGCGCTGGAAGCCGGGAATGACAATGTCGTCGTTGGTGTACTGGGGGAAGCCCAGACCCACGGCGGTCAGCTCACTGCCCAGCTCGTAGATCTCCAGGGGGGTGTTTTTGTCCACGCGGATGTTGATTTTGGGGTCGATGACCTTCAGGCGCTTGCTGGCCCGCAGGCAGAGCCTGGAGAGGGTGTTGAACACCGGCTTCCCCTCCCGGTCCACGCCGCCCAGGGTGAAGCTCTGGCCGTTGTCGCCGCGGTAGATGCTGTAGTAGAGGTCGGTGTCCTTGTTGAAAGCCAGGAAGAAGTCGCAGAGCAGGTCCTCCGCCTCCTCCTCTGTGAGGACGCCCTTTTCCAGGTCCGCCTGGAGGTAGGGCCAGCAGTAGAGGTCGAAGCGGCCCATGGTCACATGGTAGTTGCCCTCCAGCCACGCGGCATAGTTGATGATGCGCAGGAACTGCAGCGCCTCGCGGAAGCTCTTGGCGGGGTAGCGCGGCACCTGGGCCAGCGTCCGGTCGATGTCGTCGCGGCCCTGGTCCCGGGCGGCGCGGGCGTAGCGGTCGGTGAGGTCGATGAGCGCATCGATCATGGCCGCGCCATAGGCGTCAGCATCCTTCTTGTAGTCCAGCAGCCCCCGGGAGAGGATCTGGGCAAAGTCGGGGATCACGTTGGAAAGGAAGCCGGCCTCGTGGATAAAGTGGCGGGACTTGAGCTCCAACAGCTCCTCCTTGGTGAAGATGCAGGGCAGGTCGATGCGGTCCTGCCCCTCTTCTTTAATGAAGATGGCGTTGGGATCCGTGATGGTCCGGGTAAGGACGACGCGCTCGCCAGGCATAATCAGAGGTGTCTCCAGGGCGCAGATGCGCACAAACCGGTCCGCCACCCGCGCCCGCGGCGCCAGCCCCCGGGCGGCATACTCCGCCGCGAAGTCGATGCCAGACGGCCAGCGCAGAGGATAATAGGTTTTGTTGAGGATGTACGTTCGTAAGGTTTCTATCATAACAAAGCCCTCCTGACGCTTTTTTTCTATTGTACCATAATTTCAGAACCCCCGTTTCGTCTGATTTTATAATTTATGTCCCTTTTTTTATGGCATCGGACATATTCTGCGAAAACGCCCCCGAAAGTATGAAGAAAGCTATTTACAAATTTAACAAATAGTTTAAAAACTTTCTAGCGAAACTCACAAAAATACGCCGTACTCCTAAAAAACCATAGACAATCCCATTTTCTTGTGCGATAATAAAAGCCATCCCAAGCGGGAAATGCGTTTGACCCAGGCTCCTAGCCCACGCGGCGGGGGCCCATATGATTTTATGAAACGGGGTATGCACATGAAAAAGTTAAATTATGGTATGGTGGGCGGCGGTCCCGGCTCCTTCATCGGCGACGCGCACCGGCGGGCCATCAACCTCGACGGACAGGCCCAACTGGTGGCGGGCTGCTTCTCCCGGACGCTGGAGAAGTGCCGGGAGACCGGCGCGGACCTGGGCGTGGCGGAGGACCGTTGCTATGCCTCCTTTGAGGAGATGGCCAAGGCTGAGGCCGCCCGTCCCGACGGCATCGACTATGTGGTGGTCGTGACCCCCAACGTCTCCCACTATCCGGTCTGCAAGGCGTTCCTGGAAGCCGGCATCCATGTCTCCTGTGACAAGCCCCTGTGCCTCACGGTGGAGCAGGCCGAGGAGCTGTGCGCGCTGGCGGACAGCAAGAGCCTGCTGTTCCTGGTAACCTATACCTATATGGGCCACGTCACCTCCAAGCACATCCGCCGCTATATCCAGGCGGGCAAGCTGGGCAAGATCCGCACCGTCATGGCCGAGTATCCCCAGGGCTGGCTGGCCTATGAGGACGACTGGGGCGGCAAGCAGGGCGAGTGGCGCTGCGATCCCAAGCAGTCCGGCGGCGTCAACTGCCTGGGCGACCTGGGCACCCATGTGGAGAACGCCGTGTCCATGATGACCGGCCTCAAGATCAAGCGGGTCCTGGCGAAGATGGACGTGGTGGTCCCCGGCCGCGTGCTGGACGACAACGACGTGGTTTTGGTGGAGTACGAGGGCGGCGCCACCGGCTGCTACTGGACCAGCCAGTTCGCCATCGGCCACAAGAACGACCTGGGCGTCCGCATCTACGGCGAGGACGGCTCCATCGAGTGGCGTCAGGAGACCTGCGAGAAGGTCACCATGATCGAGCGCGACGGCACCATCGTCGAGCGCTACCGCGGCACCCCCGGCATTGAGGACGGCGCCGCCGCCTACGGCCGCCTGCCCTCCGGCCACACCGAGGGCTGGCTGGAGTCCATGGGCAACCTGTACCGCTCCTTTATGGAGTGCGTCCGCGCCAAGGAGGACGGCTCCTTCAAGCCCGAGATGATCGACTATCCCACCGTCCACGACGGCCTGGAGGGCGTCAAGTTCGTCCACGCCTGTCTGGAGTCCAACGCCAAGGGCAACGTGTGGGTCGATGTGAAATAAAACGGAAAAATTGAATTTTTGGGAGGAAATTGGAACATGGCAAGACCGATCACCCTGTTTACCATTCAGTGGGGCGACCTCTCCTTGGATGAGGTCTGCAAGCTGGCGCAGAAGATGGGCTACGAGGGCCTGGAGCTGTCCGCCGCGCATCTGGATATGAAGCGCGCCGCCAAGGACCCCGCCTATGTGGCCGAGGTCAAGGCCACCCTGGCCAAGTACGGCCTGGGCTGCTGGGCGCTGAGCCACCATTTGGCGGGCCAGTGCATCTGCGACACGCTGCCCGGCGCGTATGATTCCCGCCTGGACGGCTTCGCCCCCGCGGAGCTGGCCGGCAAACCCGAGGAAATCCAGAAGTGGGGCATCGAGGAGATGAAGGCCACCGCCCACGCTGCCAAGGCTATGGGCGTCGGCGTTGTCACCTTCTTCATGGGTTCTCCCATCTGGAAGTTCTGGTACTCCTTCCCCCAGACCTCCGAGGAGCAGGTCGAGGCCGGCTACCAGAAGGTCAAGGAGCTGTGGAGTCCCATCATGGATGAGTTCGACGCCTGCGGCGTGAAGCTGGCCTTGGAGGTCCATCCCACGGAGATCGCTTTCGACTACTGGTCCACCAAGAAGCTGCTGGACACCTTTGACTGGCGGCCCACCCTGGGCATCAACTTCGACCCCAGTCATCTGCTGTGGCAAAGCGTCGATCCGGTGGTGTTCTGCCGCGACTTCATCGAGCGCGTCTACCATGTCCATGCCAAGGACGTCAAGCTGAACTTCGACGGCCGCAACGGCGTGCTGGGCTCCCATATCACCTTCGGCGATATGAAGCGGGGCTGGAATTTCGTCTCCCTGGGCCACGGCGACGTGGACTTCGACGGCATCTGCCGTGTGCTCAACCAGGGCGGCTACAACGGCCCGCTGAGCGTAGAGTGGGAGGACTCCGGCATGGACCGCGTCTACGGCGCCACCGAGGCGGCGGAGTACCTCAAGAAGTACAATTTCAACGCCTCCGACTTCGCCTTCGACAGCGCCATCAAGGCCGAAAATTAGGGCGCATTCGCGGTGATTCTCCGCCGCTCCGGCGGCGGTGATCATAAAAAACAAAAAACAGGAGGAAACACATGAAAAAGCTGATCGCGCTGCTGCTGGCAGTTTTGATGGTCGTGGGCCTCATGGCCTGCGCCAAGGATGAGCCCGCAGCAAATGACCCCCAGACCGACGCACCCGCCCCGTCCACCGACGACGCCGCTGAGCCCGCCGAAGAGCCCAAGGACGACGAGCCCGCCGAACCGGCGGAACCCACCGGCTCCGACGCGAAAAAGACCATCTATGTCCTGACGCCCAACCCTGACCACGGCTGGACCGGCGCCATCGGCGTCTTTGCCCAGGAGAAGGTGGATGCTGTCAACACCGACGGCGCTTATAACGCGGTGCTCCTGACCTCCGCCTCCGCCGACGAGCAGATCGCTCAGATTGAGGATATCGTGGCCAATGATCCCGGCGACGGCTCCATCGCGGTGGCCATGCTGCCCCAAGGCGAGGCCGTTGAGAACGCCATTCAGCAGCTGATCGACGCCGGCATCCCCTACACCGCCGCTGACCGCATCATCGCCTCTGTGGCCGATGCCGCTGTGTCCAACATCAAGTATGACAACAACGAGATCGGCGCCGCCGCGGCCTACTATATGGTCTCCAACGGCATGAAGGAAGGCGACAAGT
The DNA here is from genome assembly GCA_022792945.1 of Oscillospiraceae bacterium. Taxonomy (GTDB): domain Bacteria; phylum Bacillota; class Clostridia; order Oscillospirales; family Oscillospiraceae; genus Avoscillospira_A. Next base: position 6,709 of record JAAWBZ010000035.1, on the reverse strand, counting down.
GCGTGGTCTTTGAGGGCGACGGCTCCTCGGCCGACACCGATCGTACCGATGGCTTCAATATGTACCTCAAGGGCGAGTACGAGTACAACGGCGAGAAGATCGCCGAGCCCTGGAGCGATCTGAGCTCCATCACCTACTCCGGCAGCCTCGGCTGGTCCCAGGCCAACTGCCAGGCGTTCTTCGAGACCTATATGTCCGACGCCTCCAATGCCGACACCAAGTATCTGGCCGGCTGGGACGACGGCTATGTGCTGGGCACCTTGGACGCGCTGGAGGGCTCCGCCATCGATGAGAGCATCAAGGAGACCTTCCTGGCCAACGCGCCCTATCTGACCGGTTGCGGTGGCCCCGAGGCGGTCTATGCCATTCTGCGCGGCGACTCCACCAGCTATACGGATATCACCCCGTCCTTCGGCGGCATCATGTCCGTCACCTATCCCCCTGCTATGATCCAGGACACCATTCAGGCCATGATCGACTACCTCGATGGTAAGGACGTCCTGCATGACAACACCCAGTCCGCTCAGTGCGTGACCAGCGACAACGTGGCCAATTTCGTCGGTTTTGAATAATCGGCAATTCGGCACAGCCAGTATCCGGGATGGCGTCCAACGGACGCCATCCCCCTGCTGGACCCTTGAAAACTTTTGATGGCGGAGAATAAGCTATGGATATACTGGAAATGCGCAATATCCACAAGTCCTTCGTGGGCGTGCCGGTCCTGAAAGACGTCAGCCTGGTGGTCGGACCCGGCGAGGTCCACGCGCTGCTGGGAGAGAACGGCGCGGGCAAGTCCACGCTGATGAACATCCTCACCGGCGTGCACCCGCTGGATTCCGGCACGGTCCGGTTTGACGGCAAGGACATCACCAACTGCTCCATCCCCGAGAGCGAAGCCGCCGGGATCGCCTTTGTCCACCAGGAGCTGAACCTGTTCAACGACCTGCGTGTATACGAAAACATCTTCTTCAACAAGGAGCTGACCAATCCCGCGGGCAAACTGAAAAAGCGGGAGATGATCCAAAAATGCCGCGGCGTCTTTGAGAAGCTGGGCGTGGAGATCGACCCCACCGTCTTGGTGGAAAACCTCAGCGCCAGCGAAAAGCAGACGCTGGAGATCGCCAAGGCCATCTTCTTTGAAGCCAAGCTCCTGATCCTGGACGAGCCGACCACCGCGCTGAGCAACGCGGAGATCGACCACCTCTTTACCATCGTGGAGAACCTGAAGGCTGTGGGCAAGTCCTTCATCTTCATTTCCCACAAAATGCCGGAGATCTTCCGGATCTCCGACCGCTATACCGTGCTGCGCAACGGCGAGTTCATCCAGACCGGCAAGATCGCAGACATCACCGCCGGCGAAGTGACGGCGCTGATGGTGGGCGGCAGCTACAGCACCGACGAGATCTACACGCCGCGGGAATTGGGCGCGCCGGTCCTTGAAATCGAAAACTTAAACGCAAAGGCGTTTCATAATATTAACCTCTCTGTGCGCAGGGGTGAGATTGTCGCCCTGACGGGCCTGCAGGGCTCCGGCTCCAGTGAGCTGATGCAGTGCGTGTTCGGGGAGATCGCGCCGGAGCGCGGCAGTGTCTCAGTGGAGGGCGTCCGCTTCACCCGTAGCGCTATTCACGCGGCCATGAAGCACAAGGTGGCCTACCTGCCGGCCAACCGGAAGGAGAATTCCGTCCTGCCGGATATGTCCACGCTGGAGAATATGTACATCTCCGAGCACACTCTCTCCGGCCGGCGCCCCCATATCCACAAGAAGGCGGAACTGGCCAAGTACGCCGCGCTGAAGCAGGACCTGAACATCAAGGCCAACACGCCGGGCGACCCGGTAATTTCCCTGTCCGGCGGCAACCAACAAAAAGTATTCTTCGCCCGCTGGCTCAACACCAACGCCGAGATTCTCCTGCTGGACAACCCGACGCAGGGCATCGATGTGGGCGCCAAGGCGGAGATCTACCGTCTGATCCTCTCGCTGGCTGAGAACGGCAAGACGATCCTCATCAACACGCAGGAGATTCCGGAGATCCAGCGTGTGGCGGACCGCTGTGCTGTGTTTTATTCCGGCGAGATCGTGAAGATCCTGGACCATCAGGAGATCACGGAGCATACCGTCATGATGTATGCCACAAATGCTGTTGAACTTGGGGAGGGCTCCTGAATTATGGCGAATCAGATCAAAACCACAGAAAAGAAGCGGTCCGGTTTTTCCATCGGACAATACATGTTCATTTTCATCTTCCTGGCGCTGTTCATTGTCTACTATGTAGTCAGCACTAGCCTGACCTGGACCGGCATTACCAACATCCTGCGTCATTCGGCGGTCATCGGCGTCATCAGCTTCGGTATGGGCATGATCATCATCACCGGCGATATCGACCTGTCGGTGGGTTCTATCCTAGGCTGCGTGGCCAGCTTTGCCTGCTGGGTGTTCAACATCACTGACAATGTGCTCCTGACCGTTCTCTTCTGTCTGGCGCTGGGCACGGTTCTGGGCTTCCTCAACGGCATGATGATTGGTAAATTTAAGCTACCGGCTTTCATCGCCACCCTGGCAACCCAGCTGATTTATCGTTCTGTGGCCCAGTATTTCTGCAACGGCCTGCCAAACGAGATTAAGGGTGTAGCCGGCAACACTTTTAAGATGATCCAGGGTCCCAACCGCGACCTAATGTACAACTTCGGCAACGGCAAGCTCCTGGGCCTGCCCACCTGCGGCGTGATCTTCCTGCTGATCGCCGTGGTGCTGATCTACATTTCCACCAGCACCAAGTACGGCAAGCGTCTCTTTGCCATCGGTTCCAACGTCAAGGCCGCCCATATGGCTGGTATCAACGTGGGCTGGAACCGCGTATCGGTGTTCACCATCACAGGCCTGCTGTGCGGCATTGGCGCAGTGATGTGGCTGTGCATGCAGGGTAATGTGGACCCATCCACCACCGGCGCCAGCTACGAGATGTACGCCATTGCCGCCGTGGTCCTGGGCAATATCAGTATGTCCGGCGGCAAGGGCAAGTTCCTGGGTATTATCTTCGGCACCCTGTCCTATACCATCATCGACAAGATCATCGCGGCGGTGAAGGTGGATTCCCTCATCAACAATGCTATCAAGGGCATGATCCTCATTGTCGCCATCATCATCCAGACCTGCGGCCCGCAGATCAAGAACTATTTTGCCTCCAAGAAAAAGGCCTCCTGAGCAGCAGGTAACACAACGCCGCACCGGTTTCTACCGGTGCGGCGTTTCGCGCTTTTAATAGTCGAATACATAATGATCACAGGCGTTAACGATGGTAGTGGGGCCACGCTCGGTCCACTGGGGGACCTTGGTACCATAATTCGTGTGGATATGGCCATGCACAAAGTATTTCGGCGCGTACTTTTCCAGCAGCTCACCAAAGCACTCAAATCCCCGGTGCGATAGAGAGTCGAAGTCGTTGATATGCCGCGCCGGCGCGTGGGTCAGCAGGATGTCGAAGCCCTTGTGTTTCCACAGCTGATAGCGCAGCCTCCGCACCCGGGCCGCCATCTGCCGCTCGGTATACAGGTTCGCCCCGTCCCGGTAGCGGTACGATCCGCCCAGACCCAGGATGCGAATGCCCCCATGAACGTAGATCTGGTCCTCCACACAGATACACCCGCCCGGCGGATCCTGGGCGAAGCGCTCGTCATGATTGCCCCGGACGTACAGCAAAGGGCAGTGGCTCAGCGTCGCCAGAAACTCCAGATAGTTCTTCCTCAGGTCCCCGCAGGACAAAATCAAGTCAAATTCGTCCAGCCGTCCCGGTCGGTAATAGTCATAGTAGTATTTTGCCTCCACATCGGAGACCGCCAAAATACGCATAGCCCCTTCCCGGGCCGCGCCGGAACTCACTGCTCCTTCGCGGCGCCGGCCTCCTTCCTCTCCGCCGCGGCAGGCGCGGCGCGGTCGATGCCCACAACGCCCACCGTGGCCTTCCCGGTCTCCGACAGCTCGTCGTAGGCCGGAATGCCGCCCACCACGTTCTCCGCCAGCCAGTCCATGTTAATGATCTGCTCCAGGCCCAGACTCTGTCCTGGCCCGCTGATCCGCCGCCCGCCCTGGGCGCAGAGCGGCCCGCGAAAGGGGTCGCAGCAGCCGCCGCAGATGCTCTGCTGAAGCAGTGCCGCCAGCTTCTGCACCCCGGCAGGCACCTGGCTGGTGCAGCGCAGCTCCACCACCCCCGCGGACATGCCCCAGTAGTAGTTCAGCGCCTTACTGCTGCCCTCGTACTCCGACTGGAAGGCGCTGCTGCGGATGCGCCGCAGGATGGACTCGTAGTAGACGCCCCACCGCCAGAAGGGCATGGCCAGGGTGATGCGGCCGCCGCCCACGTAGCGCGAGAGGCCGCAGCCCTCGTTCCCCTGGCTGACCATCCTGGTCAGATCCAGCGAGGAGATCAGGGAGATCCCCCGCTCCCGCAGTCGCCACGTCGCGCCCTCCACGCCTCCAGCGGCGGAGGACCACTCCAGATACACCTGCCCCTGGGGCTTCACCAGCTGGAGGCCCAGGGCAAAGGCGTTGATGCTGGCCAGCTGGCCGTAAATCGGGTAATCGCAGATATACCCCACCGGCTCGTCCGCCGACAGAACCCCCGCCACGGCGCCGGCAATGAACTTGGCCTCGTACATCCGGGCATAGTAGGTGCGCATATAGCGGTGGGACTGGTTCAGGGCACAGTTGAGGAAGATGACCTTGGGATGCTCCACCGCCGCGTGGAGCGTCGCCTGCAAAAGCCGCGGGGAGGTGGTAAAAATGGTGGTATTGCCGTCGCGGACGGCCTCCTCGATCACCTGGTCGGGACCGCGGTCGCAGACGTCGTAGTAGGCCGTGGTCTCGATCTCCCCCTGGAACACCATCTGGACGTGGGTCCGTCCCAGCTCGTGGCCGTAGGTCCAGCCCGAGGTCTTGGGCGCTTTGTCGTGGAGAAAGGCCACCTTGCGCACCGGGTTGGCCTTGGGCAAGACCTTGGAGAGGAAGCCCTCCTCCTTCTCCTGCCCGGGGGCCAGCTTGACGTCGATGGCGTTGGGCTCCTGCTGCAGGACGATGTCCTCCCACATTTTCAGCATGGACTTCTTGATCTCCGCGGCGGTGCCGCTGCGGAGGCTCTGATAGCCGTAGACCCGGATATAGGCCAGCATGGCGTCGCCCACAGTGGAGCTCAAGCGCTTACCGCCGCAGGCCTCGTAAACCCGGCGGAAGTAATAGTAGGCTGAGGCGAAAGCCCGCCGCTCATCCTCGCTCCAGTCCTGGCCTGGCTGCTTGCCAAGCAGCTGCTGCAGCTCCTGATAGCTGCCGCGCTTGGAGAACTCCAAAAAGTTGACATGGCTGTACTGGTGGAAGGCCACGTACTCGTTGTAGCGCAGCACCTCCTCCTGACCGTTCTGCTCCGGAGGAATGCGGATCACATGGGCGGCGACGGCGTCGGCACCGAAGAACTTGAGGACACTGACGCGCTTGTTGCCCTCCTCCACGTAATAGCGGTTGAGATATTCGTAAACCAGGATGGGATCGCGGATGCCCTCCTCCAGGTGGGCAGCGCACAGGCGCTTCCATTTTTCAGAGAATTCCGACTCGTCCGGCACCAGTGGCATGAAATTCCGCGCGAAGGCCCGGGTCCGGCCAGCGGTCCTGGTGCCCACCACGAAGGCCAGGGGGATCTGCTGGATGCCCAGGTCCACGCCCAGGACTATGCGCTCAGGCGGCAGGAATTCGTCCAGCACCGGCAGATACGGATGCTGGCCCCGGGCCGTGCAGGCGCGCAGCTCCTTCTGTGCCTGCCGCTGGGCGTCTTTGTAGTAAAGCGTCGGCATGATCGGTTCCTTTCCCGCCCATACGGGCGACCTTCATGAAAAAAGCAGGCAGCATGCCTGCTTTTTTCAGTATAATGCAAACTTTCGGATTTTGCAATCTTAATCTTCCGCGTCCCCATCAACAACCAGCTCGTACTTCTCCACGTCCATAATCACCGCATTGTCAGCCACAAAGCTGATCGAATCAGCGGACTCCGGTGTGACCAGGTGTAGCCTTGTTCAAATCGGTCTGGAGCAGCCACACCCTCTCAATGCCCATGTTCATCAGGCCGCCTGTGGAGCTGAGGAAAATGCGGATCATACTGCAGATAGCCATGATAGAGATGAAGTGCAGCGCGTAAAGCACCGTCTGCACCACACGCTTATAGCGCGTGAAGCGCAGCTGGTTGATTATCAGCGAGAGAATAATGGGAATCGGAAAGCTCCACAGCAGGCTGTAGGGGCTGATGAGCACGGTATTCTTGATCATCCGCGCGCAGGTAGGTGCGCGGATGATCCACCGGAACCAGTACCTGCCCACCCATTCGCTGCTGGCATAGCCGCGGCTGGCCTTGAAATCGCGGAAAGCGACCGGAATGCCGTACATGGGGATGTACTTATAAATAAAGGTCAGCACAGCCGGGATGAGCAGCAGCAAATAGAGCTGCCAGTTGTCCGCCAGCCGCTTGCCCAGAGGCTTTTTGTGCAGCGTCAAGACGGATTTGTTCATATCTTTTCACCCCCCCTTTCTTTTCGTAGCGCTGCGGCATCGGTCCTGACGCGATCACCTCCCATATGAATGGCTCCTATTAGGAACACTGTAATATCAAGGCTTTTCGGAGCCTGCAACCACAAAAAAATAAAATTAGAGCTATCACATTACGCAGAAAGC
>JAAWBZ010000173.1 GCA_022792945.1 Oscillospiraceae bacterium | reverse complement strand
GTTATTTAGTTCCTGGGTTGAGGATCAAACTGGCTGCTGATGCGGTGACCTATTTTAAAGAAAGCATACGCCACATGATTTTTCTAAAAAGCGTCATATCTTTAGTCATTGGGTCTGTTCTTGCCAGTTCGTTCTACCTTGCAGCTAAAAGGGAAGTCTAGTTGACAATGGTATTTTATACACTGGAAACACAAAAACGAATTGGGATATGAGAAATGTTGACCATAGCCTCAGCGGAAGAGACAGAAATTTCATAATCTTTACTGAGTCGCCAGAAATGATTGAGCCAGGGGAGGGTGCGTTCAACCACCCAGCGCCAAGGTCAAGCTGCTCCTTCATATCAGAAACGAAAGTACCCCAATATCCAGCGTCTGCGCAAAACTTCTGGATAGACGGATACCGCTCATATGCTCGCCTTGCGGTAGATATTCCACCTTTTGTGTCATGAATATTAGCGGCATGGACCACGACAGACAACAAGCATCCCAGCACATCCACTACGATGTGCCGTTTTCAGCCTTTCGTTTTTTCCCTCTGTCAATTCCACGTTCTTCGCTGGCTGCTGCCGTTTTCACACTCTGGGAATCAATGATCGCGTAGCTTGGCCTCTCCTTGCGTCCGGCATTTGTTCGCGTCTTTTTTACAAGATGCTCCAGTAACTTAGTCCCACAGCCCACTGATCCGGGCGCGGCGATAAAAGCTGTGTACTATTGAATACGGCGGAAAATCATGGGGCAGCTGTCTCCATTTACACCCTGAATCTACCAAATACAGCACTGCATCCGTCAATTCCCGCTTGCTCCACGCGTAGTTGCGCATCCCTGTATACAATGGGGCGATCACTTCCCATTGCTCATCTGCCAAATCGCTTGGATATGACTTCCATTCTTTTTCTTTCATGCCTCTATTGTACCACTGTCTTTACATCTTGTGAATACAGCTTCTTATTTCTCGCCATGCGGAATACTGGCTTGGATTTCCTCGCTTTGCAGTGCCTGGACAGTAGGCGTCAAATCTCCGAGCGCAAGCAAGCCCGCTACCAAAGGGCATGATAAGGAAGCAGGCTTCACCTGTGTCAGAGGCTCCACGGCTCCATAGGCGTAACGGCACTCCCGAATATGGTGACAAGGTACACTGGGCGGGTCCCTTTTTCACACCAGCAGTATTCGGGCTTGTTGATCCTTACGAAACCGGCTTCATCCTGGAACATCAGGCGCACTTTTTCACCGTTTCCACAGAGGTGGGGGATTTCTGCCTGCAATTCTCTCACTTTTTCTTTCATTTTTTTGAGGTCGCTTTGACCTCCTCACTGGCTTTTTGCGGATGTTTGCTCCGCGGCATCGCTTTCCTCCAGCCATGCCGACCCAGTACATGGTAAATCTGGCTGCCGCCTGTTTTATGTCCTACCGCCTGCTCATAGCTGCCTTTGATCTCGGATATTTCTACAATCTGCCCTTGTTCTGCTTTCGCAAGGAATGGCTCCAGCAGCAACGTCTCTTCCTCCATGCTCATGTTCCGCCGGTTCCCGCCGTAATAGTTCCCCGATATGGCTTCTATTTTGCCCGCCGAGAGACGGGCTGTTTTGTTATGCCCTGCTACGGTGGGTGTTTTCATAACAAAAAACGCCGCAGACTTCTTTTAAAATCTGCGGCGTTCGCCGGGATGCAGAAACGGGCGGTGTCTTGCTGGCATCGCCCGTTTTCTGTGCTGTTGTTCACTTGTTTGCGCCGCCCCATTTTCCGCTGCCCTTAAAAACATTGATTTTACTGGCTTCTTTCGTGTTTTCTTATGGAATCACGGCAAACGGCGCACCTTTTTTGCAGTTTATCAGGAAAGGCGGGCGATGCCGTCACGGATGCGCCGGAGCGACTCCTCTTTTCCCAGCAGGGCGCACAGCTCTGTCGCGCCGCCGGGGGTGGAGGCTTTGCCGGAGACCGCTACGCGCACCGGCCACAGCACAATGGCGTTCTTCACGCCCAGCTCCGCCGCCAGTCCCGAGAGGGCCGCAAACAGCGCGTCGTTGCTCCACTCGGTCAGGCCCTCCAGCACCGGCAGCGCCGCCTGGAGCGAGCTGAGGGCGCTTTCCAGGGTTGTCTTGGACTTTTTGTGCACATACAGCGCCGTGTCGTACTCCGGCAGACGGTCCAGGAAGTCCACACGTTCGGCCAGATCCGTCAAAACCTCGCACCGCGGCTGTACCAGGGCCGCTACCTTTCGCAGGTCGATGGCCGGATTTTGGACCGCCGCCTTCAGATACGGCGCCGCCGCCTGGTAAAAGTCCTCCGGCGCCATGGCCTTGAGGTATTCGGCGTTCATCCAGGTGAGCTTCTGCTTGTCAAAGACCGCCGGGGATTTGGAAATGCCCTTGAGGTCGAAGGCCTCCGCCAGCTCCGGCAGGCTGTAGATTTCCCGCTCGCCGCCGGGACTCCAGCCCAGCAGCGCCACATAGTTCACCACCGCCTGGCTCAGATACCCCTCCGCGATCAGATCCTCGTAAGAGGGATCGCCGTGGCGCTTGGACATCTTGTGCTGCGCGTCGCGCATCACCGGCGCGCAGTGGATATAGGTGGGGATCTTCCAGCCGAAGGACTCGTAGAGCAGGTTGTACTTGGGCGCGGAGGAGAGGTACTCGCTGCCGCGGACCACATGGGTGATGCCCATGAGATGGTCGTCGATGACGTTGGCGAAATTATAGGTGGGCAGGCCGTCGGACTTGATGAGCACGTTGTCGTCCAGGGTGTCGTTGGGAACGGTGATGTCCCCGAAGGTGGCGTCGGTGAAGGTAGTGGTACCCTCCCTGGGAATTTTCTGGCGGATGACATAGGGGACGCCGGCGTCCAGCTTTTCCTGCACTTCTTCAGGGGTGAGGCGGGCGCAGAGGCCGTCGTACTTGGCGGTGGGGTCGTCCCGGTGCAGCTCCTCCAGCCGCTCCCTGGTGCAGAAGCAGCGGTATGCGCCGCCCCGCTCGATGAGCAGCTCCGCGTATCTGCCGTACAGGTCCCGCCGCTCCGTCTGCACATACGGACCCACCGGGCCGCCCACGTCGGGGCCCTCGTCCCAGGTGAGGCCGCACTGGCGCAGGGTGCTGTAGATCACGTCGGTGGCGCCCTCCACCAGCCGCTCCTGGTCGGTGTCCTCAATGCGCAGGAGGAAGCTGCCCCCCAGATGGCGGGCGATCAGGTAGGTATAGAGCGCGGTGCGCAGGTTGCCCACGTGCATATAGCCGGTGGGGGAGGGCGCGAAGCGCGTGCGCGCCTGCCCATGGGGGATGCGCGCCTCCATTGCTTGGAACCAGGTCATGTCCATGGCGTAAGCCTCCAAATTACCTTGAGATTTTTATGGGTCCATTCTATATTTTATTGGGAAGATTGTCAAGATTGATTGCCTTTCGGCGGGGAATGTGATATGATGATATGCAATGCAAAGAAGGAAGTGACCTGATGATGGAAGCGAAAAAAGTGATGCTCTCCGGTATCCAGCCCAGCGGAGAGCTGCATCTGGGCAATTATCTCGGCCCCCTGCGCCACTGGCCCAGCATGATAGAGGAGTTCGACTGCTACTTTTTTCTGGCGGACCTGCACACCATCACCGTCCGGCAGGACCCGGCGGCCCTGCGCCGCAGGACGCTGAGCCTGCTGGCCAGTTATATCGCCTGTGGCCTGGACCCGGAGAAGTGCGTGCTGTTTATCCAGTCCCACGTCCCGGCCCACAGCCAGCTGACGTGGGTACTCAACTGCTACACCATGTTCGGCGAGCTCTCCCGGATGACCCAGTTCAAGGATAAGTCCGCGCGAAATGCGGACAATATCAACGCCGGCCTCTTCACCTATCCGGTGCTCATGGCGTCCGACATCCTGCTCTACCAGCCGGACTTTGTGCCGGTGGGGGAGGATCAGAAGCAGCACGTGGAGATCTGCCGCGACATCGCCAACCGATTCAACGGCGTCTATGGCGACGTGTTCAAGGTTCCCGAGCCGTATATCGCCCGGGTGGGCGCGCGGATCATGAGCTTGAGCACGCCGGAGAGCAAGATGTCCAAGTCCCAGCCCGAGGGCTGCGTGTTCCTGCTGGAAAAGCCGGAGGATATCCTGCGGAAGTTCAAGCGCGCCGTCACCGACAGCGACACCGAGCGCTGCGTCCGCTACGCGCCGGCGGAGAAGCCGGGCGTTTCCAATCTGGTGCAGATCTACGCCGCCGCCACGGGCAAGACCTATGAGGACGTGGAGCGGGAGTTTGACGGCCAGGGCTATGGGAAGTTCAAGCCCGCCGTGGGCGAGGCCGTGGTGGAGGTCCTGCGGCCCATCCGGGAGAAGACGGAGCAGCTGCTGGCCGACAAGGCCTACCTGGAGCAGGTCTACCGCGCCGGGGCGGAGCGGGCGTCGTATCTGGCGGGCAAGACCCTGCGCAAGGTCTACAAAAAGGTCGGCTTTCTGCCCGGATAAGAGAGGGGAGACCACAGATGGATGATCGGACACTGGTTTTCAACCTGCTGCTGGCGCTGGTGGTGGCGACAGTGGTCTCCTTTGCCGCGACGCCGCTGGTCAAGCGTGCGGCCTACAAGGTCGGCGCCATCGACGTGCCCAAGGACGACCGGCGGATGCACAAGGTGCCCATCCCCCGCCTGGGAGGGCTGGCGATTTTCCTGGGCTTTTTCCTCAGCGTCCTGCTCTTCGCCCGGATCGACCGCGCCACCCAGGGCATCCTGATCGGCGCGGTGATGATTGTGATTCTGGGCGTGCTGGACGATATCATGACTCTGCGTGCCCTGCCCAAGTTTCTGGTGCAGATCGCCGCGGCGGGAGTGGCTGCGTACTATGGCAACGTGATCCGCTTCCTCTCCAACCCCGTCCTCACCAGCCCTGCGCCGTATCTGGACCTGGGCGGCTGGTCCATTCCGGTGACCATCATTTGGATCGTAGCCATCACCAACGCCGTCAATTTCATCGACGGCCTGGACGGCCTGGCGGTGGGCGTCTCGGCCATCTCCAGCGCTACGCTGCTGGTGACGGCGATCCTGGTCTCGGCGGGGAATGTGGCGGTGATGATGGCGGCGCTGCTGGGGGCATGCCTGGGGTTCATCCCGTATAATATGAACCCGGCGAAGATTTTCATGGGCGATACCGGCTCCACGTTTTTAGGCTATGTGCTGGCGACGCTGTCAATCCAGGGGCTGTTCAAGCTGTACGCCATTATTTCCTTTGCAGTGCCGTTTTTGATCCTGGGCCTGCCTATTTTCGACATCTGCTTCGCGATCCTCCGGAGGCTGGCCAAGGGGCAGAACCCCATGCGGGCCGACCGGGGGCATATCCACCACCGGCTCATCGATATGGGCTTCAACCAGAAGCAGACCGTGGCCATCGCTTATATGATTACGGCCATTCTGGGGCTGGCGGCGGTGGTGCTGACCTCGTCGGGGGCACTGCGGGCGCTCTTCCTGATGGGGGCGGTGATTATTGTGGGGGCCATCGGCCTCAAGCTGATCCTCACGACCCACCCCGGCGCGGCGCCGGAACCAACGCCTCTGCCGGAGACGCCGGCGGAGGCTGACGATACCATCCCGGCTGCGCCGGAGGAGGGGAAAGAACAAGAAGATGAAGAAGCTTAAAATCATGTCCGTATTCGGCACCCGCCCCGAGGCCATCAAAATGGCCCCCCTGGTGAAGGAAATCGCAGCCCACCCCGGGATGGAGAGCCTCTGCTGCCTCACGGGGCAGCACCGGGAGATGCTGGACTCGGTGATGGAGATTTTCCGCCTGCGGGGCGACTACGACCTGAACATCATGGAGCAGCGCCAGACCCTGACCACCATCACCACCAAGACCATCCTGGGCATGGACCGGGTGATCGAGGAGGCGAAGCCAGATATGATCCTGGTCCACGGCGACACGTCCACCACCTTTGCCGGGGCGCTGTCGGCCTTTTACCACCAGGTCCCGGTGGGCCATGTGGAGGCGGGGCTTCGCACCTACGATCCTTACTCGCCGTACCCCGAGGAGATGAACCGCGTGCTGGTCAGCGACCTGGCGGAGCTGCACTTTGCGCCCACCCGGGCCAACGCGGAGAACCTGCGGAAGGAGGCGGTCCGCGGCGAAATTTTTATTACCGGCAACACCGCCATCGACGCCATGAAAACCACCGTCCGCGACGATTTCCAATTCTCCACCCCGGAGCTGAACTGCCTGGACTTCGCCGCCCGCCGCGTGATCGTGGTCACCTGCCACCGGCGGGAGAACTACGGCGCGCCCATGGAGCACATCATGCACGCCATCCGCGACGTGGCGGAGACCCATTCGGACGTGGAGGTGGTCTACCCGGTGCATCTGAGTCCCAAGGTGCGCGAGTGCGCCTTCGGCATCCTGGGCGGCGTGCCGCGAGTCCATCTGACGGACCCGGTGAACGTGGAGGAGATGCACAACCTCATGGCCCGGTGCTATATGGTCATGACCGATTCCGGCGGACTCCAGGAGGAGGCCCCGGCCCTGGGGAAGCCTGTCCTGGTGATGCGCCGGGAGACCGAGCGGCCCGAGGCTGTGGCCGCGGGCACCGCGCGGCTGGCCGGCGTGGAGCGGGAGATTGTGGCGCGTATGGCCGCGGAGCTACTGGACGAACCGGCGGCCTACACCCAAATGGCCCGGGCTGTCAACCCCTACGGCGACGGTAGCGCCTGCGCCAGGATTGTGGGGGCCATCGCGTGGCGCTTTGGCCTGACGGCGGAACGCCCGGCAGACTTTCAAGCGGAATCATGAAAAAAACCGGCGGGCATTCCCGCCGGCGGTGGAAGGGAGCGTGGCAGTGAGATGAGGAGGTCCGCAAGGACGGCGGGCATCGCCTTGGCTGCCGCGCTTCTGGCGGTGCTGGCGCTGCTGGTGGTGGCCCTCCTGGGCATCCGCGGCGGCACCCGGAATACCATAGTCCTGCCCGACCCCGCCGCGCCGGCGGAGCCGGGACTGGCTCCAGCCCCGGCGGAGACGCTGTTTCTCGCCATCGACCGGGGCAATATCCAGGCGGCGTTGGACGCCATGAACCGGCCGTCGGTCTACCACCAGGTCCTCAGCGTTGCCAGCTTCTGGCAGGGCGGCGCTTCGGAGGCCGTGGTGGAGCTGTGGCGCAGCGGCCCGCTGGCCCGGGCGCGGATCCAGGAGGTACAGCGTACGCGCTGCCTGCTCACCGACGGTGAGACCCTCTGGCTCTGGTACGAGGGCGGCAGCGCCGTGGCCCTGACGCCCGACGGCTCGGTCAGCTTCGACGATCTGGTGGGCATCCCCACCTATGAGACGCTGACGGCCATCCCCGAGGGGGATATCCTGGACGCGGGCTTTCTGACCCTGGACGAGCAGGACGGCGTCAGCTGCCTCTACATCGCCGCCCGGGACGGCGGGATTGAGGACCGGTACTGGGTGGACACGGCGACGCAGCTTTTGTACCGGGCCGACGCCTTCCAGGACACGGAGCAGACCTACCGGCTGCGCCAGCAGTCCTGCGAGGTGCTCTCGGTCGCTGACGCGGCCATGGACGGCGTGTTTCAGCTGCCCGACGGCACGGAGATCACGCCTAGCGGAGCATGAAAAATGCGGCCACGGCCAGCAGCGCCGTGGTGGTGTCGTCGTCCTCGCCGCCGTCCAGGACCAGCAGCAGGAGAATCAGCAAGATCAGCAGATCGTCCGCCTCGATCCCCTTGGGCAGGAGGCGGCGCAGCAGTCCCACGGCCTCCCGCGGACCGGGCGGCGGCCCCGCGGGTTGTTCCGGCGGCTGCTGCGGCGGAGGAGGACCGGGCGGGGGCTGCTGCGGCGGCGGTTCCGGCGGGGGCTGGGACCGGGCGGGCGGCTCACGAATTTGCTGGCAGATGTAGCCGCCGTCCGCGGCGGGTATGTAGCGGTTATACATGGCATGATCCCTCGTTTTTTACGGCTTTTGGCCCAGACTCCGGATGGCGGAGCCCGCCATGCGCGAGATGCGCGCGGCCCGGACGGCCCGGTCCAGCTTTTCGCGGCGGTCCTCGCGGAGGAAGGGCTTGAGGGCCTGGAGGAGCGCCGTGTGCTTGCCGCCCAGGTTGCCCGCCTCGCTGAGCAGCGCCGCCACGGCGCTGTCGGAGACGGGCGGCGCTGGGGAGGCGTCGCCCTCCTCCGCAGGCGGCGGCGCGCCCAAGCCCAGGCCCTTGGCCATTTCCAGGATGCCGTTCATGGCCTCCGGATCGCCCAGAATGCGGCCGATGGTCTGTTCCAGGTCGTCCATGGGCGCTACCTCGGCTGGTTGAGCTTGTCGATGAGGCCCGCGGCGGCCTCGGACTCCATGATGGGGGAGAGGACCTGCCGGGCGGTCTCCGCGTCGCCGGCGCGCAGGGCGTCGGCGGCCTTTTTCAGCGCCTGCCCGCCGTCCTGGTTCAAAAGCTGCAAGATCTGCTGCCCCTCGGGGCTGCCCAGCACCCGCCGGACTGCCGCCGGGTCAAAGGGCAATGGACGGTTTCCCATATGCAACACTCCAGTCTTCGATGAAATTACCGTATGCTATACTATATGTACATGGAATAGGTTAGGTGAACTGCAATGAAAATTTTGGTCCTGTCCGACTCCCACGGCACCATGTCCAGCATGGAGCGGGCCCTGGAGCGGGAGCGGCCGGACTGCGTCCTCCACCTGGGCGACCACCTCCGGGACGCCAGGAGCCTGGCGCGCCGGCATCCCCAGACGCCGGTGTACGCCGTGCCGGGCAACTGCGACCTGCCGGGGCCGGGGGAGGCGCTGTGGCAGCTGGAGGAGCTGGGCGGCGTCCGCATTTTCATGACCCACGGTCATGCCTACGGCGTCAAGCGGGATCTGCTGCGCCTGTCCATGGCCGCGCGGGAGCTGGACGCGGACGTGGCCGTGTTCGGCCACACCCACCGGCCCTTCTGCCAGGCGTCCGACGGCCTCTGGCTGATGAACCCCGGTGCCTGCGGCCAGGGACGGTCCGGCTACGGCGTCATTGAGATTGAAAACGGCGCGGCGGTGTGCCGCCTGGCCAGCGCTGATTGAGGAGGAAACAACGTGCTTTTGACCATCGATGTGGGCAACACCAATATGGTGTTCGGCCTCTTTTCCGGGGAGACGCTGGCGGGAAGCTTCCGCCTGCGCACGGCCCCGGGCATCACGTCCGACGAGATCGGCATCCTGGCCTGCGAGTATTTCAGCCGCTTCGGCTTCGAGCCGGGGGCGGTGGAGGCGGTGATCATCGCCTCGGTGGTGCCGCAGATCATGTACTCGCTCAACAGCGCCATGATTAAGTATTTTGGCAGGGAGCCCCTGGTGGTGGACAGCGGCGTGGAGTCGGGCCTCCGCTACAGCCCCGCGCTGTGTTCCTCCAGCGAGCGCTTAGGTTCCGACCGCTCCGTGACGGCGGCAGCGGCCATCGCCAAGTACGGCGCGCCGCTGATTGTCATTGACTTCGGCACCGCTACCACCGTGGACGCGGTGGACGCGGCGGGCTGTTATCTGGGCGGCTCCATCGGGGCGGGCCTCCGGGTCTGTATGGACGCGCTGATCCAGGGGACGGCCATGCTTCCTCGTGTGGAGCTGTCCATGCCTGGGCACATCATCGGCACCAGTACGCTGGAGCAATTGCAGGCCGGCGTGGTGGCGGGGTATGTGGGCAATATCGAGTACCTCATCACCCGGATGAAGCGGGAGATGGGCCGGGAGGACGTGAAGGTGGTGGCTACCGGCGGTCTCTCGCGCCTGATCTACGAGAATACTTCCATGATCGACCATATCGATCCGCACCTGACGCTGGAGGGCCTGCGCCTGATCTACGAGGCCAAAAAATAAAGGTTTCGCCGGCCTTTTCAAAGGGCGGCCCCTCTGGCCGCGGCGCGCACGCGGCGAAAGCCCAAAATCCGATGGATTTTGGGCTTTCGCCGCCTCCGAAAGGATGCTTGGTACAGTATAGCGGTCCTGGTGTCCCATAAACCGGTCTTAACAAAATCTTAACCATTTACCCGCTTTCTTCTTAAACGGCATCTGCGGTACAATCAGGTCAGGAAAAGCGAAGAGGTGAAGCCTATGTATAAAATCCTTATTTGCGACGATGACGCGGACATCGTCGCGGCGCTGAAGATCTATCTCTCCAGCGAGGACTACCAGCTTCTGTCCGCGTCCAACGGCCAGGAGGCCCTGGACCTGATGCACCGGGAGAGCATCCATCTGATCCTCATGGACGTCATGATGCCTCAGCTGGACGGCATCTCCGCCACGGCCAAGCTCCGGGAGGAGTTCAACGTTCCCATCATCCTTCTGACCGCCAAAGGCGAGGACTCGGATAAGGTCCTGGGGCTGAACATCGGGGCCGACGACTATATCACCAAGCCCTTCAACCCCGTAGAGGTCCTGGCCCGGGTGCGCTCGCAGCTGCGGCGGTATACCAACCTGGGCGGCATGACCAGGCAGCCCAGCCACCTGGTCATCGGCGGCATCGACATGAACGACGAGAATAAGACCGTCACCGTGGACGGCGAGCCGGTGGCCCTGACGCCCATTGAGTTCAATATCCTCCGCCTGCTGCTGCAAAACCCCGGCAGGGTCTACTCCTCTAAGGAGATCTACGAGCTGGTGTGGAACGAGCCGGCCTACGGCAGCGAGAGCGCCGTGGCCGTGCACATCCGCCACCTGCGGGAGAAGATCGAGATCACGCCCTCCGAGCCGCGCTACCTTAAGGTGGTCTGGGGCCAGGGCTACAAAATTGAAAGGGGGAGAGAGGGATGAAAAAAATCCGGGAAAACGGCCTGGTCAAGGGCATTGCCGTGGTCCTGTTCGTGCTGCTGACGGCGGCGGCGGTGTTTTCGTGCTTTGGCGTCATGTACTGCTATGGAAACGATCTCTACGGCGATGTGCGGAGCTTCTATTCCACCTGGTACGCCCATACCGCCATCCGCCATATCGCCTATTCCGAAATCATGGAGCCCTATTGGGAGTTCGGCGACCTCTCCAATTTGGTGGAGGCGTGCCGGAACAGGGAGGTAGACTTCGACTTCCGTCTCTCCGAGACCGACGGGAACGGCGTGGAGACGCGCCAGCTGATCGATACCATCCGCGAGGACGAGACCTACGGATGCAGCAGCCTGGACCATATGGAAATGACGGACGCGGACGGGGAGACGGTCCATTACAGCCTGACCGTAGCCCTCCGGGACCCGCCGGTGCAGGGTGGGAGCCTCTACCAGTACAAGCGGGTGTTCGACGTCATTTACCCCCTGCGCAGCATAGTGATCGTAACGCTGGCGCTGAGCGTGCTGCTGCTGCTGGCGGACATCGTCTTTCTTTGCTGTGCCGCTGGACACCGAAGGGGGAGAGCGGGCATCACCCGCAACTGGGCCGACAAAATCCCTCTGGACCTCTATGCCGCTGTGCTGGCCGTGCCCTTCGGGATGTGTCTTTACCTGGCGGTGGACGGCATGGGCCTGGCCAGCCCTGTTTGGAATGCGCTGGGCCTGCTGTGCCTGGTGCTGGCGGCGGTGGCGGCCTTGGCGGGCCTGCTGTCCCTGTGCACCCGGGTGAAGGCGGGGCGGTGGTGGCACAATACGATCCTTTTCCGGCTGTGCCATTGGCTCCGCCGCAGCGGTCGGACCATCTGCCGCCTGACTGTCCGCTCCTTCCGCACCATCCCCCTGGTCTGGCGGTCGCTGCTGGTCACCGGCGCGGTGCTGATCCTCCTGCTGCTGCTGGGATATAACGGCTATTGGGACGGTTTTTCCATCTTCCTCTATTTTCTGGTCAGTCTGGCGATCCTGGCGGCGGTGGGCTTCGGGATCTTGCAGATGCGCCGCATCCAGCGGGCCGGCGAGGCCCTGGCCGCGGGCCGCTTCGAGACCAAGATCGACACGAGAAGGATGTACTGGGACTTCCGCCGCCACGCCGAGCACCTCAACTCCATCGGCGACGGGATGTCCATCGCCCTGGAGCAGCGGATGAGGTCCGAGCGGCTCAAGACCGAGCTGATCACCAACGTCTCCCACGACATCAAGACGCCCCTGACCTCCATCATCAACTATGTGGACTTGCTGCAAAAGCCCCACGACGACGAGGAGGGCGCGCACTATCTCCAGGTGCTCCAGCGCCAGAGCGCCCGGCTGAAAAAGCTGACCGAGGATTTGGTGGAGGCCTCCAAGGCGTCCACAGGCAACCTGCCGGTGGAGCTGGTTCCCACCAACGCGGCCGAGAGCGTCAATCAGGCTCTGGGTGAGTACCAGGAGCGCCTGGCCGCCGGTGGCCTGAGCGTTGTGACTACCTATCCGGAGGACAGTGCCACCATCCTGGCTGACGGACGGCTTTTGTGGCGAGTGCTGGACAACCTGCTGGGCAACGTGGGCAAGTACGCCCTGGCCGGTACCCGCGTCTATGTGGACGTGACAGCCCGGAACGGAAAGGTGGGGATTTCCATTAAAAATATCTCCCGCCAGCAGCTCAATGTCAGCGCTGACGAGCTGATGGAGCGCTTTGTCCGCGGCGACACCGCCCGCAGCACGGAGGGCTCCGGCCTGGGCCTGAACATCGCCCGGAGCCTCGCGGAGCTGCAGCACGGCGCCCTGGAGCTGACCGTGGACGGCGATCTCTTCAAGGCTGCCCTGCTTTTCGACCGGGTAGAGGGACTGTGAAAATTTTCAAGGAAAGTCATAAAAAAACCGGCATATGGACTGCGGTCCATGTGCCGGTTTTTCTGTTCCGGAAATTTGGTTGAATTTTCTATCAGAAAAGTGTACTTTCCTGCAGGCGGTACACTGCCGATTCCAAATGTAGAATAGCACAATTTTTTCTTGTTTTCAATAACTAAACCCCTACTTTTTGCGTCCCACAAAAACTCCACAATAAAGTACACCTTTTTGCAGGCGGCAATGGAATCGAGGTGCTTGAGGTGGAGGATAGGACCTCAGACGGCGGACGCGGCCACAGCCGAAAGAAGATCGATCTGACCGGCCAGCGGTTTGGAAAGCTGACCGTAGTGCGTCCGGCGGAGAATATCGGTACAAGGACCGCTTGGGTGTGCCGGTGCGACTGTGGCCGCGAGTCTGTTGTCAAAACCCATTATCTGCGCAGCGGCCATACCGCCAGCTGCGGCTGTGTCACGGGGCTGACCTATGTGGACGGCACCTGTGTGGAGATTCTCCGGGCCAAAACGGTCCGCCGCAACAATACCAGCGGCGTGCCCGGGGTGGATTGGCGGGCGTCCAGACGGCTCTGGCGCGCCTCCATCTGCTTCAAGGGCAAGCGTTACTATCTGGGCAGCTACGCGCGGTTTGAGGACGCCGTTGAGGCCCGCAAGCAGGCCGAACGGGAACTCCATGATAAATTTGTTAGTGAATTTGCCGGAAGCGCTGCGCAACCAGCGGACAACGGCTGATTCATAAGGAAAACCGGGTCCGGCCGGCGATGTACGGCAGGGGTTCGCTTTTCTGGAATGCTGCAAGCGGAGGGGGAAGAGCCGATGAGAAAGTGAGTACCGCCTTGCGCGAAGCTGGCCGTCAAGAACGCCGGTGATGGCCGGGATTCCCCCTGGAAGTCGGCGAATAGCAAACCATCGGAAACGGTGGGACCGCAAAGCTATGGGAGCTAAGGGACTGCGAGGTCCTATGTTAGCCCGGCTGCTGGAGGCAATCCGCCCGAAAGGGCGGTCACGCAAAGCCAAGGGGCCTAAGGTGCCGTTCCATGCAAGGCGGCGCTATGGCAGCCCAGCCGCCGGACTCTTTGCGTCCGAGCAAATGCTTGCAAAGAAAGGAAAAAAGCTATGCATCAAATGAAATCCTTTGGGCGGCGCAGTATCGCCCTGCTCCTGGTCCTGATGATGTGCCTGAGCCTCATCAACCTGCCCGTCATGGCGGAAGAACTCGGCGTGACCGAGGAGAGCTATGTTGTGGAGACGGATGAGGCCGGGACCGTCGAAGAGACCGAAGAGGAGCCCAAAGAAGACGCCGACGTTGTTGCGGACGGCGGCGAACAAGAAGAAAACAACGACTCTGAGGAGCCGGCCCCTGTTGAGGACGGGACCGAGGCGCCTGCCGTTGACGAGGAGCCTGCTCCCGTTGAGGGCGAGACCGAGGAACCCGCCGTTGATGAGACGTCCGCTCCTGCTGAGGACGAAGCCGAGACACCCGCTCCTGCGGAGGACGAGACCGAGGCGCCCGCCGACGATGAGGAGCCTGCTCCCATCGAGGACGAGGCGGAGCCTGACGCCGAACCCCAGCCCGAGGAAGCCAGTGAAGCCGTGCAGGCGTTCCTGGCTGCGGTGGCTGCTCTGCCTGAGACGGTCACTGAAGAAAACAGCGAGGAAGTCGCTGTGCTGATGGAGGCTTGCCAGACTGCGTATGAGGCGCTCGATCCTGCGGACTATGACCGTATGGATGTTGCTGCCGCAATCGTGAAGATGGCGAGCCTGATGGAAGCGGTTGAGACGTTGGCGCTGGTTTTCCCGACGGAGCCGGTGGCCAAGATCGGGGATGTGGAGTACCCCATGCTGGCTCTGGCGGTCAGAAAGGCAGCTCCCGGCGACACCATCACCTTGGTGGCGGATGTTACCGAGAGTGTCACTGTCTCTCAGAGCGTGACCATCGATTTGGACGGCCACACCTGGACGGGGCGCAATGATACCACTCTCATTGTTACTGGCGGAAACGATGTTAGCGTGACCGTGAAGAATGGTACCATGAAGGCTGCTGATGGGTTTGATGCCAGCAGTGCCGGTAGTGTGATTCATGCGGACAAGTGCGATCTGACAATTGAAAGCTGCATTTTCAACAGCGCGGTTAAGAGATTGGTTCAGATTGCCTCAAGCAGCGCCACGATTCACCCGGATGTGGTGCTGACCATCAAGGATAGCTCCTTCCTTAACGCTACCTACGCTGCGGTCTATGCCGCTGCGGAAGGCAGCACCAAAGGGCGGAGCATGAAGGTCGACATCAGCGGCTCCACTTTCAGTGGCAATACCCGCGGCCTGCATTGCAGCGTTAACAACAGCATTTCTCAGCCGCTGTTTGACGTTGACGTCACTGGTTGTACCTTTGAGGGAAGCGGCAACTTGGGTGCCGGCATCAGCGTAGCGAACAACAAGAACAACGTAGCGAACTTCACGTTGGATGTGGTCAACAGCAACTTCCTCAACGGTGCCGGTTCTGCGGTGAAGATGGCCGGTTTCTCGGATTATGCTACCGTCAGCATCACTGGCGGAGAAATCTCCGGCAATACGGTGAGCTACAGCGGCGCTTCTGTGGTCCAAGTGAATGGTCCTTTCACCATGGACGGAACCACGGTTACAGGCAACAGCGGCTATCTGGTGATGGACCTGGAGAATACCGATGCCGTTACTATCAAGAACGCGACCATCACCGACAACACGTCCAACAACAGCAGCGATACCCGCGGCGCGATCTATGTTTCCGCCAATGCCAACGCAAAGGTGGATGTGAGCGGTTCTGCCTTTACGGGGAATACCGGTCGGGCAGGTGGCGCGCTGTATGTCAATGGCAGCGGCGTTACCACCACCATTGACGGCAGCACCTTTAAGGGGAATACCGCGAAGCTCTATGGCGGCGCCATCTATCTAAATACCGCAAATGGCAATGCCACCATCAGCAACACGGTGATCACAGACAACACCGCGAACCGTGCGTCGTCCAAATCCATGGATTACGGCAACGTCGGCGGCGGCCTGTATGTGAACAACACCACCGGCACGGTCACCCTGAGCGGTTCGACCCGGGTCTACGGCAACCATACCCCCGGCGATAAGCCGGTTTCCGGCACCAACGACGGCGGCAGTGCGGACATCGCTCTGAATTCCACGAAGGTGACTTCCTCTTCGACCGCGAAGGACCCTGCCAAGTTCTCTCACGCCACTCTTACGCTGAACTGCGAGGCTGTTTTCACCGATGAGAACGGTAACCAGTACACCCTGACCCAGTTTGACCGGAAGCTGATCAACAGTAACGGCTATTACTACTACAGCGGCAGCAGCTACTACTGGCCTGCTGGCTACTACACCGTGGTGGAAGAGCCTGTGCGGGTCTATCTGGGTACAGAGGGGCAGCAGCATACCAGCGGCAAAGCGGTCATGACCACTATGCTGGACGAGGCAGTGAAAGCGGCACAGGATAAAAAGGTGGATACTGTTTACGTTTGTAGCAACATTACAGTTGATGCTGCAAATGTGGACGGCCTGAATACTGCGGGGATTACCTTCGCCCGCTGCCAGGAGCATCCCACCGGTCATATGTTCACCGTCAACGGCGATATCACCCTGGATGGCGCTCACATTGACGGCATGAACGTGAAGGGCGATGCCTCCTTGATTTTTGTTCCCAGCAGCGGTCACTTGACCATCACTGGTGACACCCTGATCGAGAACGGCAAGAACACTGAGGATAAAGGCAGAGGCGGTGCTATCTATGTGTATCAGGGCAGCCTGACCATGGAAGGCGGCGTCATTGATAATAACTCTGCTCGTGAGGGCGGCGGTATCTATGCCTTTGCCGGTGGCGGCAACAAAGTGATTGCTTTCGAGGGCGGCAAGGTCTCCAATAACATCGCGACCGGCGGCAACGGCGGCGGCGGTGCTTATATCGAGGCCACCTCCAGTGAGTTCGGTGTGAACGGCGGTCGTACCCTGTTCAACGCCAACAAGTCCAACCAGCTGGGCGGCGGTGTGTTCCTGGTAAACGGCACCAACGCAAACACCCACCACTATATCTATAAGGCGACCTTCACCAACAACGAGTCCTATCGGTCCGGGCAGTACTTTGACGGCGGCGCGATTTATATCCAGTCCGGCACAACAGCCCATATGAAGAACGTCTATGTCAGCGGCAACAAGGACAGCGACAAGGCAGAAAACGGCTATACCGCCGTGGCGGTCTGCCCCAGCGGGAAGCTGGCTGTTTATGAGCTGGATGGCCTGTTGTCCATCAATAACGGCAAAAACCCGGACATCGGCGTGATTAAGGCTGGTAACATCCCGCAGGTCATTGTTCGTGATGAGAATGGGAATCCAGTTCTGGATGAAAATGGGAGCCAGGTTACAAAGGATATTGAGCCCAAGGTCTATCTCCCCAGCTTTGCCCCTGGCGGCGGTGAGGTTGCGTATACCCACAGAGATGGTACTGTGGTGGACGTTTCTAATTACCAGTTCATCGAGGGTTATTTCAGTCTCTTCACCAAGGTCAATGACCAGAAGGTCATCGACGATGCCCTGGAGATTGCTGAGGCCGACGGCGTTGTCATCACTGGCAACTACGCCAACCAGTACGGCTCCGGCATCATGACCAACGGCCTGCTGAAGATCGGCACCGAGACCCAGAGCCTGAAGGTTGTCAAGGAGTGGGCTGACGGCGCTGAGAAGCACGAGAACGATCGGATTCTGGTCTATCTGACCCAGAACGGCAAGATCGTGCCCCAGGGCTACCGCAGCGACGCCACTGTTATTCTGAGCAAGGACAACAACTGGAGCTACACCTGGACCAATCTGGGCGATCAGTTCCAGTGGGGTGTCAAGGAGGCTTCCGTCGGTGGTTATAGCTCCGAAGTGAGGGTGGATAAGGATACCGAGTTCAGCGCCATCGCTGACAAGTATTATATCGCCACCATCACCAACACGCCCAGCACGGAGATTACCCACAGCCTGGTCGTCAACAAGACCGCTTACGGCCTCGATCCCGATGCCAGCTACCAGTTCACGCTGAAGCTGAGTGACGTGGGCAATCAGGTCTTTGCCATGCAGCTGCCGGACGGCACGCTGGCTCCCATCTACGACAACGAGATCACCTTCTATCTTAAGGACGGCGAGTCCGCTGTTGTGGAGGGTCTGCCCGAGGGCTTCACCTACGAGGTAACGGAGAAAAAGTCGGACGAGTACAGCCAGTATGTCTTTGAAAGCGTGACGGATGACATCGACGGCTCTATCACGGTTGTGGATGTTGTCAACATGGCGACCACCAGCATCACAGTGCAGAAGACGTGGTACGACACGGACGATGCAGCTGTACGCCCGGAGAAGATTGAAATCAATCTTCTTGCAGACGGCGAGGTTGTGGAGAGCGCGACCGTGTATGCAAGCGCTGATTGGAAGTACACCTTCACAGGGATGCCCAAGTTCAACGCAGACGGCCGTGAAATTCAGTATACCGTTGAAGAAGCTGGTTCCGGTATCTATAAGCCTTCGTATGGTCAGGATGAGAACGGCGTTTGGATCATCACCAATACGCTGGTTCGCGGCAGCATTACCGTCGGGAAGGCAGTTAGCGGCGCTGAGACGGCACAGGAATATACCTTTGTCATTCAAGGCGTTGAAAACGCATTCCGACAGGAGGTAAAGGTTGCCGCAGGAAAGACCGTGACTGTTTCCGGGCTTGTTCCGGGCCAGTATACGGTGACAGAAGATCGGAATGGCGCCGGCATCACCGGCTATACCCTGGTGACCGTTGAGGGTGAAGGAAACGTAGAGGTTGTATCGGGCAAAGAAAGCGAAGTCACGATCACCAACATCTACACCCGCGACACCGGCAGCCTGAAGATCACCAAAAACGTGGTCGGTGATATGAACGCGGCGAATCAGACCTTTGAATTCACGATTGAGGGGCCGAAGGATGCCAACGGCGACTATCATGGCGCCAATGACACCGTTACCTTCGTCAATGGCGTGGCGACGGTTAGAATCCAGGGTTCCGGCAGCGTCGAAATCAACGGTCTGCCCACCGGCACCTACCATGTGACGGAGAGCAGTGCAAATATTGCCGGCTACCGCTGGGCTGTTACCGGAAGCGATGTGGATGTGGTAGTGGAGAAGGGCGGCGCTGCCGAGGCTGTCATTACCAACACCTACACCGAGCTGCCTAAGGGCAGCCTGACCATCACCAAGAATGTGGTGGGCGGCGGTCCCACGGCGGAGGGCAAGGAATTTGCCTTTACCGTCGTCGATGAGGACGGCAATGTTGCCAGGAACATCCGGGGTGAGGAGATCGGCAGGATCACGATCAAGGCCGGCGAGAGTGTAACGCTGCTTGATGTGGTTCCCGGTATTTACACCGTTATCGAGGATGAAACCGGCGCGGCGATTCCTGGCTATGTTCTGCGCGTTACGGCCGAAAACGACGGCAAGGTCCAGGTGACGGCGACAGAGGGCGCGGCCATCACCGTTACGAACACCTACGCCGGCGGCAGCCTTGTGATTCACAAGGTGGTCAACGGCGGCGGCGAGACTGCGGCGGAGAAGGTATATACCTTCCAGATCCAGGGTCCCGAGACGGTGAACGGCGTTTACAGCGGTGTGACCTTTGAGAACGGCAAGGCGACGGTGACCATTCAGGGCGCCGGCACCTATGTGATCGAGGGCCTGCCCGCCGGACGCTATGAGATCACCGAGGACGACGCCACCATCAGCGGCTACAACTGGAGCCGTCAGGTCAGCGTCGGTGAAACAGCGGCTGCGGAGGGCACAGCCAAACTTGATGTAGCGGTGGACGGCCGCGTGGAAGCGACGTTCACCAATACCTACACCACGCCCAACCGGCCCCGTCCCGACCCGACGCCGGACCCCGATCCGGAGATTCCCGATCCTGATGTTCCGCTGACGGAGCTTCCGCCGGTAGAGCTGGAGGAGCCTGATGTGCCTCTGGCGGAGCTTCCCCCGGTGGAGCTGGAGGAGCCTGATGTGCCTCTGGCGGAGCTTCCTCCGGTGGAGCTGGAGGACCCCGAGGTGCCCTTGGCAGACGTGCCCAGGACCGGCGAGGCCATGATGGCCTGGTATGTCCTGACGGCACTGGCTGCGATCGGCTTCGTGGGGATGCAGATTCTTTCCCGTCGGAAGCATCACGAGAGCTAATCTGAGTCTGCCGCCTGACGCCGGCGGCAAACAGCAAAACCCCGAGCCGGGGCCTTCGGGCCCCGGCTCTTCTTCGCAAAAATCGGCGGCATGGCACATTTGCCATGCCGCTTCGATTTTAGGTTTTGGATGCCCGTTTCCTCTGCGGCAGCTGTGCCAGAACGATGGCGGCGAACATGAGGACGCAGCCGGCGTACTCCGCCGGGCGCAGGCGCTCGCGGAGGAGCAGCGCGCCGAACAGGACCGCGAATACCGACTCCAGGCTCATCAAAAGCGACGCCACGGTGGGCTTTGCGTGCTTCTGCCCCAGAATTTGCAGGGTATAGCCGCCGCCGCAGGAGAGAATGCCGGCATAGCAGATGGGCAGCCAGCACCGGAGGATTGCCGCCCAGCTGGGGCGCTCAAAGATCAGCATCCCCACCGCCGCCAGCGCGCCGCAGACGAAGAACTGGATGCACGAGAGCGCCACGCCGTCCACCCGCCGCGAGAAGTGGTCAATGACCAGAATGTGCAGCGTGAAGCACGCGGCACAGCCCAGGGTCAGCAGCTCGCCGCGGCCGACGGTAAACTGCTCGTTGACGCACAGCAGGTACAGTGCTGCCGCAGCCATGGCCACGCCCAGCCACACCGTCAGCGGCGCGCGCTTGCCCAGCAGCAGGCTGGCGACCGGCAACAGGACTACATAGAGCGCCGTGAGAAAGCCCGATTTGCCTGCCGAGGTGTAGAGAAGGCCGTACTGCTGGAGCGTGGAGCCGGCGAAGAGGATCACGCCGCACAAAATCCCCGCAATCCAAAGGTCCTTCCGGCTTTTGGGCGCGGCAGCCGCCTCCGTCCGGTCCCGCCGCAGGGCCAGCACCGGCAGCAGCACCAGACCGCCCAGCACGCACCGGCACGCCTGGAAGGTACACGGCCTCACGTATTCCATGCCCGCCGATTGGGCCACGAACGCCGCGCCCCAGATCATGGCAGCGGCAATGAGCATCAGGTTGGCTTTTCCTTGCTTGGACATACACATTCTCCCATTTCAAATTTCAAACAAATAGTAAAATAACACACCCGTCAGGAATTGTCAACTTCCGCGGATTGTAGGATCGATGGATTTGTGATAGAATAAGGATACTTGAAAATTTGGGAGGAATCACCATGTCCAATGCCGCACAGGAGCGAAGCGCCCGGGCTCCCCAGGAGCTGTGGGCCATTGAGGACCTTTACGCCGCCGACGAGGCCTGGGAGGCCGATTTGCAGGTCCTGCGGGAGCTGATCGGACAGCTGCCGTCCTATGAGGGCCGGCTGGGGGAATCAGCGGAGACGCTGTACGAATATATGAAGCTGGGCGAGCGGCTGGGGGTCCTGCTGGACCGGCTGGCCAACTATGCCCAGCGCCGCAGCGACGAGGATACCCGCGTCGCCAAGTACCAGGCCATGACCGACCGCATCACCGCCGTGTGGGTGGAGGCTGCGTCGGCCTCCAGCTTCGAGACGCCGGAGCTGCTGGCCATTCCCGACGGGACGCTGGAACGCTTTTATACGGACCAGCCGGAGCTGGCTCTTTACCGCCGCCACTTCGATCAGATCCGCCGCAAGCGCGCCCACATCCTCTCGCCCCAGGAGGAAAAGCTCCTGGCCGGGGTGGGAGAGATGGCCCAGGGGCCGGACAATATCTACTCCATGTTCGCCGACGCCGACGTCCGCTTTCAAGACGCCGTGGACGCCGCGGGACAGGCGCATCCGCTGACCCAGGGGACATTCATCTCCTACCTGGAAAGCCCCGACCGCGTGCTCCGGAAGTCGGCCTTTGAACACTACTACGCCCCCTTCGGCCGTTTCCGCAACACCCTGGCTGCGACGCTCTCCGCCCAGGTGAAGCAGCTGCAGTTCTTCGCCCGGGCCAGGCATTACGCCTCGCCGCTGGAGGCGTCTCTGGACGGCAGCAACGTGCCCGCGGCGGTCTACCACAGCCTCATCGAGACGGTCAACGCCAATCTTGGACACCTTCACCGCTACGCCCGCCTGCGCCGGCGGCTGCTGGGCCTGGACGAGCTGCACCCCTACGACCTCTACGCCCCGCTGGTGGCCGACGTGGACCGGCGCATCCCCTTCGCCGAGGCGAAGGAGACCGTTGCCGAGGCTCTGGCGCCCCTGGGGGCGGCGTACCAGAAGATCCTGCGGGAGGGCTACGACAGCCGCTGGATCGACGTCTACGAGAACCCCGGCAAGCGCTCCGGGGCCTACTCCGCCGGCGCGCGGGTGCATCCCTATGTCCTGCTCAACTACACCGGCACCCTGGACAGCCAGTTCACCCTGGCCCATGAGATGGGCCACGCCATCCACTCCTACCTCTCCAACCGCAGCCAGCCGCCGGTCTATGCCGACTATGTGATCTTCGTGGCCGAGGTGGCCTCCACCTGCAACGAGGCGCTGCTGATGGAGCATCTGCTGGCCAGGACCACCGACCGCCGGGAGCGGGCGTATCTCATCAACCACTTCCTCGAGCAGTTCAAGGGCACTCTCTACCGCCAGACCATGTTCTCCGAGTTTGAGCTGTGGATGGGCGAGCAGAACGCCCGGGGCGAGGCGCTGACCGCCGAGATGCTCAGCGCGGCCTATCATGCGCTCAACGCCCGCTATTTTGGAGACGCCCTGACCATCGATCCTCAGCTGGACCTGGAGTGGGCCAGGATCCCGCACTTCTACTATGACTACTATGTGTTCCAGTACGCCACCGGCTACGCCGCGGCTATCGCCCTGTCCCGGCGCATCCTGCGGGAGGGGGAGACGGCAGTGGCGGACTATCTGCGCTTCCTCTCCGGCGGATGCAGCCAGGACCCAATCGACCTTTTGAAGGGGGCGGGCGTGGACATGACCACCGCCGCGCCGGTGGAAAACGCCCTGGCGCTGTTCGGGGAGCTGCTGGACGAGATGGAACGGCTGATGGGGGACTGAGGGAGAACATGGCAGAGCTTTATTTGCCCACGCTCCACTATTTCGCCAACAACAACCGTTTTTCCGGCAGCGACGGCCCCCTTCGCTTCATGCTGACGCCCCGGGTGCAGATGAAAACGCCCAAGGAGGTGGACCTGGAGCAAAGCTCCATCTACGGACAGCTGTGGCACGGCCCATACTGCCTGGAAAAGAGCGAGATCGAGGCCGAGGCGGACTTCCCCATGTGCGAGGAGTCCCGGGAGGCCATTCGCCGGTGGCTGCTGGACCACCGGGATGGAGGAGGTGCGGCGCAGGATGCGTAAGCTGTTCCGATATCTGAAAATCTACCGGAAAGAGTGCATTTTAGGCCCGCTGTTCAAGCTTTTGGAGGCGTCCTTTGAGCTGCTGGTGCCCCTGGTTATGGCCGCTATTATCGACCGGGGCATTGCCGGGAGCGACCGGAGCCTGGTGCTGCGGCTGGGTCTGGTACTGGCTGGGCTGGGGCTGGTGGGGCTGGCGAGTGCCATCACGGCGCAATATTTCGCCGCCAAGGCGTCGGTGGGCTTCGCCGCCGCGCTTCGCCACCAGCTCTTTGCCCACATCCAGCGCCTGTCCTTCCCGGACCTGGACCGCCTGGGGAGCGACACCCTGATCACCCGCATGACCAGCGACGTCAATCAAGTGCAGACCGGCGTAAATCTGGCACTGCGGCTGCTGCTGCGCTCGCCCTTTGTGGTATTTGGTGCCATGGTCATGGCCTTAACCATCGACTTCCAGGCGGCGCTGGTGTTCGCCGCGGTGATCGCGGCACTGTGCGCGGTGGTGTTCGGCATCATGCTCTGGAGCATTCCCCGCTATCAGACGGTGCAGAAAAACCTGGACGGCCTCCTGGGCCTGACCCGGGAGAACCTGGGCGGCGTCCGCGTCCTGCGGGCCTTCAACAAGCAGGCCGACGAGGTGCGGCAGTTTGACGCGCAGAATGAGAGGCTGACGCGGTTCGGCCTGTTTGTGGGCCGCGTGTCGGCGGCCATGAACCCGCTGACGTATGTCCTGCTGAATCTGGCCCTGGTGGTGCTGATCCATACCGGGGCTTTGCAGGTAGACGCCGGCGTGCTGACCCAGGGGCAGGTGGTGGCGCTGGTCAATTATATGTCCCAGATTCTGGTGGAGCTGGTGAAAATGGCCAACCTCATCCTGACCATCACCAAGGCCTGGGCCTGCGGCAACCGCCTGGAGCAGCTGCTGGAGGTCCCCGCGGCGGTCTCCGGCCATGAGGCTGCCGGGGCGGCGGACGCGCCGGCGGTGGTGTTCGACCATGTGAGCCTGACGTATCCCGGCGCCGGCGGCGAGGCGATCTGCGACCTGAGCTTCACGATTCCCCGGGGGACGGTGTTCGGCATTATCGGCGGCACCGGCTCGGGCAAGTCCTCGGTGGTGAATCTGATCCCGGGGTTTTATAAGCCCACCCGCGGGCAGGTCCTGGTGGACGGCCTGTCCACGGCGCAGTGGGAGGACGGGGCCTTGCGCGCCCGGGTGGGCATGGCGCCGCAGAAGGCCATGCTGTTCCGCGGTACCATCCGGGAAAATCTCCTCTGGGGCGACAGCACGGCCCCGGAGGCGCAGCTGGAGCGGGCGCTGGAGCTCTCCCAGTCCAAGGAATTTGTGGACAGGAAGGACGGCGGCCTGGACGCGCCGGTGGAGCAGGGGGGACGCAACCTCTCCGGCGGGCAGCGCCAGCGGCTGACCATCGCCCGGGCCGTGGTGCGGGAGCCGGAGATCCTCATTTTGGACGACAGCGCGTCGGCGCTGGACTTCGCCACGGATGCGAAGCTCCGAAAGGCGCTGCGGACCCTGCGGGACACTACGGTGATCCTGGTCTCTCAGCGGGCGTCCTCCATCCGCTTTGCCGACCAGATCCTGGTGCTGGACGACGGCCGGGCCGTGGGCCTGGGGACCCACGACGCGCTGCTGGAGACCTGCCCGGTCTATCAGGAGATCTGCGCGTCCCAGTTCAGGAAGGAGGCGTGAACCAATGCGGCACAAAAG
The DNA here is from genome assembly GCA_022792945.1 of Oscillospiraceae bacterium. GTDB lineage: Bacteria > Bacillota > Clostridia > Oscillospirales > Oscillospiraceae > Avoscillospira_A. Next base: position 23,077 of record JAAWBZ010000173.1, on the reverse strand, counting down.
CACCCTCCGCCGTCTCCTCCGCTATCTGCGGCCCTATGGCTTTCTGGCGGCCGCGTCGCTGGTCCTGGCGGCGGCCGCGGTGGCTATGACCCTCTACATTCCCATTCTCACCGGCGACGCAGTGGACCTGATCGTGGAGCGGGGACAGGTGGATTTCGAGGCGCTGCGGCCGCTCCTGGTGCGGATTGCCGCTGTGGCGGCGCTGACAGGCGCGGCCCAGTGGCTGATGAACCTGTGCAACAACCGTCTTGCCCTCTGCACTGTCCGGGATATCCGCGCGGCGGCGTTCCGGAAGCTCCAGGTGCTGCCCATGGCGTACCTGGACAGCCATTCCTCTGGCGAGACCGTCAGCCGCGTCATTGCAGACGCGGACCAGCTCTCCGACGGGCTGCTGATGGGCTTTACCCAGCTCTTCACCGGCGTGATCACCATCGCCGGCACCTTCGGCTTCATGCTCTCGGTGAATCTCTCCATCACGCTGGTGGTGGTGCTGGTGACGCCCGTCTCCCTGCTGGTAGCGGCGTTCATCGCCAGGAGGACCTACGCCATGTTCTCCCTCCAGTCCCAGACCCGCGGCGAGCAGACGGCCCTGATCGACGAGATGATTGGCGGGCAGAAGCTGGTCCAGGCTTTCGGACAGGAGGCGGCGGTGCTGGAGCGGTTCGACGAGGTCAACGAGCGGCTGCGCAGCTGTTCCCTCCGGGCCATTTTCTTTTCCTCCATCACCAACCCCGCCACCCGCTTTGTCAACGGCCTGGTCTACGCCGGCGTAGGCGTGGTGGGCGCGCTGCTGGCGATGCGCGGGGGCATCAGCGTGGGCCAGCTGACGTGCTTTCTGAGCTACGCCAACCAGTTCACCAAGCCCTTCAACGAGATCTCCGGCGTGGTGACGGAGCTGCAAAACGCCCTGGCCTGCGCCGGGCGGGTGTTCGACCTGATCGACGCGCCGCCGGAGCCGGCAGACGACCCGGCGGCCAAGCCCATGGGCGATTTCCGGGGTGCGGTGTCCCTGGAGCGGGTCTCCTTCGCCTATACGCCCGAGCAGAGGCTCATCGAGGACTTCTGCCTCTCGGTCCGCCCTGGCCAGCGCGTGGCCATCGTCGGCCCCACCGGCTGCGGCAAGACTACCCTCATCAACCTTCTCATGCGCTTCTACGACGTGCGGGCGGGCGCGATCCGGGTGGACGGCACAGACATCCGCGCCATGCGCCGGGCGGACCTGCGGGCAGGCTACGGCATGGTGCTTCAGGATACGTGGCTCAAGTCGGCGACCATCCGCGAGAACATCGCCATGGGCCGTCCCGACGCCTCCGACGCCGAGATCGAGGCCGCCGCCCGGCAGGCCCACGCCCACAGTTTCATCCGCCGCTTGCCCCAGGGCTACGATACGGTGCTGCAAAACGGCGGCGAGAGCCTCTCCCAGGGCCAGCGGCAGTTGTTGTGCATTGCCCGGGTGATGCTGTGCCTGCCGCCGATGCTGATCCTGGATGAGGCCACCTCCTCCATCGACACCCGCACCGAGGCGCGCATCCAGTCGGCCTTTGCGGCGATGATGGAGGGCCGCACCAGCTTCATCGTGGCCCACCGCCTCTCCACCATCCGCGAGGCCGACGTGATCCTGGTCATGCGCGACGGCCGTGTGGTGGAGCAGGGGAGCCACGCGCAGCTGCTGGCGCAGGGCGGCTTCTACGCGGCGCTCTACAACAGCCAGTTCGCCCCATAAGACAAAATAAGCCCCGGGAAGCCAGGCTTCCCGGGGCTGTGGTGCAGTACAGTCACGCCTTATAGGGGCGGTAGGCATGGCGTACACTCTCCCGGCGGGCGCGGTCCAGGGAGAGCAGCCAGTTATAGGCGTGCGCCTCCGTGGTCTGTACATACGCCAGCGCCGCCAGCTGCATGGCCAGGGGCAGCAGCAGATTGATCAGATTCACGATCACCAGCCCCTTCACGCCCCGCAGGTGCGGCGTCAAGCCGTACTGATAGGACGTGACCAGCAGCGACGCGGCGAACGACGGAAGGTAGTACCAGAGGAAGTGCAGGTCCAGCACCAGCAGCTCCAGCTTGTGGCCGTAGGTCAGGCGCGCGGACATCCGAAGGGCGTCCGAGGCGGTCAGGTTTCCATCGTCCAGCAGCGCGTAGAGGGCCATCCGGTAGCGGTAGGCCGCCACCAGGCCCGGGATCACGAACAGGAGGCACCACAGCCAGATATACAGCCCCTCCAGCAGCGCCAGCACCAGCACCCGGCCCAGCTGGCGGAAGCCCGCCGTCAAATCGCGGAAGCCCGTAGGCTCCCCGCGGCTCAGGCGCAGGGAAAACAGGGAGATGCCCGCGTTCCAGAGCACCTGCCACGCCAGCACCACCAGGAACGAGCCCATGGTCCACAGCTCCAGCTGGCTCCGCGGCGACACCGCCCCCAGGCCCGTGGCCCGGCTGAGGCGGTACTCCAGGAGGAACGACACCGCGTCCGACAGCAGCGGCACCGCGTAGAGACACAGGAGGAACAGCGCTGCCAGCCGCCGGGGATGGCATGTGCTGTCCTTCAGGCACGCCCGTGCGGCCTGCTTGAGTCCTCGGTAGTTCATGCAAGGCTCCTTTTTCTCACATCCCGTGGATGGCGGCGGCAAAGGCGGTCTGGTCGGCAGCCTTGAAGTAGGCGCTGCCGGCCACGAACACATTGGCCCCGGCCGCGGCGCAGACCGGCCCGGTCTCCAGGCTGACGCCGCCGTCCACCTCCAGCTCGCACTCAAGGCCGCGCTGGCGGATGTAATCGCGGATCCGGGACACCTTGGGCATCATGTCCGCCATGAAGGACTGCCCGCCAAAGCCCGGCTCCACCGTCATCACCAGGACCATGCTGCAAAGGTCCAGATAGGGGAGGACCGCCTCGGCCGGCGTCCTGGGCTTGAGGCAGACGGAGGCGCGCCTGCCGCAGCGGCGGATGGTGCGCAGGGCCTCCAGGGTGTTCTCCTGGGTGTCGGCCTCCACGTGGACGGTGACGATATCGGCCCCGGCCTCGCAGAAGCGCTCCGCATACCGGAGGGGCCGGTCGATCATCAGGTGGACGTCCAGGAGCATGTCGGTCTCCCGGCGGACGTCCGCCAGGACCGTGAGGCCAAAGGAAATGTTGGGAACAAATTGTCCGTCCATCACGTCAAAATGGACGTAATCAGCGCCATGCTCCTTCAGGCCCCGGATATCCCGGCCCAGGTGGTTGAAGTTTGCCGAGAGGATGGACGGTGCGAGCTTCGCCATGAAAATAACCTCCGAACGCGATTCCTGTCACAAAGCGGCGAGAAGCGGCATAAACTTGAATATGCGGCGTCGGCGGCAGGACGGCTCTCGTGCTCCTGCGCAGACCGCCGCCGGCCGCTTTTGATAGGGGCCGCCCCCCGGGGCGGTCCCATTGGGAATCCTTGAAATACAGGTATTATACCGCGCAAAGGGCCTGCTGTCAATTTTTTTCGGCGGCGCGGCGCCGGACGACGCATCTTCTTGACTTTAGGGGGATTCGGCGGTAAGATAGAGAAAACGGGAAATGCTAACCTGAGAGAAAGGCCGGTGAGGCAATGAAATCTGTGAGAAAGCCGTCGGTGGTCCCGGTGTACGGCGTGGCGGCGGTGTGGCTGGGCTACACGCTGTGGTTTGGGCTGGGGTCTGTGGCGCAGCTGCTGCTGTGCGCGGCCGTCTCCGTAGCGGCCTACTTTATTTTGAAGTCCATCTTCCCGGGCAAGACCGTCCAGGTGGAGGTCCCCCAGCCGCCGCCAGACACCGGGGACAAGCAGCTGGACGAGGCCATCGCGGCGGGTCGGAAGCAGATCGCGGATATCCGCCGCCTCAACGGCCTCATCCCCGACGCCCAGGTCACCAGGACCCTCAGCGATATTGAGGAGACCACCCGGAAGATCCTCGGCCAGCTGGAGCGGGACAAGTCCCAGGTGAAGCGCTGCCGGCAGTTCCTGGACTACTATCTGCCCACCACCATCCAGCTCCTGGAGCAGTACGTCAAGCTTCAGGACCAGGGCGTCCGCGCCGGGAACATCGACGAGGCCATGGGGAAGATCGAAAAGACCCTCACGACCATCCAGGGGGCCTTCCGCAAGCAGCTGGACGCCCTCTTCGCTCAGGATGTGGTGGACATCACCGCCGATATCACCGTCATGGAGCAGCTGCTCCGCGCCCAGGGGCTGACCCAGGAAGAAAACGAACCATTCAAATAAGAAGGAGAGAACATCATGGACGAAAATATCCCCCAGCTGACCCTGACGCCGGACCTCGGCGAGACGCCCGCCCTGGAGGTCCCCCAGCCCGCCCCTCTGGCCGAGCCGAAAAAGCCTGCCCCTGAGGCCGGGCCGGACATGAGCATGCTCACCGAGGCCGAGCAGAAGGCTGTGAAGGACTTTGCGGAGAAAATCGACCTCAAGGACTCCAACCAAATTCTCCAGTACGGTGTGGCCGCCCAGAAGAACATCTCCGATTTCTCCGAGTCGGCCCTCAGCTCCGTCCGCACCAAGGACATGGGCGAGATCGGGGACATGGTGGGCAGCCTCCTCATCGAGCTCAAGGGCTTCGATGCGGAGGAGGAGAAGAAGGGACTCTTTGGCCTCTTCAAGAAGGTTTCCAAGTCCATCGAGGTCATGAAGATCAAGTACGACAAGGCCGAGGCCAATGTGGACAAGATCGCCCAGCAGCTGGAGAAGCACCAGATCACCCTGATGAAGGATATCGCCGTACTGGACCAGATGTACGCCAAGAATCTGGAGTACTATAAGCAGCTGACCATGTATATCCTGGCCGGCCAGCAAAAATTGGCCAAGGAGCGGGCGACCACACTGCCGGCCCTCCAGCAAAAGGCCCGGGAGACCGGCGCGGCCGAGGACGCCCAGGCAGCCAACGACTACCAGGCCCTGTGCAACCGCTTTGAGAAGAAGCTCCACGACCTGGAGCTGACCCGGGTGATCTCCGTGCAGATGGCCCCGCAGATCCGCATGATCCAGAACAACGACACCCTGATGACCGAAAAGATCCAGACCACCATCATCAACACCATTCCCCTCTGGAAGAGCCAGATGGTGCTGGCCCTGGGCACACACCACTCTCAGCAGGCCATCGAGGCTGAGCGGCAGGTCACCGACATGACCAACGAGCTGCTGCGCAAGAACGCCGACAAGCTGAAAATGGCCACCATCGAGACCGCCAAGGCCGCGGAGCGCAGCGTGGTGGACATTGAGACCCTCCAGCACACCAATGAGAGCCTGATCTCCACCCTGGACGAGGTGCTGCAGATTCAGACCGACGGCGCCAAGAAGCGCCGCGAGGCCGAGGTCCAGCTGCGCCGCATCGAGGGCGAGCTGAAACAGAAGCTGCTGGAGGTCCGCGGGTGATTGAGAAACGGGTGACAAAATGAAAGTGTTCAAAAATCACACGGTCGCTGTGATCCTCACGCTGCTGGTGGTGGCCGGGTGCGTGTTTTTCGGCTTCGTCCGCCGGCCCGCCCAGGCCGTGGCCGACATGGACAACCGCAGCTACGCAGAGGCGCACTACCAGTCGTATACGGACTGGATCTCCGATGAGGCCGGCATCCTGAGCCAGGAGACCGAGACGGTCATCGCCAAGTATAACGCCGCGCTGGACTACGACTACGGCAGCATCCTGGCCGTGGCGGCCCTGGACCTCCAGGGCGGCAGCATCGAGCAGGCGGCGTATGACGTGTTCATGGACTGGGAGCTGAAACCCGTGGATATGGTCCTGGTGATCGACCGCTCGTCAGACCAGTGGTATTTCGGCTATGGCGACGAGATGGGCTACTATGTCAACAACCGCCTCCAGACAATCCTGACCGCCGCGCTGGATGGCGGCTCCGTGACCGAGAACGCCGACAGTGCCCTGCCGCTGCTGATGCGGGATGTGCAGGACTGGTACGGCGACTACATCACCGCCGACGGCGGGTTTGAGCCCAAGAGCGGGGAGGGCGCCGGCATCAGCGTGGCTGGCGCGGTGTTCGGCATTGTGCTGGTGCTGCTGATCCTGGTGATCTTCCTGAGCAGCTTCGGCGTGGGCCGGCGGCGTTATGGATATGGCTTCTGGGGTCCGGTGTGGGGGCCGATCTTCTTCCCCCACCGCTGGCCCGGCGGGCCGCACCATCCGCCGCGCCCGCCCAGACAGCCGCCCCGCCAGTCCAGCGGTCGCGGCCCGCGGGGCCCGTTTGGCCCCGGGGGCGGCTTCGGCGGCGGAGGCAGCGGCTTTGGCGGCGGCTTCGGCAGCGGCAGCCGCGGGGGCGGGAGCTTCGGCGGCGGCTTCGGCAGCGGCAGCCGTGGGGGCGGGAGCTTCGGCGGCGGCTTCGGCAGCGGCAGCCGTGGGGGCGGCGGCTTCGGAGGCGGCCGCGGCGGCGGACGCCGGTAACGAAAATTGGCCCGGGAGTGGTCCCGGGCCGATTTTTCTTTGGGGCAGGGGAGCGAGGGTGAATAAGTTTCCTGTTTACAACGGATATTCGTGAATAGATGATTATTCATTCGCTTTGGACAGTCGGAACCAGGTATGGCCCGGGGCGGTTCCATGGCGGAATCATCTATAATCACCAGAGATCGTGGAAAATATACAGGAATATTGGCTAGTATGTACATGGGAAAACACTTGCATTTTATTCATGGGCGTTGTATAATGCGGTTATCCAAAACAAAACCCCAAAATGAAGGAAGTAAGGAAACATGAAAAAGATTCTTGCACTGCTGCTGGCCCTGACTCTGGTGCTGGCCCTGGCCGCCTGCGGCGGCGGAAACGACACCCAGGAGCCCGCGGCTCAGCCCGCGCCCGCTGAGACCGGCACCCCTGCCGGAGCCGATGCCGCCAAGGATGACGGCGCCGCAGGCGGCGCGCTGCCCACCGTGGAGCCGGGCAAGCTCATCATGAGCACCGAGCCCAGCTTCCCGCCCTATGAGATGACCGACGACAGTGACAACGTCTACGGCATCGATCCGGATATTGCCGCGGCCATCGCGGAGAAGCTGGGGCTGGAGCTGGTGATCGACCCCATGGATTTTGACACTGCCCTCCTGGCCGTTCAGCAGGGGAAGTGCGACATCGTCGCCGCCGGCGTCACAGTCAGAGAGGATCGGCTGGCTGTCATGGACTTCACCGATACATACGCCAACGGCGTGCAGGTGGTCATTGTGCCGGAAGGCTCTGACATCACCCTGGATACGCTGGGCGACCAGACCATCGGCACGCAGCGCGGTACCACCGGTTACATCTACTGCTCCGACGACTTCGGCGACGACCATGTGATCGCCTACGACAACGGCATTACCGCCGTTCAGGCCCTGCTCAACGGGCAGATCGACTGTGTGGTCATCGACAGCGGCCCCGCGGAGGAGTTTGTGACTGTGAACCCCGGCCTCACCATCCTGGACACCGAGTATGCCAACGAGGATTACGCCATCGGACTGGCCAAGAACAGTCCCCTGACCGAGGCCGTCAACGGCGCGCTCAAGGAGCTGATCGCCGACGGCACCGTGCAAGAGATCCTGGACCGCTATATCGGCGCTGAATAATGGAAAACCCCGCGCGCCGGGCGCTGTATGCACCCGGCGCGCGCTGCGCTGGAATTTCTGAGAATCGAGGTGGGCTATGGCCCTGTATGAACAGTGGAAAGCCCTGATCGTCGGCGGCGCGACACTGCCCTTCTGGCAGAAGTTCTACGTCATGTTCTATCAGGCTTTCATCGAAAACGAACGCTGGCTCCAGTATCTCAAGGGCGTTGGCACCACGCTGCTGACCACCGCCATGGCGCTGTGCATCGGCGTGGTGCTGGGCGTTGTGGTGGCGGTGCTGCGCACGGCCCACGACCAGCAGCGGCCCGGCCGCAAAAATTTCTGCCTGGGCGCGGTCAATGCCATCGCCAAGGTCTATGTCACCGTGATCCGCGGTACGCCCATGATGGTCCAGCTGCTGATCATGGGCCTGGTCATCTTCAGGAGCAGCCGGAATTTCACCGTGGTGGGCGCTTTGACCCTGGGCATCAACTCCGGCGCCTATGTGGCGGAGATCATCCGCGGTGGCCTCATGTCCCTGGACCCCGGCCAGAGTGAGGCCGGACGCAGCCTGGGCCTGGGGTATATGGACACCATGCGCTTCATCGTCATTCCCCAGGCGTTCAAGACGATTCTGCCGTCCCTTGGCAATGAGTTCATCATATTGCTCAAGGACACCTCTCTGATCACTGTCATCGGCGGCAAGGAGCTGCTCTACGCCGCCCAGGGCATCTATGGGCGGACCTATGAGACCATGTATCCCCTGGTGGGCACCGCCTGCATTTATCTATTGCTGGTGATGGGATTCTCCTGGCTCCAGGGGAAGCTGGAAAGGAGGCTGCGGCAAAGTGATCGACGTTAAAGACCTGTCCAAATCCTTCGGCAGCCATTTGGTGCTGGACCACATCAACGAGCACATCGCCCCCGGGGAAAAGGTTATCATCATCGGCCCCTCCGGCTCGGGCAAGTCCACGTTCCTCCGCTGCCTGAACCTGCTGGAGGAGCCCACCGGCGGCGCCATCTTCTTCGAGGGGCAGGAGATCACTGCCCCCAAGGTGGACATCAACGCCGTGCGCCGGCAGATGGGCATGGTGTTCCAGCACTTCAACCTGTTCCCCAACATGACTATCCGGAAAAATATCACCCTGGCCCCGGTGCGCACCAGGCTGATGAGCCAGGAGGAGGCGGACGAGACGGCCATGGCCCTCCTGGATCGGGTGGAGCTGCGGGACAAGGCGGACGCCTACCCGGCGCAGCTGTCCGGCGGGCAGAAGCAGCGCATTGCCATTGTCCGGGCGCTGGCCATGAAGCCGAAGCTGATGCTGTTCGACGAGCCTACCTCGGCGCTGGACCCGGAGATGGTGGGCGAGGTGCTGGAGGTCATGCGCGAGCTGGCCCGGGACGGGATGACCATGGCGCTGGTGACGCACCAGATGGGCTTTGCCCGGGAGGTGGCCACCCGTGTGCTGTTCATGGACGAGGGCCACATCCTGGAGCAGGGTTCGCCGGAGGATGTGTTCGGCGCGCCGAAGTGTGAGCGCCTGCAAACCTTTCTGGCTAAGGTCCTCTGAGGGCTTTGCGGAAAATCTGCAGCCAGCCGCGAAAGCGGCTGGCTGTCTTGCGTGCTGCCCCTGAAACCAGAGAGCTCAGACAATGGCGGACGCTGCCATGCTCCAGGGTGGGGAAGGGGGTATGCGGAAACGGCACGGGGTTTTGGTTATGAGAAAATCTAATATTATCATGAACAGACAAAATAGATAGGCTGTTTTTGTGCAGAACAGCCAAAAAAAGCGCGTGGAAATCTCCATTCATATTCAGATTTCGGATTGACACTTTTGCCGAAAAAGCATATGATTAGTGCAATAAATCGCCAAAGGCTTTGGTTTCCCGGCGGTTTTGCATTCAAATCAAGGAATAGGAGATATGTAACATGAAGAAAGTGCTTTCCCTCCTGCTGGCGTGCGCGCTGCTGCTGGGCTGCCTGGCAGCCTGCGGCGGAAACGACACCCAGCAGCCTGCCGCTGACAACGGCTCCAATGGTTCCGCCGCCAACAACGGCTCCGACGCGCCCGCCGAAGGCGACGACGGCGGCAGCGACCCCGCAGCGCCCTCCGGCGACGCCTTTAAGCTGGGCGGCACCGGTCCCCTCACCGGCAGCGCGGCCATCTACGGCATGGCAGCCATGCACGGCGCGGCGATCGCCGTGGAGGAGATCAATGCCATGGGCGGCGTTCAGTTTGATCTGAAGTACGAGGACGACACCCACGACGCCGAGAAGGCCGTCAACGCTTACAACGCCCTGAAGGATTGGGGCATGCAGCTGTCCCTGGGTTCCGTCACCTCCAAGCCCTGTGAGGCGACCTCCGCCAAGAACAACGCCGACCGCATCTTCGGCCTGACTCCCTCCGCCTCCTCCACCGCGGTGCTGGACGGCAAGGACAATATGTTCCAGATGTGCTTCATGGACCCCAACCAGGGCTCCGCCTCTGCGCAGTACATCGCTGACCAGAGCCTGGGCACCAAGATCGCCGTCATTTATAAGAATGACGACGTTTACTCCGTGGGCATCTACGAGACCTTCATTGAGAAGGCCGGCGAGCTGGGCCTGGAGGTCGTCTCCGCCACCACCTTCGCCGACGGCTCGGACACCGACTTTTCCGTGCAGCTGACCGACGCCAAGAATAACGGCGCGGACCTGGTGTTCCTCCCCATGTACTATCAGCCCGCCTCCCTGATCCTGGCCCAGGCCAAGGGCATGAGCTACGAGCCTAAGTGGTTCGGTGTGGACGGCATGGACGGCATCCTGACCATGGAGGGCTTCGATACCTCCCTGGCCGAGGGCGTGATGCTGCTGACTCCCTTCAACGCCGACGCCGAGGACGAGCGCACTCAGTCCTTCGTCTCCAAGTACCAGGAGCAGTTTGGTGAGATCCCCAACCAGTTCGCCGCCGACGCCTATGACTGTGTCTACGCTTACAAGCAGGCACTGGAGGCCGCGGGCGCCACGCCGGATATGGACGCCGCCACGCTGTGCGAGAAGATGATCGAGCAGTTCACCTCCATGACCTTTGATGGCCTCACCGGCGAGAGCATGACCTGGGACGCCACCGGCGCTGTGTCCAAGAGCCCCAAGGGCATGGTCATCCAGGACGGCGCTTACGTCGGCATGTGATCGATTCTCAGACCCCATTCCCAATGGCTGGAGAGTGCCCGCGCACTCTCCAGCCGCCTGCGTACTTTCAAAGCCCTGCGTACAGCCACAGAGCAGAGGGCTTTTTCGGAGGAACCTTCTGCTCTATGGCTGTGTTCATTCTAAGAGAAAAGGAAAATGAGGTGTTGGCATGGTATTTATCAATTACCTGATCAACGGCATCAGCCTGGGCAGCATCTACGCGATCATCGCCCTGGGCTATACCATGGTCTACGGCATCGCCAAGATGCTGAACTTTGCCCACGGCGACGTCATCATGGTGGGCGCGTACATCTGCTTCTACGCCGTCTCCCGGTTTGCGCTGCCGCCGGTTTTGGGCATTGTGCTGGCCATGGCCGTGTGCACGGTGCTGGGCGTGGTTATCGAGCGGCTGGCCTACAAGCCCCTGCGGGCCGCGCCGTCCCTGGCGGTGCTGATCACGGCTATCGGCATGAGCTATTTTCTCCAGAATATGGCTCAGCTGCTGTGGTCCTCCAACCCCAAGGTGTTTCCCGCCGTGGGCGGCGGCAAGACCTTCCAGCTGTTCGGCGGGCAGCTGAACCTGTCCCTGGTGACCATCATCACCATCAGCGCGTGCCTGGTCATCATGCTGGTGCTGACGTGGTTCACCGGCCGGACCAAGATGGGCAAGGCCATGCGCGCCTGCTCCGAGGACAAGGGCGCGGCGCAGCTGATGGGTATCAACGTCAATTCCACCATCTCCGTCACCTTTGCCATCGGCTCGGCCCTGGCGGCCATTGCCGGCGTGCTGCTGTGCTCGGCGTATCCCACCCTGGTGCCTACCACTGGCTCCATGCCGGGCATCAAGGCCTTTACCGCGGCGGTGTTCGGCGGCATCGGCTCCATTCCCGGGGCCCTGCTGGGCGGGCTGCTGCTGGGCATCATCGAGATTTTCGCCGGCGCGTATATCTCCACCCAGCTCTCCAACGCCATCGTGTTCGCCGTGCTGATCATCGTGCTGCTGGTGAAGCCCGCCGGGCTTCTGGGCAAGCAGGTCCGCGAGAAAGTGTGAGGTGGCTGTGATGAAAAAACCAAGACGTCTGACAAAAACCACCCGCAGCAATCTCTTTACCTACGGCATCGTCCTGGTGGCCTTTGTCATCCTTCAGGCTATGAGCGCCGGCGGCGGCATCAGCTCGTCGCTCCAGGGCATGCTGGTCCCCATCTGCGCGTATGTGGTCATGGCGGTGTCGCTGAACCTGACGGTGGGCATCCTGGGCGAGCTGAGCCTGGGCCACGCGGGCTTTATGAGCGTGGGCGCGTTCTCCGGCGTGGTGGCGGCCATCGCCCTGGAAAACGTGATCCCCATCGGGGGGCTTCGCCTGGCGGTCTCCATGGTGGTGGGCGCGATCTGCGCGGGGCTGGCCGGCGTGGTCATCGGCGTGCCGGTGCTGCGGCTCAAGGGCGACTATCTGGCCATCGTCACCCTGGCCTTCGGCGAGATCATCAAGAGCCTCCTGAATAACCTCTATGTGGGTCTGGATTCCCACGGCCTCCACTTCGGCATGCTCATGACCAGCGCCAATGAGCTGGGCCTGGAGGAGGGAGGACGGACCATCATCGGCGGCCCCATGGGTATCTCCAACATCCCGGAGCTGTCCACCTTCATCGCCGGCGTGGCGCTGATCCTGGTGACGCTGTTCGTCGTGCTCAACCTCATTCAGAGCCGCTCCGGCCGCGCCATCATGGCCCTGCGGGACAACCGCATCGCCGCCGAGTCGGTGGGCATCCACGTCACCAAGTACAAGCTCATGGCGTTCGTTACCTCCGCCGCTCTGGCGGGCGCGGCGGGTACGCTGTTCGCTATGAACTTCACCACCGTGGTGGCCAATAAGTTCGATTTCAATACGTCCATTCTGATTCTGGTGTTCGTGGTGCTGGGCGGTCTCGGCAACATGTGGGGTTCCATCATCGCGGCTGCCGCCCTGACCATCCTGCCCGAGGCGCTGCGCCAGTTCGCGGACTACCGGATGCTGGTTTACGCCATCGTACTGATCCTGGTCATGCTGGCCACCAACAGCCCCGCGATAAAGGCGTTCTTCGCCCGTGCGCAGTCGCCGCTGCGCCGGAAGCAGCCCGCCCAACCGTCTGCAGAGAAGGAGGGACCGCGTCATGAGTAAACTGGTATCCGTCCAGCGCAGCGCCCTGATCCCGGAGCGCGACGCCGACAAATCGCCTATTCTGGAGTGCATCGGCCTGGGCATCGACTTCGGCGGCCTGACGGCGGTGGACAATTTCAACCTGACCATCGGCCGCACCGAGATCGCCGGCCTCATCGGTCCCAACGGCGCGGGCAAGACCACGGTGTTCAACCTCCTGACCAAGGTCTACCAGCCCACCCGCGGCACCATCCTCCTGGGGGGCATCGACACCCACGGCATGAACACCGTCCAGGTCAATCAGGCGGGCATCGCCCGCACGTTCCAGAATATCCGCCTTTTCTCCTCCCTGAGCGTGGAGGACAACGTGAAAATCGGCCTCCACAACCAGCTGCCCTACTCCATGTGGACCGGCATTTTCCGCCTGCCCCGGTACTGGAAGCAGGAGCGGCTGGCCCACGAGAAGGCTATGGAGCTGCTGAGCATTTTCGATATGCAGGACCTGGCGAATCACCGCGCCGGCAGCCTCCCCTACGGCGCGCAGCGCCGCCTGGAGATCGTCCGCGCTCTGGCCACCAACCCCGGCATCCTGCTGCTGGATGAGCCGGCAGCAGGCATGAACCCCTCGGAGACCGCGGAGCTGATGGACAATATCCGCAAGATCCGCGATATGTTCCACATCGCCATCATGCTCATCGAGCACGACATGAACCTGGTCATGGGCATCTGCGAGGGCATTTGCGTGCTCAACTTCGGCCAGATCATCGCCAAGGGCACCGCGGAGGAGATCCAGTCTAATCCCACGGTGATCGAGGCCTATCTGGGCAAGCAGCGGGAAGGGGGCGCGGACTGATATGCTGAAGGTAAACGACATCAATGTGTATTACGGCGCCATCCACGCCATCAAGGGGGTGTCCTTCGAGGTGAACGCCGGCGAGGTGGTCACCCTGATCGGTGCCAACGGCGCGGGCAAGTCCACCATCCTGAACACGGTGTGCGGGCTGCTCCACTCCCGCACCGGCTCCCTTTCGTTCCTGGATCAGCCCCTGGGGGCAGTCCCTGCCCACCGGATTGTGGAGCTGGGGCTGGCCCACGTCCCGGAGGGACGGCGGGTGTTCCAGCAGATGACGGTGGAGGAAAACTTGGAGATGGGGGCATATACCCAGCCCCGCTCCACCATCGCCCCCAACCTGGAGCGGGTCTATGAGCAGTTCCCCCGGCTGAAGGAGCGCCGCCGCCAGGTGGCGGGCACCCTGTCCGGCGGGGAGCAGCAGATGCTGGCCATGGGCCGGGGGCTGATGAGCAGCCCCAAGCTGCTGATGCTGGATGAGCCGTCCATGGGGCTGGCCCCCATCCTGGTGGAGCAGATCTTCGACATCATCCGGCAGCTCCACAAGGCGGGCACCACCATCCTCCTGGTGGAGCAGAACGCCCAGATGGCTCTGTCCGTGGCCGACCGGGGCTATGTGCTGGAGACAGGCAAAATCGTGGCCACCGGCACCGGGGACGAGCTGCTCCACAATGCGGCGGTGAAGAAGGCCTATTTAGGCGGATAGCGGCACAAGCCTCCCGGCCTGCCCAACAGACGCTGCCCCCGCCCGGGCACAGCCCGGGCGGGGGCAGCGTTTATCCCCTCGCTTTGCCGCCGAGGGAAAACTTTACAATATTTGACCGCGTTAGCAACGGATTAAAGTTCTTTTTGTCTGCTTTTTCTTTCAAGAAACGGGGACAACAGTTACCCGCTCGTCTTGTCGCCGAGGGAAAGCTTGACAATACTTGACTGCGTTGGTAACGAGTTAACGTTCTTTTTGCCTACTTTTTCTTGAAAGAAAAAGTAGGTCACAGGGGGAGCAGCACCCGGTACATCATGACAAAGTGGGCGATGGAGCCCAGCAGGATGAACACGTGGAACACCTCGTGGCAGCCGAATCGGGGATTGTCCCGCCCCGGCCACTTCAGGGCGTACAGCACGCCGCCCACGGTGTACAGCACGCCGCCCGACAGCAGCCACGCCACCCCCCGCAGCCCCAGCACCTGCCAGATGGGGTAGATGGCGATCACCGCCAGCCAGCCCATGGCGATATACACCGTGGAGGTGACCACCCGGGGGCAGTTGATCCAGGTGAGGCTCATCACCACCCCGGCGATGGCCAGCGCCCAGATGACGCCGAACAGCGACCAGCCCCAGGCCCCCCGCAAAGCGATGAGGCAGACCGGGGTGTACGACCCGGCGATGAGAAAATAGATGGAGGAGTGGTCCAGTTTGCGCAGCGCCACCCGCCCGGCCACCGTGGTATTCACGCAGTGGTACAGGGTGGAGGCGGTGTACAGCGCCATCATGGACGCCCCGTAGACGGCGAAGGACACGATTTTCCACACATCGCCCAGACCGGCCGCCCCAGCTACCAGCACCGCCGTGGCCACCACCGCCAGCGCCGCCCCCACCCCGTGGGTGATGGCCGACCAGGGCCGCAGGCCGTCATAGGGGTCCCGCCCCCGCTCCACCGGACGGGCCCGGCGGCGGGGCGCGCTGTCAAAGGGATCACGGTATAATACTTGCTCCATACGAGCACCACCTTTCTAATTATCTCCAGTATAATACATTCAGCGTGTTACGTCAAGTTAAAATCACGAAATCTAATTATTAAAATTATATTATGCAGAGGCTGCCGAAAGATGGGGGATTGAATCTTCCGAAAAAGCAGAGTATAATAGTGGCATTCTGTCGGATACCCGCACCGCCGGGCCCGCTTTTTGAGGGGGACGACCATGGAAAACTCGTTGGGCCTGTACCTGCACATCCCGTTCTGCCGCAGTAAGTGCGACTACTGCGACTTCTACTCCCTGGCGGGCCAGGAGGACCGAATGGACGACTACCAGCAGGCGCTGCTGCGCCAGATCGCCGACACCGCCCCCCGGGCCAAGAAGCAGGTGGTCAACAGCGTATACATCGGCGGCGGCACCCCCACCTGGTACGGGGAAAAGCGGCTGCTGGAGCTGATCGGGGCGGTGAAAAAGCGCTTTACCCTGTCCAAGGACGTGGAGCTCACTCTGGAGGCCAACCCGGACAGCGTAGATGAGAAGATGCTGCGCCGCCTGCGCCGGGCGGGGGTGACCCGGCTGTCTCTGGGGATGCAGTCCGCCTGCGACGGGGAGCTGGCCGCCGTCCACCGGCCCCACACCTTCCGGCAGGTGGAGGCGGCGGTAAAGGCCGCCCGGGCGGCCAAGCTGCGCAACCTGAACCTGGACCTGATCTACGGCCTGCCCGGCCAGACGGAGGCCAGCTGGCGCGCCTCGGTGGAGGCCGCCCTCTCCCTGGAGCCGGAGCACCTGTCCTGCTACGGCCTGACGGTGGAGGAGGGCACCCCCCTGGCCCGCCGGGTGGCGGAGGGGGAGGCCCTGCCCGACGATGACGAGCAGGCCCAGCGCTACCTGTGGACGGTGAAGCGGCTGGCCCAGGCGGGGTTTGACCAGTACGAGGTGTCCAACTTCTCCAAAACAGGGTGCCAGTCCCGCCACAACCTGAAATACTGGATGGGCCGGCCCTACGTGGGGCTGGGGGCGGGGGCCCACTCCGACTTCGGCGGCTGCCGGTACTCCTTCGTCCGGGACCTGGAGGGGTACATCCGCGGGGTGCTGGGGGACGGCAGGCTGCTGGACGAGATGGACGAGATTCCCCCCCGGGAGCGGGGCAGCGAGTACCTGATGCTCCGGCTGCGCACCATCCACGGCATCGAGGAGTGGGAGTACCGCCGGGAGTATTATATGAACTTTGACCCCATCGCGGCTAAGCTGTCGGAGTACGAACAGAAGGGCTGGGCGGTGCGGTCGGGCCGCCGATGGCATTTTACCCCGGAGGGCTTCCTGCTATCCAACCGGCTCATCGGGGAGCTGATGGAGCTCCAGGAGGTGGAGACCCTGGCCAACACCCTGGAGAAGATCCGGGGCGGCAAGCTTCCCCCCAGAGAGTGACCCCCAAGGGGCGGCAGGCACCGCTCCCAGAGCCCGCCCCGCGCCACCCGCGCCGCCGCGTCCGGGGGCTGGAGGGCGGGCTCCCGGCCCCTCTGGCGGAAATGCCCATTTACAAGGGGTCCTTTTTATGTTAACATAGCACAAGCTCCCAAGGGGGAGTTCGGCAAAATCCAGGGGGCGCGCCCCCGCGTCAAAGACAGGAGATACCCATGAAAAAATTTTGGAAGCGGGGCGGGGCGCTGGTTCTGGCCCTGGCCCTGACGGCCTCCCTGACCCGGCCCGCCCGGGCCTCTTGGGCCCTGGGCGACGAGCTCATGGACCGCACGGTGCCCCTGGCGGAGGGGACCAGTCTCACCACCCAGACCCTGTGGTCCAACTCCAAGGAGGACCTGCGCACCGAGCACTACGTTACATACACCCCCGGCGGCGGCGTCAGGCCGGTGGTGTTCAGCGGAACCTATGTGGCCAGCACCAACACGGTGGCCGCCGCCGCCGCTCAGATGGAGGCCCAGGGCCTCCGGGTCACCGCCGCCGTCAACGGCGGCTTCTTCAACACCGACGGCACCATCGTGGGCATGCTGATGACCGACGGGGTGCTCCGGGCCCTGGATGTGGACAATTACGCCCTGCTGGGCTTCACCCAGGACGGCCGGGTGTTCATCGACGAGAGCAAGCCCGAGGCCAGCGCCGTTTGGACGGGGCTGGCCGGCTTCCCCCGCACCTTCCCCCTGGCCGGCTTCAACGCCTACCGCAACGCCGGCTATCTGAGCGGGCTGTACCTCTACAACAAGGATTTCTCCTCCCGGGTGCTCAGCGGCGGGGCCAGCGTGTCCGCCATCTTGCGCCCCTTGTGGGAGGACGGGCTGCGGATGAACGGCTCTCTGACCCTCCAGGTGGTCTCGGTCACCGACGCCACCCAGGAGGGGGTGGCGTTCAACGGCGAGATTCCCGAGGGCTGCTACATGCTCTACGCCGAGGACCGGGAGAACCCGGAGCTGCTGGCCGCCCTGCGGGGGCTCCTCCCGGGCAGCCAGGTGACGGTGAGCGTCAGCGGCGCCAGCGGGCAGTGGGCGGACGCGGCCTTCGGCCTCAGCGGGCGGCACACCCTGCTGCGGGACGGGGAGATTGTGACCGGCCTGCCCACCGAGGCCCACCCCTACACCGCCGTGGGCCTGAAGGCGGACGGCTCCGCCATCTTCTACACCATCGACGGCCGGCAGAAGGGCTACTCCGTGGGCGCCACCTACGCCCAGGTGGCGGAGCGGCTCCAGGAGCTGGGCTGCGTGTCCGCCGTGGCCCTGGACGGCGGCGGCTCCACCACCCTGGGGGCCACCCTCCCGGGGAGCGAGAGCTTTTCCATCGTCAACCGCCCCTCCACCGCCGACCGGCGGATCAACAACACCATCCTTCTGGTGGAGGAGGCGGGGATTGGCACGGGCCTGCCCGGCGGCGCCTATGTCACCGCCGAGCGGAACGTGGTGCTGGCGGGGGCTGGGCTGGCGGTATCCGCCGCCCCCTACGACCTGTCCGGCCGCCCCCTGCCGGGCGCGCCGCTGAACTGGTCGGCCTCCGGCGGCCTCATCCAGGCCAATGAGACCGGCGCGGTGTACACCGCCGGGGCGGTCCCCGGAGTCTACGCCATCTCCGCCGGCGGCGGGGGCGACATGCCTGTGCGGGTGGTGGACACCCTCACCTCTCTGACCGTGTCCCGGAAGGAGTCGGGCCTTGTGGTGGAGTCGCTGCATCTGGAGCCGGGAGACCAGGTGGAGCTGACCGCCTCCGGCTCCTGGATGAACCTCCCCGTGGCCATGGACGAGGGCAACGTGGCCTGGGGGGTGAGCCCGGAAGTGGGCATGATTGAGAACGGCAGATTCATCGCCGGGCCCAACAGCGCCGAGGGGACCATTGTGGCCGCCGCGGGGGGGCTGACCATCACCATCCCTGTGAAGGTGGACCGGGGCGACCCCTTCACCGACATGGCGGGCCACTGGAGCTCGAACTATGTCACCCAGCTGTACAAGCTGGGGCTCACCACCGGCTACGGCCAGGAGGACGGCACCGCCCTATACATCCCCGACGGGCAGCTCACCCGGGCGGAGCTCCTGGCCTTTATCACCCGGCTGCTGGGGGTGGACCCGGTCTACTATGAGGCGGTGGAGCTGCCCTTTGCCGACATCGACCTCATCGAGGAGTGGGCGCTGCCCTACGTGAAGGCCATGTACACCCTGGGGGTGCTCCGGGGCAGCGAGAACCAGGGCCTGCTGTACGCCGACGCCAACAGCTACATCACCCGGGAGGAGACCATGACCATCCTGGGCCGGGTGCTGGCGGCCTCCCAGCCCTGCGACCTGTCCCAGTTCCCCGACGCGGCTCTGGTCAGCGACTGGGCCCTGCCCCATGTGCAGACCCTGGTGGCGCTGAACGTGGTGGGGGGGAGCAACGGGCTGCTGCTCCCCGGCGACTACATCGACCGGGCCGCCATCGCCAAGCTGCTGGTGGAGGTCTACCCCCTGGAGAAGGCGCTGCTGCTCCCCCGGCTGGATCTGATGTCGTAATTTTCTTCACAAAACAGGGAGCGGACTGAGGTCCGCTCCCTGTTTTCGGATAGGAGCGCCCAGCCTGGGCATACTGGCAGGGAGGTGAAGCACTATGGATATGACCAACCAACAGTATAACCAGTACGTCAGCGGCCGGGCCAAGCCCTCCCCTCTGTGGAAGGACTGCCTGTGGGCCTTCCTCGTGGGCGGGGCCATCTGCGCCGGGGGCCAGGGGCTCACCGCCCTGTACCAGGGCTGGGGGGCGGGGAAGGAGGACGCCGGCGCCTGGACGTCCATCACCCTGATCTTTCTGGCCTCCCTGCTCACCGGGCTGGGGGTGTTCGACAACATCGCCAAGCGGGCCGGGGCGGGAACGCTGGTGCCCATCACCGGCTTCTCCAACGCCATGGTGTCCCCTGCCCTGGAGTTCAAAAGCGAGGGCTTTATCACCGGCACCGGGGCCAAGCTGTTCACCGTGGCGGGCCCGGTGCTGGCCTACGGTATCACCGCCAGCGTGCTCTACGGCATCATTCTCTACCTTTTGGAGCTATTTTAGGGCCCGCCACGGCGGGGCCCCAGCCGCTGCGCCCTCCCGCGGCGGCTGGGAGACGACGAGCGACGCCGTGAGCGAGCCCTGCCCCACGGGCAGGGCGAGGGATACGAAGTCCGCGAGGAGGAGGCGGGCCCGGTGCTGGCCTACGGTATCACCGCCAGCGTGCTCTACGGCATCATTCTCTACCTTTTGGAGCTATTTTAGGGCCCGCCACGGCGGGGACCCAGCCACCGCGCCCTCCCGCGGCGGCTGGGAGACGACGAGCGACGCCGTGAGCGAGCCCTGCCCTACGGGCGGGGCGAGGGATACAAAGTCCGCGAGGAGGAGGCGGGCCCCGTGCTGGCCTATGGTATCACTGCCAGCGTGCTCTACGGCATTATTCTCTACCTTTTGGAGCTGTTCTGACCCTACGGGGGCGGCGGGGCGAATCCCGCCGCCCTTTGCCTTATTTTGCCCGATTTCCCGCAGAAAGTCCCTTGCCCCAGGTGAAAAAAAGTGGTATACTGGGGGACGGCAGAGGAAGGAGGAGACAATCTGTGACCTATCAGGAGGAATTTATCCATTTTATGGTCCGTTCCGGCGTGCTGACCTTTGGGGACTTCGTCACCAAATCCGGGCGGAAAACCCCCTATTTCGTCAACACCGGCAACTACAAGACGGGAGCCCAGGCCGCCCGCCTGGGGGAGTACTACGCCGCCTGTATCCAGGAGCACATGCCCCAGGGCGTTGACGCCCTGTTCGGCCCCGCCTACAAGGGCATTCCCCTGGCAGTGGCCGCCGCCTCGGCCCTGTACCGGGACCATGGCCGAGACCTGCCCTACTGCTTCAACCGCAAGGAGGTCAAGGACCACGGCGAGGGTGGGACCATGGTGGGCTACCAGCCCAAGGACGGGGACCGGATCGCCATCATCGAGGACGTGGTCACCGCCGGCACCGCCGTGCGGGAGACCATCCAGCTGTTCCGGGGGGTGGCCGACGTGAAATTCGCCGCCCTGTTTGTCAGCGTGGACCGGATGGAGCGGGGCACCCGGACCTGCACCACCCTGGACGAGCTGCGCCAGGACTACGGCATCCAGGTGTTCCCCATCGTCACCATCCGGGACGTGATGCGCTGCCTCCACAACAAGCCGGTGGACGGCAGAGTGTACATCGACGACGACATGCTGGGCCGGATGGAGGACTATCTGGCCCAATACGGCCCCCAGACCTGACCGCTGTGGCCGGTAAAAAGCCCGCCTCCATCCATGCGGGCCACCGCCAGCGCACCAAGGAGGAATTTCTGGCCCGGGGTCTGGACGGCCTGCCCGCCCACCGGGTGCTGGAGCTGCTGCTGTTTTACGCCATCCCCCAGGGGGATGTGAACCCCCTGGCCCACCGCCTGGCTGAGCGCTTCGGCTCGCTTCAGGGGGTGTTCCACGCCACCTATGAGCAGCTGCTGGAGGTAGAGGGCATCGGCCCCAACACGGCGGTGCTGCTTCAGCTGGTGCCCGCCGTCGCCGCCCGGTATCTGGCGGAGAGCGCCAGCTTCGACGGTCAGGTGGTGGACACCTGGCAGCTGCGGGAGCTGCTGGCCCCCCTGTTTTTCGGCCAGCGCAGCGAGCTGGCCTACCTGGTGTGCATGGACGGGAAGAACAAGGTGCTGGCCACCCGGAAGCTGGGGGAGGGGGTGGTGGACGCGGTGAACATCGCCTCCCGCAAGGTGCTGGAGGCCGCCCTGGGCTGCAACGCCAGCCGGGTGGTGCTGGCCCACAACCACGTGTCCGGCGTGGCCTTCTGGTCCCAGGCGGACGTGGACACCACCCTGCGGCTGAAGCGGCTGCTGGAGCAGGCGGACATTCTGCTGCTGGACCACCTGATCATGGCCGGCGGCGACATGGTCTCCATGGCGGAGTCCGGTCTGCTCCGGGCCAGGGAGTAGCAGGAAAAATTCAGCAGATATTCCAAAAAAATTTTTGTTATCGCCCTTAAGTCCAAACAAAAAACGGTCGAGATTACTACAGTAATCTATACACCGCGCAAAAAATCCGCATAGGAGGAATTCACATGAACATACTCGTCTGTGTCAAGCAGGTGCCTGACACCACCGAGATCAAGATTGATCCGGTGAAAAACACCCTGATCCGCGAGGGCGTGCCCAGCATCGTGAACCCCTTCGACGGCTACGCCCTGGAGGCGGCCGCCCGCATCAAGGACAAGAACCCCGACACCAAGATCGTGGTGCTGTCCATGGGCCCCGAGCAGGCCAAGGCGGCGCTGAAGGAGTGCCTGGCCATCGCTGCGGACAAGGCCTACCTGGTGTCCGACCGCGCCTTTGGCGGCTCCGACACCCTGGCCACCAGCTACATCATCAGCGAGACCATCAAAAAGGTGGAGGAGCTGGAGGGCAAATTCGACGCCATCTTCTGCGGCAAGCAGGCCATCGACGGCGACACCGCCCAGGTGGGCCCCGAGATCGCCGAGCACCTGGGCCTGCCCCAGGTCACCTACGGCCTGGAGGCCGAGGTGGACGGGGACACCGTCAAGGTCAAGAAGGAAGTGGAAGAGGGCGTTGAGGTCATCGGGGTGAAGATTCCCTGCATGGTCACGTTCACCAAGCCCGCCTGGGACCCCCGCTACCCCACCATCAAGCGGAAGATGGCCGCCAACAAGGCCGAGATTCCCACCCTCACCGCCGCGGACCTGCCCACCATCGACCTGGAGAAGGCCGGCCTGAAGGGCTCTCCCACCAAGGTGAAGAAGACCTTCGTCCCCCAGAAGAAGACCGGCGGGGTGAAGATCGCGGAGGAGGACAACGCCGCCTCCGCCAAGAAGCTGTTTGAGCTGCTCAGCGGCGCCAGCATTATTTAAGGGAGGGCAGAACAATGGAAGCCAAGACCAAGGATCTGTGGGTATTTGTTGAGACCAACGAGGACGGCACCGCCAAAAACGTGGGCATTGAGCTGCTGACCCCCGGCAAGCTGATGGCGGGCAAGCAGGGCGGCGCCCTGGTGGCGGTGGTCATCGGCAGCGGCGTGGACGAGGCGGTCAAGGCCGCCTCTGAGCACGGCGCGGACAAGGTCATCGTCGTCGATGGCCCCGAGTACAAGCATTACAGCACCGACGCCTACGCCATCGCCCTGTGCACCCTGGTGGAGAAGTACGGCCCCACCAGCATGCTCATCGGCGCCACCAACAACGGC
>JAAWBZ010000034.1 GCA_022792945.1 Oscillospiraceae bacterium | reverse complement strand
TTTCCCAAGAATGGAAAAAATAACGTGACAAAACGTGTCGAACTGTGGTATAATACAGGCGTTGAGCGCGGGGCGCGGATGCAGCTTGTCAATTGAATAAAAATACAGCGGATGGGCCAGCTTCTGCTGTATTGCGGCGACGCTTGGAGCGGGACAGCACATAGGGAAAGCGTGAATTTTGTCGTTTTTTTGAGAAAGAAGGAAGCTGAAATGTTAAAAAAATTGTGGCTGCATGGCAGCTGTGCCGTTCTTTGGGCGGCGCTGCTGCTATGTTTGGCGGGCGTTCTGCCCGGACGGGTCCTTGCGGCGGAGGCTGTGGAACAGACCATCTTCGCGGAGGAGGCGCCGGAGGATTTCCAGGATTTGGCCTACGGACGGCACCTGAATCTGGGACTCCGCTTCCGGGCGCGGCGGTCCGGGACGCTGCTGGGATGCCGGATCTACGCCGCCGCGGAGGAGCTTGGCGTGCACGAGGTGCGAGTCTGGGACGCGGAGGACGGCGCGCTGCTGCTGGGTCCGCTGGAATGGGTCCTGGAGGGCGGCGAAGGGTGGCTGGAATACCGTTTTTCCGAGGTTTTGCCCCTCGAGGCGGAACACGAATATGTGCTGAGTGTTGGCAACAGTGAAGTGTATCAGGGCTATGCCTATGGGCCGGCGCAGTCGGTCTGCAATCGGGATTTGGAGGTGTTTGCGGACAGCGGCGTCTTTGACGAGGACTTTTCCGTGATGCCCGCCCGGGATGCCGGCGGGGTCCACTACTTCCGGGACGTGATTTTCCTCCCTGACGAGCCGTATATCGCGGCGCTGGACCACATTGCCGTGACGCGCCTGCCGGAGCGGCTGGTTTATTTTGCCGGGACTTCCTTTGACCCTGCGGGGATGGAGGTCACGGCCTTTTTTGCGGACGGAAGCCGGCGGGTGCTGGCGCCGGATGAATATGGATACAATCCCGCCGGGCCGCTCACCGAGGCAGACCAGGCCGTCGCCATCGCCTATGAGAGCCAGACTACAGACGTCCCGCTCACCGTACTTCCGGTGACGCTGGACGGTATTTTTTTGTCAAAATTACCGAATAAAACGGCGTATTTTGTCGGAGAGCGCTTCGATCCCGGCGGGATGGAGGTCACGGCGCGCTACAGCGACGGCAGCTGCCGCGTAATTCCGGACTTTTCCTGTGTCCCGGACGGGCCGCTGGGCGCGGAGGATACAGAGATCGCCGTGCTGTATCATAATGAATACACAATATGTGCCATTCAGGTGTCGTACCCGACCCTGGATGGCATTTTCTTTGCCCAAATGCCGGAGCGGACGGCCTATCGGGCGGGCGAGGCCTTTGACCCGGCGGGGCTGGAAGTGGCGGCGCGGTACAGCGACGGCAGCTGCCGCCCTATTTTGGACTATACCTACACGCCGGACGGGCCGCTGACACCGGCAGATACAGAAATTGTAGTCCAGTTTGAGGGAAAGAGCGCCGTGATTCCCATTCAAGTAGCTGCGCCAGCCCCGGAAGCGCCGAAGGGCCAGACAGCGGCCGAGACGCTGTTAGAGCAGACGGAGAACACCCTCATGCTTCCCATGCAGACCGCCGCGCGCGTGCCGGCGGCGGCCCTGCGGCGGGCGGCGGAGCAGAATTTGGGCCTGCGGCTCACGGCGAGGGACGCGGAGCTGGTGCTTCCGCCCCGGGCGGTGCGCGCGCTGGGGCAGTACCGGCAGGTCGCCGTCTCCGTCGCGCGGACCGGCCCGCGGGAGTTCTCCTGCACGGTTTCGGCGGACGGCGCAGAACTCACGGAAATTCCGGGCGGCATTGCGCTGGCGCTCCCGCTGGAGGCGGACGCGGGGACGGCGGCTGTGGCGGCATCAGAGATTGTACGGGGCGCTTACACGGCAAACGGACGGCTCTGCGTGCCGCTGCCGGGACCGGCGGTGGTGTCCGTACAGCAGAACGCGAAGGAATTTACGGATGCAGGGGCCTCGGAGGCCGTCGCCTATGTCAGCAGCCGGGAGTTATTCCGGGGCGTGGCCGACGCGGCGTTTGCGCCGGAGGCCGGCATGACGCGGGCGATGCTGGCGCAGGTTCTGCACAACCTGGCGGGCAATCCGGAGGCCCCGGCCGGCCTGGCGGACGTGCCGGCGGCGGCGTGGTACGCGGCGGCGGCGGATTGGGCGGCCAGCCAGGGCATTGCGCCCGGGGCGGGCTTCCGCTGGAACGCGGAGGTCACCCGGCGGGAGTTTGCGGAGATGCTCCGGCGCTGCGCGGGCGGCGCGCCGCCGGAGGCGGGGCATGACGGCACAGCGCTGCAATGGGCCGTGGAGACGGGCTTGTATGCTGGCACCGCGGACCCCGACGGCACGATGACACGCCTGGAGGCCGCGGAGCTGATGCAGCGTTACCTGGAATTGGGATTGCACCTGGACCATGATTTGGCCCGCTGCATGACGTAAGCGCCAGGGAACGGACTGCCGCGGCGCGCAATGGCAGCGGGGGAGGCTCTGCCCGGTTCCCGTCACTCTGAGCGCAGTGAAGAATCTTCTATAAAAGCCCCACGCTCAACACCGTTCCGCCCACGCAGCAGCCAAAGCGCGCCGGGGTTCTCCCCGGCGCGCTTTTTGCTGCCCAAGAGGCCGTGCAAAGCTGTACAGGAAGCCGCATGCGGCCTGTGTGATAGAAAAAAAGGGGCGTGTAGGAGCGGCGCATAATACGGAACAGAGGACCCTCACCGTCTACGGCCCGCATTCCCAGGCCACCGGCTCATGCACGCCCCGCGCTGCCGAAAAGACAGAGCTTGTCCTCGACGGCCTTGGCCATAGCCGCCTCTGCCGCCTTGACCGCATCCAGGTAGGTGTTCTCCGGTGCGGCACACAGCGCCTGCTTGGCGGCCAGGATCACGTCTGTGAACACGTTGATCTTGCAGATGCCTCCGGCGACAGTGGCCTGGAAGTCCGCATCGGACAGGCCCGAGCCGCCGTGGAGCACCAGCGGCGCGCTGACCGCCGCGCGGATTTGGTGCAGACGGGGCAGGTCCAGCCTGGGCGGCGCGGTGTAGATCCCGTGGGCGGTACCGATGGATACCGCCAGAAAGTCCGCGCCGGTCTCCTCCAGGAAGGTCCGGGCGTCGTCCGGCTCGGTATAGACCACCGCGTCGGCGCGCCCGTTCTCGTCGGACAGTCCGCCCACACTGCCCAGCTCGCATTCCACCCCCGCGCCCATGGCGTGGGCAATGCGCACCAGCTGGGCCGATCTGGCCACGTTGTCGGCGTGGGACGCCTCCCGGGACCCGTCGTACATCACCGAGCCGAAGCCGCACCGCAGCGCCCGCATCAGGACGTCGAAATGGTACGCGTGATCCAGATGCACCGCTACCGGCACCTTGGCACGGCGGGCCTGCTCCAGCAGCACCGGTGCAATCCACTCCAGCTCCGCATAGGGCAGCAGAGCCTCCGCCGTGCCGATGATGATGGGCGCGCGGCACGCCTCCGCCGCGCGGATGCAGGCCCGAACCATCTCCAGGTTGACCGTGTTGAAATAGCCAATTCCGTAACGCTTTTTCTGCGCGTCCCGCAGAAGCTCTCCCATGGGATAGAGTGACATGACAGACGCCCCCAGTTGCCAGATTTGCAAGGTTTTGCTTGTAAATACATTGTAGAGCTTTTTATATCTGTTGTCAATTTGCTGTTTCGCTCAGGAATTGCGGTTTTCACTTACAGGATCCACGGCAGCCCGCGTTCCGGACGGGGCCGCAGTCCTCCTGGACGCCGGCAGCACCGCCCAGGAGATCACCCGGCAGCTTGGCGGGGCCTGACGGCGGCGATGCACTCGGCGGTGATTCCCGCAGGCCCCGCCGGTTCGGGCCATACCGCCTACGCCCTGGGCGGCGGGGGCTTTGCCGGTCTTGAGCAGTCAGCTTTTTATTGAGATACATTGACAGGCGATGTATCTCTGTGCTATAATGAGGCCATCGGGAGGTGAGGGTATGCTGAATATGTCCGACCTGCTCCGCGGATACACGGATACGGTGATCCTGGCGCAGCTGCTGGACGGGGACAACTACGGCTACGAGATCAATAAGGCCATCCGCCACGCCACCGGCGGGCTGCTGGAGCTGAAGGAGGCCACGCTCTACACCACCTTCCGCCGGCTGGAGTCCGCCGGGTGCATCCGCTCCTACTGGGGCGACGAGAATACCGGCGCGCGGCGGCGCTACTACGCCATCACCCCCGCGGGCCGCGCCCTCTACCGGGAAAACCTGGCGGACTGGCGGAGCTTCAAAGCCATTCTGGAAAATTTATTGCAAGGAGAGACCGAATATGAACCCGAAGATTGAACGCTACCTCAACGGCCTGTTCGCCGGCGTCCCCAGGAGCCGCGAGGCCCGCGACCTGCGTGAGGAGCTGCTGGGCAATATGCAGGCGCGCTACCGCGATTACCTGGCCGAGGGCAGGAGCGAGTCCGAGGCCTACGGCCTCACCGTGGCCAGCATGGGCGACCTGGACGCCATGCTCGCCCAGGTCATGCCCGACGAGACCTTCCGCCGCGAGTCCCAGGCCTATCGCCGGCGCAGAGCCCGCAACACCTGCATCGCCATCGCCCTCTACTTCGTGGGCGTGTGTGTCCTCATCGCCAGCGGCATGACGGAGGACGAGCGGATCCATATCAAGGCGCTGATCGCGCTGCTGGCCTTCGGCGCGGCGGGGACCATCCTGCTGGTGTACACCCACATGTCCACCCCCGACGAGTTCAAGACCACATGGGAGGACGAGGACGACCGCTGGGACCGGGAAATTCAGCGGACACCCGGCGGCGAGCACTTTAAAATGTGGATGAGCATCTACTGGTCGGTGGTGACGGCAGGGTATCTGCTGGCGAGCTTTTTGACCATGGCGTGGCAGGTCACCTGGATCGTCTGGCCGCTGGCGGCCATCCTCAGCTCGATTCTGCGGGTGATCTTCCTGTTGAGGCACGAAAAATGACCAGAAAAACGAAATTATATCTGGCCCTGGCGGGGCTGAGCGTACTATTTTTGCTGATGCTGGGAGTGGGAATTATGTGGGTGACACAGGGCGGATTACCGCTGAATCTGAGCGATGATCCGGTGTTTCAGGAGCGGTATGACGGCGTGGAGTCCGTGGCGTGCGCGCTGCGGAGCTATGCCATTGAGGTCCGGACCTGGGAGGGGCCGGACGTGGAGGTGTCGTTTTACCGCTGGGGCCTGGGCGGCGGGGAGCTGCCGGAGACCCGCGTGGAGAACGGACGGCTGACGGTCACAGAGCCGTGGACGCTGGGCCTTCTGCTGGGCGGCGGCAAGGTGGTGGTGCAGGTGCCCGCGGGCACGGCGATGCCCTACGAGCTGCGGACGGTCAGCGGCTCGGTGAAGCTGGACGCGCCCTGTACCACTGCCGCGCTGGAGACCACCAGCGGCAGCGTGAAGGTCTATCGGTCCGGCGCGGCGCTGACAGCGCGGACGGTCAGTGGGTCCATCAAGGTCTACGAGCCCTTCCCGGCGCAGGACCTGCGGACCACCAGCGGCTCGGTCAAGGCCGCGGCGGACGCGGGGACGGAGGAGGTCCGGATGCAGACCGTCAGCGGCTCCATCAAGCTGCAGCTGGAGGGCATAACGGGCTACCGGCTGGAGCACCATGTGACCAGCGGCAGTGTGCGGGATGAGTACCGGAACATCCGCTACGAGCAGGACGGAACCGACACCTGGGGCGACGGGAGCCTGTGGATTCACGCCAGTACCATCAGCGGCTCCATTAAGCTGACGGACTGGGGGGATTGAGCGCTGCACCGGCGGCGGGGCACAGCGAAACGCTCCCTCTATGAGAGACCGCGAACAGCACACGCTATTGCGGCAGGAGGGTGAATTTGGGTAATTTTGATAAATCCTGCGTTAAATCTTTGTCAAAATAGATGAAATTAAAAAATAAAGTAGACTTTTCTGTTCACAGGATTTCTGTGGAAAAACGGCGGGTTTTGGGCTTGAAACCATTATATACCTGTCTGAACAGAAAAGTCTACTTTTTTGCGCAGGTGCAGGGGTCGGTGTGGGTAAAAACAAAACGATTCATGTTTTGAGGAGGACATGAAAAGTAAAGCCGTTTGAAGCGCTGTAAAGGGGTGATGCGAGACTGTTCAGACGAAAAGAGGCCATATTTTTTTCGGCAATTGCGAAACGTTTCGCTTTAAAGGAAGGAGAATCCACATGAAAAGAAGGATCCTGGCTTTGGTACTGACGGCGGCCCTGGTGCTGTCACTGGTTCCGACGGCGCTGGCTGCGCCGCCGGCGGCAAGCACGACCGATGAGAAGCCGCTGCGGCTTTGGTACGATGAGCCAGCCAAGTTATGGATGCTGGAGGCGCTGCCCATCGGCAACGGCCACATGGGCGGCATGGTATTCGGCGGGACCGCCGAGGAGACCATCCAGTTCAACGAAAAGACGCTCTGGAGCGGCGGCCCCGGCGCCAGCGGCTTGAATAAGGACGGCACGAAGCTGCCGTACAACTTCGGCATCAACGATGCGAGGCGGGCAGACGCCTACGAAAAGGTCCAGGCGGCACGGGCGCAGCTGGAGAACGGCCAATGGGGCGGGACCGGCATCGTGCCCTACGGCAACCAGGACGCCATGGGTACCTACCAGAACTTCGGCGAGATCAAAATGTACTCGAGGGGCTGGACGATTACAGCGGCTACGCGCGCTGGCTCGATCTGCGCACGGAGACGGCCGGCGTCTCCTTCACCAGCGGCGGCGTGACCTACGAACGGGAATACTTTGTGAACTACCCGTACAACGTGATGGTTCTGCGTCTGTCCGCCGATCGGGAAGCCTCGGTGAGCTTCGACCTGGGCGTGAACTCCAGCTACCAGACGGGGAACACCATTGCGGCGTCGGTCGCTGCGAACGGGACCGGCGTGCTGGAGCTGGACGGCAGGATGCCGGACACCGGCAGTCTCGTTTATGAGGATAACTCCCGTATGCGCTATGACGCGGAGTTCCGCGTGCTGCCCCAGGGCGGCAAGGTGGAGGCAGTCAAGGCCAACGCGGAGGACGGAGCGGCGACGCGGCTCCGCATCACGGACGCGGATTCCGTGGTCATTCTCATGACGGCCGGCACGGACTATGCCAACGACTACCCCGCCTACCGGGGCGAGGACCCCCACGAAGCGGTGGAGGCGCGGCTGGACAAGGCCGTGGAGCTGGGCTACGACGCGCTGCGGTCGTCGCATCTGGAGGACTATCGGGAGCTGTTCGGCCGGGTGGAGCTGGACCTGAACCACGATCCCGAGGCGGATGTCCCCACCGACGAGCTGCTCAAGGCGTACCGCACGGGGCAGTACGACGGCCGCGCACTGGAGGTGCTGCTGTTCCAGTACGGCAGATATCTGCTGATCTCTTCCTCCCGGGCCGGCTCGCTGCCGGCGAACCTCCAGGGCGTCTGGAACAACTCCAACACGCCGGTCTGGAGCTGCGATTACCACTTCAACGTGAACGTGCAGATGTGCTACTGGCCGGCCTATGTGGCCAATCTCGCCGAGACGGCGCAGCCGCTGGTGGAGTATGTGGACTCCCTACGGCCGTCCGGCCGGGACAGCGCAGGCGTGTTCTTCAACGTCAAGAGCACCGATACGAATCCGGAGAACGGCTGGATGCTCACTACCAGGAACAATCCCTTCGGCCTGACCGCGATCAACTCTGCCTCCTATGGCTGGGGGCCGGAGATGAACGCATGGATCTCCCAGAACCTGTGGGAATACTACGAGTTCACCCAGGATCTGGACTACCTGAGAGAGAAGATCTATCCGGTGATCCGCGAGGCGGCGGTGTTCTGGACGCAGGCGCTGCAATATGACGCATTCAGCGACCGCCTGGTCGTCACCCCCTCCTATTCCTCGGAACAGGGGTCCATGACCGCCGGCTGCACCTACAGCCAGGAGCTGGTCTGGCAGCTCTACACCGACGTGATCCAGGCCAGCGAGGTGTTGGGCGTGGACGAGGACCTCCGCGCCACGCTGACGAAGCAGCGGGAGCAGCTGGCCCCCCTGCACATCGGCCAAAACGGCACCATCAAGGAGTGGTACAACGAGGACGCGCCGGGCTTTAACAAGGGTGACGCCCAGCACCGGCACATCTCCCACCTGGTCGGCCTGTATCCGGGCAAGCACCTGACCGCGGATATGCCGGAATACCTGGAGGCGGCCAAGAAGGTCCTGGAGATCCGCGGCGATTCCGGCACCGGCTGGAGCCGCGCGCACAAGATGAACCTGTGGGCCAGAGCGCTGGACGGCGACCATGCGTATCGCCTCCTCTCCTCGCAGCTGGAGCGCAGCACCTACAACGGCACCACCTACGACGGCACCGGCGGCGGTACCTACGACAACCTGTTCAGCGCCCATCCGCCGCTCCAGATGGACGGCAACTCCGGCGCGACGGCGGGTATCTCCGAGATGCTGCTGCAGAGCCACACCGGGCGCATCGTTCCCCTGGCGGCGCTGCCGGCGGCCTGGCCCAGCGGCTCCTACCGCGGCCTGATGGCCCGCGGCAACTTCGAGACCGACGCCGTGTGGGAGGGCGGCAATCTCACCGAGCTGACCCTGTACTCCGGCAGCGGCAAGGACTGCGTCGTCTCTTACCCCGGCGTGGACGGCGCAAAGGTGACCTGCGACGGAGCGCCCGTGACCGTGGAGGTGACAGAGGATGGCGACATCTCCTTCCCGACGGTGGCCGGAAAGACCTATCGCATCTCCGACATCCCGGCGGCGCGGCTGCCGTTCCCATCGGGCCTTGCGGCGCTGCGGCAAGGACTCAGCGAGGTGACGCTCAGCTGGAACGCCGTGGAGAACGCGGCGGGCTATCAGATCTACCGCAGCACGGACGGCAAGAGCTTCACCCGCATTGCCGCCGGCGTGACCGGTACGTCCTACCAGGACCGGACGGCCATGCAGCAGGAGGGCACTTCGTACAGCTACCGCGTCATCGCCGTGGACAGCGCCGGCTACGAGGGCAGATCCGGCCCCGGCGTCACCGAGCAATGGGACAGCGAGATCAGCGGACGCCTGGAGGCCATTGCGCTTACCTCTCCCACCGGCGTGACCGCCCTCCGGATGGAGAGGGAGCAGATCCAGCTGGCGGCGGAGCTGACGCCGGCCGATGCGCTGGTGCGGCAGCTGAGCTGGTCGATCACCAAGGCGGACGGATCGCCCACGACGCTGGCCACCGTAGACCAGAACGGCCTGGTGTCCGCCAGCGGCTTCGCGGGCGAGGAGACGCTGCGGGTCACCGCCGCGGCCAGGGACGGCTCCGGCGTGAAGGGGACCTTCGAGCTGCACGCCTGCATCCCGGACCAGAGCGAAAACGTGCTGCTGGGGCGGAATATGACTACCAACGTGAAAACTTACGACGTAAGCACTTATGGTCCGCAGCATCTGACCGACGGCTGGCTGGGAAGCCATACGCCGGGCAATTATGCCAACAACGGCCGCCTGGCGCTCGTGCGCGCGAATACGGCGGATCTCGTTGCCGAGCTGGCGGCGCCGGCGGCCATCACGACGGTGGAGGTATACGAGCGGATCGATACATCCGGCCCCCGCATCGAGAATATCGCCATCCAGATCAGCCAGGATGGCACGACCTGGACAGAGCCCGAGAATCCCGGCACGGTATCGCACGTTCCCGCCAATACCTATGTGGAGCACTGGACTGTTTCGGGCATCAAGCTGGAGGAGCCGGCCAAGTGGCTGAAGGTCACCATTTCCAACAGCGGCAACAAGGAAATGAGCGTGTGGGAGGTCGAGGCCTACGAACACGGGCAGCCGGAGAATCTGTTCTTCGGAAAGGTCCTGGAGCTGGTCAGGGGTACCGCCTGGAGCAACAGTTTTGGGCCGGTATTCCTGACGGACGGCTATCTCGGCCAGAATGTTACAAATTCTGCGGGGACCAATTTGATTTACCGAGAGAATGACCGGCTGGCGATGAGCAACTCTCCGGAGCTGCAGCTTCAGGCGGACCTGGGCGAGGCAAAAACGCTCACCACCCTGGACATCTATGAGCGGATCGACATTGTGGAGGGCAACAAGGCGCGCATCCAGAATGTTTCCCTCCAGGTCAGCCAGAACGGTACGACCTGGACCGACGCGCCGTATGCCAGCTTGACCCACGCCACCCTCTCCAACGACATGGAGCGCTGGATCGTCAACGGTATCCGGATGGACCAGTCGGCACAGTACATCCGTGTCACGATAGGCGGACACAAGGAGATCACGCTCTGGGAGGTCGAGGCGTATGCGCTGGAGAACGACCCTGTGCGGCAGGCGCTCCTCGACGCGCTGAAGACGGCGGCGGACTACGTCCGGTCGGACTTTACGGAGGACGAGCAGTGGACGGCGTTCCAGTCGGCGCGCACCGCGGCGATCACGGCGGCTAATGACGGCAGCGCCTCGGCCGCGGCGATGCAGGCCGCGGCTGACGCACTGACCGCGGCGATGCAGGGCTCTCCGGCGGAGCCGACGCTGGAGCGGCTGGAGATCGTCACGTCCAGCAAGCTGCTGCCCGTCGGCCAGCAGCTGCCGCTGCAGGTCTGGGCGCACTATGACCGCGGCCAGGCGCGGGATGTGACGAAAGAGGCGCAGTACCGTTCCGGCAATTCGACGGTGGCCACCGTTACAGCCGGCGGCGTGGTGAACGGCGTCACCGCCGGAACGGCGACGATCACGGTCACCTACGCAGGCAAGGAAGAGGCTGTCGATCTCGAGGTGACGCAGAACGCGGACGGCACTCTGACGGTGTCCTGCGGCCTCGGCGGCAGCGTGATGCAGTCACCCAAGGCTCCCTATGCTGTGGGGCAGAAGGTCGTCCTGACTGCCGTGCCAGAGAAGGGCTATGAGCTTTCCCACTGGCAGGTGGACAACAGCCGGCGGTATACTGAGGCGATCACCGTGGTGGTCGGCACAAACCTCCGCGTTGAAGCGGTATTCCAAAAGAAGATTGTGGCGGCGACCGGCGTCACGCTGGAGCGGCAGACGGCCATCCTGCGGCCGGACGCCGAGACGGCGCTGACCGCAGTGGTGCAGCCGGCGGACGCTTCCAATAAAAATGTGACGTGGAGTTCCTCGGATCCGGAGGTCGCAGCTGTGGACGCCGGCGGTGGGATCACCCCGAAAAAAATCGGGACCACGGTGATCACCGTCACGACCGAGGACGGCGGCTTCACGGCGACGTGTACCGTCTTGGTCCAGGAGGTTCTGTTCCCGGTGGAGTCCGTGACGGTCGATCCGACGGCGGTCACCCTGAAAGTTGGCCAGATGACAGCGCTGAAGGCGTCGGTGACACCGGACAATGCCGATATCAAGGAGGTGGACTGGAGCAGCTCGGATGAGAGTGTCGCCACGGTGGACGAAAACGGCATTCTCACGGCGATCGGCAGAGGCACGGCGGAAATCACCGCCAAGACCGTGAACCGCGGCTATGTGGCCATTTGCACTGTCACCGTGACAGAACGGAGCAGCGGCGGCGGCAGCTCCAGCGGCGGCGGAACGACCGTTAAGCCGGTGGAGACGCCTGCGGAGAAGCCCGCGCCCTCCGGCAGTACGGAGGTCAAGGTCCCGGCCGCGACTACAAATGAAAAGGGCGAGGCGCAGACCAGCGTCAGCACGTCCCAGATGAGCGGCGCGATCACTGAGGCTGCAAAGGAAAACAAGGCAGAAATCGTCGTCGAGACCAAGGTCGAGGGTGACGCAACGAAGATCAGTGTGGAGGTCACAAAGGCTTCCGTAGGCCAGATTGCCAGCCAGACAGAAGCGGCATTGACCGTTAAGACGGATATCGCTGACGTGAAGATTCCGTCCGCCAGTCTGGAGGAGCTGAGCAAGAAGTCCGGCGGAACACTTACGGTTTCGGCGGAGGAATTGGAGAACGGAGATGTCAAGGTCGAGGTCAAAATCGGCAATACCCCGATTGAAAAGCTCTCCGGCGGTGTCGTGGTGAAAGTGCACACTAAGATAGCAAATTGCGGCAACGTTCTGGTAGTCGTGAACGCCGACGGCACGGAAACCATCGTGAAAAAGTCTGTTGTGGACGGCCAAACCGTCGCGGGCCTTGTGGATGGCTCCTGCACGGTAAAAATCGTCGAGAAGAACAAGAGCTTTACGGACACGAACGCGCATTGGGCCAAGGACGCGGTTGCCTTTGCCGCCAGCCATGAGCTGTTCCAGGGCACCAGCGCCAACAGCTTCTCACCCAACGCCCCCATGAACCGCGCCATGCTGGCCACGGTCCTCTATCGCCTCGAGGACGCGAAGGCCACAGGCAGCAACAGCTTCGCGGATGTGCAGAGCGGCACCTGGTACAGCGATGCCGTGACCTGGGCCAGCCAGGCGGGCATCGTCAGCGGCACCGGTACGGGCTTCAATCCCAACGGCAATGTAACCCGCGAGCAGCTGGCGACCATGCTCTACCGTTACGCCAGAACCCTTGGCATGAACACCGCCGCCACCGGCAGCCTGACCAGCTTCGCCGACGGCAGCAGGACGTCCGATTGGGCCAAAGATGCCATGACCTGGGCCGTAGACAGCGGCCTGATCTCCGGCAAGGGCAGCGGCCGTCTGGATCCGACCGGCACTGCAACCCGGGCTGAGGTCGCGGCTATCCTCCAGAGAATGGTCGGTCTGATGGTCCGGTAAATATTCCCGCATTTGTACGATTGCAGTTTCCGCATCTGCCAGACACAGAAGCGCGTCCGGATAAAAGCAGCCGTCGGATGCCAATGGGAAAACGCCAATTGCAGAAACAAAGGCAACATCGTTTCGTTATTCCGGGGCAATATCTGCGCTGTCGTGCAAAAATGCCAACAAACAATGGGTAGTTTCGCCCAGGGCTTCTGCTGCACGGCACAGAAGTTGCGCAGCCTCCTGCCGGGTAATCGGCTGCACCGCGTTTTCCGTGAATTCTGGTGCAGTCTCACCGGTCAACTGCCGTAGCGCCGCCGCAAACTGCGCGGCACTGACGGTATCTCCTTCAAATGGCAGTGTGAGATGCAGCTGTGCCGCCCGTTCCCTTGGTGCTGCGGACCAGTCATGATACAGCAGTGGATTGGCTCAAAAGCCAGACTTTCCGTCCGCGTCGGTGACAGACGCAAGCCCTTCTGTGAAACGAAATGCCCTGCGAAACATGGGCGGAATGACCCAATTCCCCTCGTAATCGATATCACCCCAGAGGCCGCCCTGTTTTGCCTGCACCGCGATCAGCCTCTCACTGCCGCAGTACAGCCAGTAGAGGCATGGCCGCATGACAATCTCGCCGGTCACATAATAAACGGCTGCTTTGTCCGAAAGGAGATAGATTTCTGTACTGAATCAGGGCACAGCAGGTTTACCGGTTCTTGGGCAGTAGGTCTCCAGGCCCATTGTGCCATGCGCACAGTAAAACCCGGCGTCAGACCAAAGAATCACTTGACGTGTGGGCCTTAGAAGCCATACTCCCTCAGCATCCATGATTCCATATCGCTTACCCTTTTGCACGACAACAGAACCATCGTGAAAGACCCCATCCGATTTCATTGTGCCAATGGAAAAGCGGACCGTCCCAGAAGTGTCTATGAAGCTGCTTTCCCCGTTCTCTGTCTGAACCAGCGCAAGGCCCTCATGAAACTCACCGGCATCGGTATAAACAGCGTCGATTACCAATGCTCCAGTCGTGTCAATATAACCATAGCGATCCTCACTCTGAACAGCAGCCAGCCCCTCAGAAAAAGGACGCGCCTCCTGGCAATCTACGGAAAATGCCATGGATCCGGTCTCCAGAGAATAGTAGGCGCATTGCCAATTTGTAGATGTCGCCGCAAGGCCGTCGGACGACGAGGGAGAAAAACTCGTCGGCTCAGTTTCGACCATCGTTCCATCATCAGAAATGCACCATGTTTTCGCGGTGGGCGTCCAACTGTTACAGACCGCATAGCCGCCCCGCATCTCGGAGATCTCGTCATACCATAGGCTCTGCCGGTTTACCATTCCGAAATGTTCGCCCTGCATGACTGGTTCCAGCACATTTTGGGCCACCGAGGAAAAAAGACATCGGGCGCAGAAACATCCGCCTTTACACCGTTGACAAATATGTATCCGCCCGGCGTTTGCGCAACACCATATTGAAAGCCGGATGGAAGTGTGCCATCTTCCGGCACATCCAGCGAAAGTGTTTGTCCGCTTTTTGTGCGCAGATTTAATCCGTCTGCATTGCCGACAAACGCTGCGCCAGAGGAAAAGGGCAGCGCAATATCGTACTGCGGAGGAATCGCCCAGCGTACATTTTGTTCTAATGCAGGATCAGCCCGTGGCGGTAATTGGTAAAGGCAAGCCCTATCGCCATTGCCGCAACAGCCAGAACAGGTCCCCATAACATCCAGCGGATTTCCTTTTTTCGCTTCATACTGCACTTCCTTTAGAGTCCGGTGGCAGGCATCGCCTGCCACCGGACTGACATGTTATGCTAATTCCAGCAGTTCCCCAAATTTCCCCCAAACTTGCTGTGTGGAAATGTTGGGATAGTTAAATGTTTTTAACTCATAATTGCTGATTGCAATAACATCGTCAATTCTTTGGTTGAGGCTCGAAAGCCACTGGCCCACAAATGGAGACATTGGGGCCAAGTGCCTTTGTCCGCTCGGCCACACCTTCTCGCAGAAGTGTAGCAAACTGTGTTCGAACACTATCATACGTCTCTTTGCTGGTAATGGTGTTCGTTATATCTTTTCCGCTAATAGCGTCAGACATATGTACTCCATAGATTTTGAGTAGTCCTAATGGATCAACTCGACTCGTAGGGCTGTCTCCACAATAAGTAAACCAATTTAGCCCATCTTTCATGGGGTCTTCCGCCACAAATCTTCTCTCCGCCGGATCATAGAACCTATACTTTGCATAGTACAGCTCCAGCACCTGGTCGTACTCATGTCCCGTATAGTTATCCAGCAGATACAGCTGGCGGAAGCCGCCGTTCACCGTGATGGAATCGCTGTGCGTCAGGTCGCCCCAATCGTCGTATTCGGCGCGCATGGCCACCCGGCCGTAGCCGTCGGTCATGTTCACGAGGCTGCCGCGGACGTCCACATGGTAGAACTCCTTCACCACGTTCTTCCGGATGTTCTGGCCCCACCAATCGGTGCCCTCGCCGGTGACCTTGACATTCAGC
>JAAWBZ010000215.1 GCA_022792945.1 Oscillospiraceae bacterium | reverse complement strand
GCGGAAAAACATCGGCATCGTGCTGCAGGAGCCTTTCCTCTTCTCCAAAACCTTCCGGGAAAGCATTGCCGACGGCGCGGCCCGGGAGGACATTGAGACGGTGCGGCATTATGCCCGCCTGGCTGTTATTGACGACGCCATTGAAAACTTCGCCCAGGGCTACGATACGCCTATTGGCGAGCGGGGCGTGACCATTTCCGGCGGGCAGAAGCAGCGGGTAGCCATTGCCCGGATGCTGATGCAGGATACCGCCATTAAAATCTTTGACGATTCCCTCTCTGCTGTGGACATGGAGACAGACGCGAAAATCCGCCATTCCATTAAGGAGAACGTCCACGGCACCACCATCCTTATCGCCCACCGCATCACCACCCTCATGAACGCCGACCAGATTCTGGTACTGGACAGAGGCAAGGTGGCCCAGATGGGCACACATGAAGAACTTTCCCAGCAGGAGGGCATTTACAAGCGCATTTTCGACATGCAATCGGCAACGTGACGTTGCATCCGAGACGCGGGGGACGTGGATAAAATTTTTCGCCGCGGAATGATATTCCGCGCTTACAAACTACCCCGCGCAACGGACACACGCTGCCGAATGCACTTTCCAAAAGTGATTTTCGGCTCAAGCCCTTTTTTAAAAGGGCTTGCAGGGGCTTGGGGACAGCGTCCCCAAGGTTTTGCCCCCAGCCGTGCGAAAGGCACGGGAAGGTAAAGGCAACACCTGGTAAGGGGTTCCCTGTGGAGATTTTTCCCGAGGGAAAAATCTCCGGCCCGGAAAGAGCGCGAGAAAACCACTGCGAGGGGTTTTCCCGCGGGACACCCACTAAAAGCAAAACCTGAAAAGGAGACTTACCATATATGGAAAATCAAAACACAGAAAGAAAGGAAAAGTTTTCGTCGCTGAAAACCTGGGCCAAGCTGCTGCCCTTTCTGCGGCCCTACCGGGGGCTGATGGCAGTGGTTATCGCCACTATGCTGGTAAACGCGGCGGTAGACATCTGCTACCCCCTCTTGTCCGGGTATGTGGTAGACCGCTTTGTCACCCCCAGGACTACAGAGGGCATAGCCGGATTTGCGGTTGTATATATGCTGGTGGTGCTGCTGCAGATGGCCTGCACCATCGTATTTGCCCGGTCAGCCCTGAAGGTGGAAATGTACCTGGGCAGGGACTTGAAAAAGACCCTGTTCACCCACCTGCAAACCCTCAGCTTTTCCTATTACAACACCACCCCTGTAGGGGTTATTATGGCCCGGGTGATGAGCGACACCAACCGTATCGGCGGCGTGTTCGCCTGGAGCCTGGTGGACATCTTCTGGAGCCTTGCCTATGTGCTGGGGTGCATGGGGGTTATGCTGTTTATC
>JAAWBZ010000188.1 GCA_022792945.1 Oscillospiraceae bacterium | reverse complement strand
GATCTCCTACGGCGGCGCCTCCGGGCTGGGGGATGAGGTCCACGATGGAGAGGAGCTACTATCCTGATTACACCTCCCGGCCCAGTGCTTCCTCCAGCTTGCTTAAGGCGCGTTTTTCAATGCGGGATACATAGCGCCCCGCTTATTGTAAGCGATTGCCTCTAAGAATTCGCCCCCAGCTGACGGAAGCGGAATTTGATGATGATTTGCTTGTCGGCAGTCAGCTCAACCCGTTCGATCAGGCTGACCAGCAGCTCCCGGTTGGTGGAGGCGGTTTCCAAGAACCGTTCCACCAATTTTTTTGCCAAGTCAGCTTGTTCAGCGGGAGAGAAGTCCGGGCGGTCCAGTTGGCTGAGCCGCTGCTCCAGGGCGGCGCGGTCGGCCTTGACCTTGGCGTAGATGCGCTGGAAATCGGTCTCGCCCAGAACGCCGCTGAGCTTATCCATGTAGACCTTGTCCAGATGGGCGGTCAGGCTGTCGATTTTAGCTTTGAGGGAGTTGATCTCCTTCTCGTTGTCTGCCTCGGCGACGGCTTTGGCTACCGCCCTCTGCGCCTGTGGTAAAAGCCGGTCCGCTTGCAGATATGCTCCGCAGACTTCCCGCACCTTCGCCACCACCGCTTGGGTAACGGTCTCCTCCTTAATGGTGTGGCTGGTGCAGACCCCCGCCTTGGTGAACCGCTGGTAGGTCCGGCAGACAAAATACAGCTTATCCTCCCCTGCTGCATTCTTCCGGTTGAGCACCGCCAGCGGATAACCGCACTCATGACAGAAGATCAGCCCTTTGAGCAGGAAGTCGTAGGTCCGGCTGCGGGTGTGTTTTCGGCTGTTGACCAAAGTCCGCACCTTGTCGAAAGTCTCTCGATCAATAATAGGCTCGTGAGTGTCCTCCACCACCACCCAGTCCCGGCGATCCTGCTTGATGCACTTCTTGGACTTGTAGTTGATTTTCCGGGTGCGGCCCTGAACCATACTTCCAATATAGGTCTCATTTTGCAGCATATCGGAAATGCGTTCGCTGCTCCACAGACCAGTGTAGGGGCCGGGATTGGCCACCGGCAAACCAGCATAAGTCGCTGGAGTGGGAACTCCTGTTTCGTTGAGCCAGACGGCGATTTTCCGACAGCTCATGCCGTCCAGTGCCATACTGAAAATCCGTCGCACCATAAGGGCAGCGTCCTCGTCGATGACGATTTTGTTTTTCTCTGTAGGGTGCATTTTGTAGCCGTAGACCGGTTTGCCGCCGATAAACAGGCCCTTGCGCTGTTTGTCATGCTTGACGCTGGAAATCTTCTTGGAGATATCCTTGGCGTACATATCGTTCATGATGGCGCGGAAAGGGGTGATGTCGTTGGCAGTAGAGTCCACCCCGGTGTCAATACCGTCCAGCAGGGAGATGTAGCGGACTCGGTGCTCCGGGAAGTACCGTTCCATGTAGTGGCCGGTGAGGATGTAGTCGCGGCCCAGTCGGCTCAGGTCCTTGGTGATGACCATGTTAACCTTTCGGGCCTCGATGTCGGCGATCATGCGCTGGAAATTCGGCCGGTCAAAGTTCGTGCCGGACCATCCGTCGTCAACATAGGTATCGAAAACGGTCAAACGGTGTTGCTGGACAAATTCATCGAGCAAGGATTGCTGGTTGTTGACGCTTTCGGATGGCCCTTCGTTCTCATCCTCCTTTGATAATCTGATGTATAATGCCACATGGTAATCCATGGGATTGCTTATCTCTAAGTACATATCATGCCTCCTGAGATAAGCGGCCATTCATCACTATCATTACACTGCCTTGCGCCCCCATTTTGCAACGTCTTGTAACTCTTTCTTTAGAAAATACTTGAACGAACTTTGGATGATTTCCGCAAGGGAACAGGTTTCCTCTGCAAAATAACAAATTACAGTCAAATCTTTGGATTTCAAAGAAACACCTCCAAGTTTGAGATGGTAAAGCATATGCTGAGAATTGTATCTGCTTGCTATTGTCGGCAAAAAGAAAAGCGATGGGCCAAGCGGCTCATCGCAGTTTCACGGCGTCTTTTCCAACGGAATGGTAGAAAAAAATTTAGATATGAAGATTTTATGGGGTCGGCTCAAAACGCTGCGCAGTGCGTCGCATTTTTTGTTTTAAGTAAGATAGTCATGGCAACGAGGCAATTGGGGATTCCATACAGGTGTCAAACAGTCTCTTGTGCTCCGGTTTAATTGTTGGGAACGCATCATATTGCTGAAACTCAGGTCTGCTGGTGATACCCATTGAAAAACAGTGTGCAAAGAATTCCGGTGCCTGTTCTCGATATGTTGTGCCGGGACCTGGAAAGAACAACTCTCCAAAAGTGAAGAAATCTTCTGGAACAGCAGAGATGTCACCAGTCAGGCTTAGATTCAGAACGTGTCCCAACTCATGGAGTAAAATGCTTTCAAGCGATGAGTTTTTGTCCCCCTTTCGAT
>JAAWBZ010000214.1 GCA_022792945.1 Oscillospiraceae bacterium | reverse complement strand
GTGGCTGCGAAGTTCTCGCGGTCGATGGCCACGGCGCAGGCCCGGCGGAAGCTCTCCAGCATCTGCATCTCCAGATCGGTGGTACTCTTGTCGAAGTCTTCGGCGTTCTCGCGCTCCTTGATTACCTTGTCATAGCCGTTGAAGAGCAGGAAATAGACGGTCTCAGCGGGAGTGGCATAGTAGTAGTCGGAGTTGCGGTACTGGTCGAAGTCCTCGGACTGCATGCCGTAGGATATGAGCTGGCCGGCCAGGAACATCTGCTTACGAGTGGCGGCTTCCTTGACGTACTGGATGTCCACGTCAGTGGTCTGGTACATATGGTAGGTATTGCCGTCTTCGGGATCCACATAGGTGTAGACGTCGCTGTCCCAGCCCCACCAGTTCTCGTTCCTGGTGAAGTGCATGACCTTATCCGCCTGGAACTCACTCATCTTATAGGGGCCGTAGGAAACGGAGGTATCCATGCCGGTGCCGTAGGTACTGGACCAGACGGAGCCGGAGGCACTCTCGGTTTCTTTCAGGTTGGCGTCGTACAGGTCGGTCTTGACCAGGTACTGGGTGCTCATGCCGTAGGTCATCAGGTAGAAGCCTTCCAGAGCGTTGGCATAGACAAATGTCAGCTCATTGTCGCCGCTGACGAAGAGGCCCACGTTATCAAAGGAGTAGCCCGCCTCGTAGGGGTAGATGATGGTGCCGGTGTACTGGAGATCATATCCGGTGCCGGCGTAGCCGCCATCGGGTCCAAGGTAGCTGTCCCACAGGTACTTGGCGGAGACATAGTCCTCGTCCTCGCCCTCCGCCACAGCAGGGTCACGCACCATGGTGTCGTCGGTGATATAGCCCCAGTTGAATCGGCTGTCGGGGCCGGTCACGCCCCAGAAGCCGTTCATGTCCACGACCACCTGGTCGTCGGTGCCGCCGTTCGCGATGAAGTCGGCGTAGGTGGTGCCGGCTTCTGCGAAGCTCTGGAACACGGGATTGCCGGACAGAGCGTAGTTCTCGGCGTTGACAACGGCGTAGGTGCCGCGGTTATAGTCGCTGGAGCGGTAGTTAAGCAGTTCGGGGCGCAGGCAGCGCTCCAGAGAGTCCACGAAGTCCTGGGCGGTGATGGGGGTGCCGTCGTCCCACTTCAGGCCGTCGCGGAGCTTGACGCTCCAGGCATAGCCGGAGGTAGCGCTCTCAGGGATGTTGAACTGCGGATGAGAGGCCTTGACCTCCTCGGTGACATCCACAGGGAAATCGGCCGCCATGGAAGGGACGATCACATAGCCGTCGAAAGCCTCACGGCCCTCCAGCGGGTGGAGCTCATCGTTGAAGAACAGGGAGTACAGACTGTCGGTGGTATAGTCAAAATACACGGCGTCGTCAGCGGTCTGATAGGTGTGTGGGTTCCAGCCGGCAGGCAGGATGCCGGCAGAGGTATTATACGTATATGTAGCGTCCTCTGCCGCAGGAGTCTGGGTATCCTCGGTATCCTGACTATCCTGGGTGTCCTGAGTGTCTTGTGAGTCCTGGCTGTTCTGGCTGCTGTCATCCGGGCCGCTGCCGGAAGAGTCTTCCGAACCGTTGCCGCAGGCTGCCAAAGACATGGTCATTGTCACAGCCAGCAGTAGTGATAAGAATTTTTTCTTTCTCATAATATCCTCCTAATCTATATTTTTCCTGCATACTTTCGCGCTGTATCGCTTTAAACTTCCAAGCTAACAAAAAAGATAGAATATTGTGCCATCTACCCCTTTTTGAATACTTGTATACAATGCAGCGGCGCATGTGGTCAACGTAGTTTAGTATAAATTAC